>DATGIG010000244.1:0-29088 GCA_035295825.1 Chthonomonadaceae bacterium | reverse complement strand
ATCCCGTAGTGGGGTGGAGAGCTACTCGGGAAAGTTGTCTGCCAGCGACGGATCATAGGTGGGTACACGCGGCGTGTGTTCTCGTGTCTCGGCCTGGAGCTGCATCTGTAGGTCGCGCTCCCGTGCCTCCCTATCCGCTGTCGCCTGGGATACTTCCGCCTGCATGCGCGGCGCTTCCGTTTCGAGACGGTTCAAAGCGCGCTCCCATTGCGCCCGCATCGGCACAATGCCGCCCCCACCGATAGCCACGATGGCGCAGCCCACGATAATCGCCAACATGGCGTAGAACAGACCGTTGATGATCGCCGGCGCGACACCCAACTGGTTTAGCGCCGCAAACGCCCCCACCACCAGGATCGCCACCGACGCGCCGTTCGCCACCCACCGGCCATAATTAAGGCGGCTCAGGCTCGCGGCGAGGACATCTTTTACCGCCGACGCAATCGCCGCCGAAATCACCACGATCACCGCCGCCACGAACACATTGGGGATGAACGCGATCATCCGCGTCAGCAGGTCACTGATCGGGTTTGGCCCGAAGACGCCGAACGCCAGTTGCAGCACAAACAGAAACAGCCCCCAGAAGACCAGCGTTCCCACCACATCGCTCAGTTCATAGCCGGACTTGGACAGCGCGGCCTTCAGCCCCCCTCGATCCGCGGCTTTGTCCAAGCCCATCCGCTGCAACCCCTTCACCAGCACCGCACGGATTGCCTTCACCACAAAACAACCGGCCACCAGAATCACCAGAAACAGCAGGAAATTGGGCAGGAACATCAGTGTGTTCGCCCAGGCCTGCTGCGCTCCGTTCATATAAGGATACCCCATGATCATATCTCCCATATCCCTGTTTCGGAGGCTCCTGCGTCCATTCCAGGACGTCGCCTGCCGAAATCCCAGCGGCGGACATGCCGCCATGTCCAACAGGACGGCAGGAAGGGAGATCTTGTTCCCGAGCAAAGAGATTCACGTCTGCCAGTCTCCATGAAGAGCAAATGCAGCCCAGAAGTAGGGATGGCTCCACTTCGGATGCTTTCTCAATGCCGCCATCCCGCGCTGCAATGCCGCATCCTTACTGCAACCCTCCGACAACGCGGCATAAAACGCCTGCATGAATTCGGAAGTGCTCGCATCGTGGATCTCCCACAGGCTCACCACCACACTCTTTGCTCCCGCATACTGGAATGCCCGCGTCAATCCTACCAAGCCCTCCCCGCGCACCTCCTGACCTAATCCTGTCTCACAGGCAGAGAGAACCACCAACTCCGCCTCCAGCTTCATCTGCTCCATCACCTCCCATGCCTGAAGCAACCCGTTATCCCCTTCCACTGCCTGCTCTCCCAATGCCTCCGGCTGCGAGAGCACCAGAGCGGAACTGAGGGGAAAACGGTGATCCAGCCAGCCATGACAGGCGAAGTGGACGATGCCCGCTTGAGCGCACTCCTGCTTAACGATGGTCTTGGTGGCCTGGGCTCCCAGGTGCAGAGAGGCTTGTTCTCCGAAGAGGGCTCCGATGCCCTCCACCTCCTGACGGCTGAAGGGGAGAGGCGTCAGGCTCAGCCCTCGGCTCTGCAGCGCCTCCCGCTCGGGATTGGCGGAGCGCGCCTCAGCGAGGGGCGCAAGGTTGGTCAGAGGAGGATAGAGGGGATCTCCCAGAGCGAGCAGGCGTTTGCCCGTTTGCAGCAGAGATGAGATGCCTGCACCGATCCGCTCGGAGAGGGAGGGAGTGTCCTGCTGGGGTCGTCGTTGTTGTTTGTCGTGGCGTGTCTGAGCATAGACGGTGAGGGAGACGGTCTGATGGAGGGGTATCTCCTCCGCGAGGTAGCGAGGTTTGCGGGCGTTGTTGGTGACGAGGCAGGTGAAGGGGAGCACTTGCAGCGGACCTTCCGGACATAAGAGCAGACGTTTGGCCTTCTTGATGGAGGCTTTGGCAGGAGCCAGGAGGGTGGTGTAGAGACTACGCGCCTGGGAGAGGGCATTCTGAAGCGTGTTTTCGAGGAGGCGAACGTCGAGGGCTTTGCGGAAGGCTGCAACCTGTTGAGCCAGCTCCTCGTGTCCGATGGGGAGGCGGTGAAGATCGCAGCGGTCATGGGTGACGGCGAAGAGGAAGGTCTCTTGTTCGTCGGTCTGGTAGACGAGGGCGAGGGTTCCAGGATCGAGGGCGGTTTGAGCGCCCTGCAGGTCGAGGGGTTGGGGATATTGGAGGGAGGCGAAGCGAGGGGAGGCGGCTCGGATCTGAGCGGTCAATTGCTGTTGTTGGATCTCCAGATCCTGGAGATACGCCTGAAGGTTTTGAACCTGAGCGGTATCTGCATCGGCGTTGAGCGTGGCGAGCGCCGTATAGGTCTGTCCTCGTTGTTGGTCCAGCGCTTGTTGTTTTTGGAGCAGTTCCGTAGGAGCATCCAAGGTGAAGTTGAGGCGGCGTTCCACGAGCATCTCGACGAAGCTCCTAGCCCGTGCACGCTCAACGACGGCGAAGGCTTCCGCTAGATTCTTCAGATGGAGATAGGTCTGGAGGAGACCAAGGTACTTCTGGATGTGTTCGGCCAACAGGAAGGAGCGTGCTTCAATAGAAGGGATCTGATAGCGCTGGCTCTCCAAAATAGCCACGGCGCGCAGATGCAGCGGGAGGGCCTGAGCAAACTTGTGTCTCTTTTGCAATATCGCCGCAAGGCTGTGGAGACAGGATGAGGTGCGGACGGAGTTGGGAGAGAGACGCTCCCAGACCGCCAGGGCACGGCGATAGTAGTCCTCTGCTGCGGCGAGATCGCCGCGCTTGCCAGCCGCATCCCCCAGATTATGGAGGGGATGCGCGACATGGGTCGTGTTGGGGGTAAGGTGTTCATGGATGGCGAGCGCCCTATGCAAGTAAGCTTCGGCCTTTGTAACTTCGCCACGACGCAGGGCTATAGAGCCCAGCATCTCCAGGCTATTGGCTGCTTTTGTCGAGTTGGGAGCAAGCCGTTCACGGATCTCCAGAGCCCGTTGTTGGTACTCCTCACCTAGCGCCAGCTCATCCCTTTGGAAGGCCACAAAGCTGAGGCTGTGCAGGCAACCCGCTACATACAGAGAATCCGGAGCGAAGCGTTGATAGAGTGGCAGCGCACGGCGATGGTATTTCTCGGCCTTAGCATAATCGCCGCGTTGCGCGGCGATTATGCCCAATCCATGAATGCAAAATGCTGTGTGCGTCGAATCGGGCATAAGAGCTTCCCAGATCGCCAGAGAACGATGATAGTAGTCCTCCGCGAGCAATAGATCCCCACGATCACAGGCCACATTCCCTATATGGTGCAGACTCCTGGCAACCTCCGGCGAATTGGGAGCAAGCCGCTCGCGGATCTCCAGAGCAGGACGAAAATAGCTCTCTGCAAGCGACATATCGCCACCATGATACGCGATAAGCCCCATATTGTTGAGAGTATTCGCCAACTCCAACGAATCGGGCGCAAGCCGTTCGCGGATCTCCAGAGCACGATGATAGTAATCCAGCGCCAGCGATGGATTCCTGCGATCATAGGCGATGCGCCCCAGATTATGTAAACTGGCTGCCAGCCACAGTGCATAACCGCTGCTCTCAGCAAAGGCCAACGCGGCCAGGTAGCGCTCGCATGCCTGCTCGTAGGCTTGCTGCTTTTCCAAGTAGTTGCCTAAAGCCATGGCACAGCAATACCGAACCGCGCTATCGGCGCTCTCCAACAGGGGTTCCGTACGCGCATACGCACCCTGTGCCAATGCCCAGGCTTTTTGCTCCTCATAGATCTTGCCGATTCGCATCCAGAACCAGGCGGATACCGTTGGATCCTGGGCTCTCTCCGCAGCCTCCATCCAGGGTGAAAGGGTCTCTTCCACAACGCCTGAGGCGCGTCGTTCTTGACCTGCCCGGTAGAGCGACAGCACCTCTATTGGCAACTCTGGGCGTACTTCACCCCCCAGGTCGCCCGCAGGAACCGGGAGCGTTCGCACCTCTTCCCCCTTGCGGCAGAGGTGCAGAGCGTGGTTAAGTGTTCGATCCGCATTTTCCGAGAGGGCCTGGAACTGAGCAGGCGAGGAAAGCAGATGGCCGTCGTAAGCCAGCAGTTGATCTCCCGCGCGCAGCCCGACTTGCGCCCCAGGGCCATCTGCGGTCAGGGCTTCGACAATCAACATGTGCCATTCCTCCTATAGAGAAGACAGGGGTGGGGCCAACATTATGCGCAGATGCTGATGCATTTTCAGGACCTGGGGGTGAGTGGGGTTCAGCGAGAGAAGGCGCTCCGCTTGAGAGAGAGCCTCCTCGTAGAGGCCATATCGCTCGTACAAGCAGGCAAGCGCCAGCGCGGAGGCCTCCAGCGTACGCTCTTCCTGCGCAACCTCCTGTTGGGCTGCCGAGGTTAGGAGGACAAATCCCGCAAAGGGAGAGGGACGCTCCTCCTTTCCGACCCGTGCCTTAACATACCACAAATACGCTTTGCCCGGTTCCAGAGAGAGCGTGGAGGGAAGAGGCATGGCGTTCTCCATATTCGCCATGCCCTGCCAGAGCAGGGTTCGTTCGCCCTGCTTATCGAGCGTAGCGATTACCATTTGATAGGCGTTCGCCCCTTGCACAGGTGTCCATTGAAAAATAGGAGCGGCGGAGCGAATGGCAGTAGAGGCGGGGGAGAGTGGGATCGGAACGTCTTGCCCCTGCGAGCGTACCAGAGTGGGAGCCGTTGCTCGCTTCAGAAGTTCGAGCCGGTTTTGCAGAGATTGAAACGGCTTGACGAACCCCTCGGCGATCAATTCCTCTATTCGACTTAATACGGTGCGTGACAGCGAACGCACTCCGGTCAGCAAGGCCCTTCCGCCGGTAACCTGAACCGGACCGGTCGTGTCGTGCAATGCGGACTGCTCTTCAGAAGCGGACGATGCCTCTTCCAGAACCAGCAGGCGAAACGCTTGCAATTCGCGCAATTCCGTAGCGCACAGGGCGCACAGGGCGCTATGTTCTGCTACGATCTCTCGTAACAGGGGGTCGGCACGGTTCTCCAAATAGGCTTCCATCTCCTCATAAGAGAGGTGCGCCTCTTCCTCGGGCTGCAGGGATGTCAGATCGGACTCCAGAAACGCGGTCGCCTGCGTCTCTACGGCGTCGAGCCGAACACGCCGCCGACACTCCTGGCAGGTAGAGAGATGCTGGTCCAGATTCCAGCGCATTTGCGATGGGAGGGAGCGCTGTAGATAGGCATCCGCCTCCTCCTGGGTAAGGTGTCCCTGGTTTCCTGGGGGGTCAATCATCCGACTTTGTTTCCTCCTCGGATTGCATTGCCTTGCGTAACTTCCTGCGCGCGATGCCGCGCAACCGTGTCACATACAGAGGAGTGGTATCGAGTTTTCCAGCGATCGTTTTATCGTCCCAGGGCAGCTCCGGGTAGATGGATGCCACCGCCTCGACAGGCATCACGACTGCCGCAGCGATCTCCATCAGAGAGGCGATACCACAGGTGTAAAAAATGTGGATCAGGCTGTTCCCCGATGGGTCGCTTGCCTGGAGCAGCAGGCAGCAGCGCTGGTTCGAGGGGAGTGCGCAGAGCGCCGTCCAGTAGGTTCGCAAAGTCACCTGGATATCCATCGCCTCTGGGGTGGCAGGCAGCGCTTCCCGAGTATCGTCTTCCGGGAGCGGTTCGGCGGGAAGGTCACGCACTCCCCAGAGATCCGCTATGATGGTAACCAGGTCCTCGAAGCGAATGGGCTGCCCGAGCCAGTCGAAGATGCGGGCTACCAGTTGCGCCGGCGCCAGGGTCCCTTCTGTGCAGAGCGCGCTTTCCAATGGAAAGCGTGCAGCGCCGTTGTGGCAATTCCACTCCGGAACCTCCCAGGTTTGTGCTTGCCAGCGTGCATACCCCGCCAGCCACTCCCCGTCGTCGGTCTGCCACCGGGAGAATTCCGGCCTGCAATTCAGGAGATACCGCAGTTTGTTGGTGAGACTGGCGCGGCGGGGGTAAAGTTTCCGAAAATAGAGATTGACGACCTGATAGGCGACCGCTGCCGTATAGTGCGCCAGATTGGCGATGGGCAGGACGCTCCTGTCCAACCGCACTCTATAGAGCTCTGAGGTGACCTGTACCAGCGCATCCTGGAACAGCTCCGCCGCATCGGCTTCCAGTTGGGATTGCCTGCCTTTCGAGTTGCCCGGCTGAGAGAGCAGCACTCCCAGCTTATGTCTCAACACACCTCCAACAATGGGGCGCACCGTGCTATTCAGCAGGCGGTCCAGACACTGCGCAGCTTCCTTCTCCGTCCCGGCATCAAGAAAGGGCCTCAGTCTTGCATCCGATTCTCTCGTAGGGATCCTGTCAAGCACGTCCATCTTAACCTCATCGAGGGGTACATTTCTGTTCGCCATCCTGGCCGAGCATTCCTCTGCCTATCCTCACTACGACGTTTCTATTTTCGGCGTTTCGGGGTACAATGTTGCGGTTCGCAATCGCCATCAGACCCGTATTTTTTCCATTCCATGAGAGCGAATGTGTCCGAGGACGCACGAAGAAGGGATCGTATTGAGATGACCAAAAGAGTCTATCTGTTTGAGGAGGGCAACGCGAAAATGCGCGACCTCCTGGGCGGCAAAGGAGCCAACCTCGCCGAGATGACCAATATCGGCCTGCCCGTTCCGCCCGGTTTTACCATTACCACCGACACCTGCAACGAATACTACGCCGCCGGGAAGAAGCTGCCCGCCGGATTGATGGACGACGTCCATAAGGCGGTCGGCGAAGTCGAGAAGAAGATGGGCCGGCAGCTCGGCGGCAGCAACAAACCTCTTCTCGTCTCCGTCCGCTCCGGTGCTAAATTCTCCATGCCCGGCATGATGGATACGGTCCTCAACCTGGGTCTCAACGCCACGACCATCCAGGCCCTGATCGAGGAGACCGGCAACCCCCGCTTTGTCTACGACGCCTATCGCCGCTTCATCATGATGCTCTCCGATGTCGCGTTCGGTCTCAGCAAGCACGACTTCGACAACCATATCTTCCAGGAGTACAAGCACAAGGTCGGCGCACAGAGCGACCTGGACCTGACGGCGGAGGACCTGAAAGCCGTCTCCGAGCAGTTCCTGCAGCACGTGCGCGACCACGCGGGCCGCGAGTTCCCCAGCGACCCCTATGAGCAGTTGAGCCTGGCCATCGAGGCGGTCTTCAAGTCGTGGAACACCGACCGCGCCATCGTCTACCGGCGCACCGAGAAGATCCCCGATGATATCGGCACCGCCGTCAACGTCCAGAGCATGGTCTACGGCAACGCGGGCGACGACAGCGGCACGGGCGTAGCCTTTACCCGCGACCCCTCCACGGGCGAGCGGGTGATGTTCGGCGAGTACCTGATGAACGCCCAGGGCGAGGACGTCGTCGCGGGTGTGCGCACCCCCGTGCCGATCTCCGAACTCCAGAAGCAGAACCCGCAGATCTATCAGCAGTTTGCGGAGACCTGCAACACCCTGGAGCACCACTATAAGGACATGCAGGACATCGAGTTCACCATCGAGCACAACAAACTGTTCATGCTCCAGTGCCGTAGCGGCAAGCGCACCGGCCCGGCGGCGGTCAACGTCGCTGTGGATATGGTGCATGAGGGTCTGATCAACGAGAAGGAGGCGGTCGGGCGCATCACCGGCTCCCATGTGGATCAGTTGCTCCACCCGCGCATCGACCCGGCGGCGCTGCAGAGCGCGACGCTGCTGGCGACCGGCCTGGCGGCGTCTCCGGGCGCGGCCGTCGGCACGGCGGTCTTCGATGCCGACACGGCGGCGGAGCAGGGCGTGCATGGCGGCGCAGGCCATAAGGTGATCCTGGTGCGCGACGAGACCAATCCCGACGATGTGCATGGCATGCTGGCCTCCCAGGGCGTTCTGACGGCGCGCGGCGGCAAGACCTCCCACGCGGCGGTCGTGGCGCGGGGCTTCGGCATCCCCTGCGTGGCGGGCGCGGAGAGCCTGAAGGTGAACGCGGAGGCCAAGACCCTCACCGTCGGCAACATCGTGGTGAAAGAGGGCGACACCATCACCATGGACGGCTCGTCCGGCAACGTCTACCTGGGCGCACTGAAGCTGATCGCTCCGGAGGTGTCGGGTGCGTTCGGCGAACTGATGACCTGGGCCGACAGCTTCCGTACCATGAAAGTTCGAACGAACGCCGACAATCCCCGTGACGCCCAGCAGGCCATCGACCTGGGCGCGGAGGGCATCGGCCTCTGCCGCACGGAGCACATGTTCTTCGAGCAGGAGCGCCTGCCCATCGTCCAGGAGATGATCCTGGCGAAGGACGACGCGACCCGCCAGAACGCCCTGGACCGCCTGCTGCCCATCCAGCAGAAGGACTTCGAGGGCATCTTCGAGGTGATGGCGGGCAAGCCGGTCACGATTCGTTTGATCGACCCGCCGCTGCATGAGTTCCTGCCCTCGCACGACGAACTGCTGGTGCAGGTGACGGAGCTGCGCGTCAAGGGCGACAACCCCGCCGAACTGCACAAGAAGGAAGCGCTGCTGCAGGCGGTCGAGGGGATGCGCGAGGCGAACCCGATGATGGGCCTGCGCGGCTGCCGCCTCTCCATCGTCTTCCCCGGCATCGTGGAGATGCAGACACGGGCCATCCTGCAGGCGGCGGCGAAGGTGCAGAGATCCGGCAAGGACGTTCATCCCGAGATCATGATCCCGCTGGTCGGCCACGTCAACGAGCTGAAGACGGTGCAGACCCAGTTGGAGGCGGTGGCGAAGAGGGTCGTGGAGGAGCAGGGCGTTCCCATCGACTACATGTTCGGCACGATGATCGAGATCCCCCGCGCCTGCCTGGTGGCCGACCAACTGGCGGAGTTGGCGACGTTCTTCTCCTTCGGCACCAACGATCTGACGCAGATGTCGTTCGGCTACTCACGCGACGACGCGGGCAAGTTCCTGGTCCCCTACGTGGAGAAGAAGATCCTGCCCTCCGACCCGTTCGAGACCATTGACCAGCAGGGCGTCGGCATGCTGATGCATATGGCGGTGGACAGCGCCAAGAAGGTCCGCCCGGACATCAAGCTGGGCATCTGCGGGGAGCATGGCGGGGAGCCGGAGAGCGTGAAGTTCTGCCACAGGCTCGGCCTCAACTATGTCTCCTGCTCGCCGTTCCGCGTGCCCATCGCACGCCTGGCGGCGGCGCAGGCAGCCATCAACGACGGCAAAGAGCGCGACCGGTAACTTGCGCGTTCGGTAGTATGGATGTAAAATAAGGGAGCGCGCCGATTCGCGCTCCCTTATTTTAGCTTGGGAAAGAGTTAAAAGGCATAACCATGAACGAACCTTTGCAAGAGTTTGAAGGCACATGGGAAGAAGTCGCTGCGCTGGGATCGCAGTTTACTGGCCGCCGGGTACGCCTTATTCTGTTGGACGATGCGAAATCAGAGTTGGTCGTTCCGCAGCGCCCTGCGCCTACGCCGGAACAGGCGCGATTGGGCATCCTGCCGCCTGCGGTCGGAAGTGGGTCGGGAGCGGAAATCATGCGTTTTGTGCGTTCGCAGCCGCGCATGGCAGAGAAGGAATTCGAGGAGTTTGAGCGCGCCATTGCGGAAAATCGCGCGATGCGACGTCAGTTGGCCCAGGATTTGTGATAGATGCAGGATCAGAACCAGAATGTCTAACGCGTTTCCGATCATCGAGGTCGTGCGGTCCTATATGACGCCCGGCCTCCATCTGGAGGAGACCCTCTATCCAGGCGGCTTGCGGTATCCTCGTCATGTGCATGAGCCTGCCTATCTCACCTGCTTTCTGGCGGGCGGCCTGACAGAATACTATACGAACGCCTCATCCCCCTTTGACGCCTCCTCGCTGATCTACCATCCGCCGGGGGAAGTGCATGCCTTTCACATCGAAGAGAGCGGGTTACGCGCGCTTACCGTGGAGATGAAACCGGAGTGGCCCCAACAGTTCCGGAGGAAGCAGGACATCGGAGCGCAGCGGGTCTGTGTAGCGGGAGGGCCGTTCACTGCGTTGAAGGCGCGCCTGCTGCGCGAACTCCAGGAACCGGACCGCTATTCGTCACTTGCCATCGAGAGCCTGGTTTTGGAGACGCTTGTCGCACTGTTTCGATGCACCACGCCCGACGAGAAGCAGCAGCCGCGCTGGCTGCGGCAGGTCGCCGAACGGTTGCGGGAGCAGTTTCCGGAGAACCCGCGTTTGGAGGTCCTCGCTGCCGAGGCCGGGGTGCATCCGGTCCATCTGGCGCGCACCTTCCGCCGCTACTACCGCTGTACGGTGGGGGAGTACATCCGGCAGTTGCGCCTGGATACAGCCTGCAGAGCGCTCGCGTGTACCGACGCCACGCTCGTCGAAATCGCCCTGCAGGCGGGCTTTACGGATCAGAGCCAGTTTTGCCGCCAGTTGCGCGCCCATACCGGGTTCACTCCCTCCGCCTACCGGAAGGCGCACCGGGCAGGTTAAGCCGTGCCAAAACGGCTAAAGGAGATCAAGACAGCCGGGTCTCTGACGGGGTAGAATGGCGCTCGCGAAACTACCCTCGCTCGGAAAGGACCGGCATCGAGACATGATTTCCTGCGTTTTTGCTCTGCTCTCCCTGCTGCCCATTATTATGGAACAGCCCGACGCACCCCAGGACCCTCCCGCGCCGCCTGCCGATCTCGGCAGAACCCTCCGTGTGCCGCTCGACCATAAGGCCAACAACCTGGGTCAGGCGGACCTCTACTACGAATTCGGCGCGCCCTACGACCCGGCCAAGCCGGTGGTGTTTGCCCTCGCGGACGCGCAGCAGTTCTACCTGCGCAAAGGCAGCGTCGCGCAACTGCAGCAGGAGCTCTTCGGCGACGCCTTCAATGTGGTCGGCATCGTGAACCGGGGCGCGACCCCCGCATTCATCCATGCGGCCCTGGATGCAAACGGAAAGCCCGACTGGATCAAGGCATGGCGTATCTTTCAAACTGACCAGTACCTGGACGACATCGAGGCGGTACGTTGCGCGCTCGTGGGCAAGCGCGGCCAGATCCTCCTCTGGGGACAATCCGGAGGCGCGATGCTGGTCCATCAGTACCTCGCCCGGTACGGCGCGCATGTGCGGCGAGCCTTCACGGCAGCGGCGGTCAATCCGTTCATGGAGGGGGAACTGGGGCTGAACTCGGATCGCTTCTGGGAGGAGATCGGCAAGGACGATCCGGCGCTCCAACCGCTGCTTTTGGACGCCTTAAAACGCTATGCCGCCCGGCGCCCGGCCCTCATCATGACGCTGCAGCGCCAGAACTTCTTTGTCCCTAAAGAGCGGCTCTCCGTCGAGCGCGCCGCCCTGATCCGCGCCCTGGCTGCGGGCGATGATCGTCGTTTCGAGGAGGCGCAGAAGGCGTATCAGGTTCCGGAGGTCTCCCGCTTCTTCGATTCCCCGGAGGGCATTCCGGTGCGCATTCGGGAGTTTGAATTCTTCTATCCCTCCGGCGCCCGGGAGCGCTTGAAGTCCGGCGTCCTCTACCCGGATCTGGAGAATACCTATAACTTTGCTAAACCCCTGGTAGAACTCTGCGAGGCCGGAAAGATCCCGCCGCCCGCCCTGGACCTGCCGAAACTGCATACATTGCGTACGGAGGTGTTTCTTCTCTCCGGACGCTGGGATCACACGGTGGACTACCGGTCCGCCATTGCCCTCGCTGCCGCCTATCCGCACCATGCGCTCTTCCTTGCGGACGACGACCATGAGTTCTTCAAAATGGAGAAAAGCGGCGACAGTACCCGGCTTTTGCGCGCCTTCCTCGCCTTCGGCCTCCATAGCCAGGCGCTGTCCGCCGCCCAGGCCGGGGCCGCTCCCTACCGCTGGACCGAGCCCTAGCCCACCTCAACGCCGGGCAGAGAAAACCCGCAGGAAGAACCCACATCCTGCGCGAATTATCACGAACAGAAACCTCACGGGAAAGTTCGCGATAGTTTGCGCAATGCGTGGGTTCTTCTCTTTTTGCATAACCTTGAAAGGTACAGTCCCCCCTCTCCCATTCATGGGGGAAGGGGTCGGGGGTGGGGGCCAATGTTTGATTATGATGTTTTCCTCAGTTACAGTACAAAGGACACGGCGACCGTTCAGGAACTGGCGGAGCGTCTGCACAAGGAGGGCCTGCGCGTTTGGGACCAGGCTCCAACCCCCTCGCCCGAGGTCCATGAGGTCGAAAGTGCCCTGCGACGCTCACGTGCGTTGGTGTTGGTGATGTCTGCAAATGTCTCTGACACGGAATGGGCCGACTGGGAGCGTAACGCCGCCCTATTCCGTGACCCTGCCGACAAGCAGTGCCGCTTCCTTCCTCTGCTGCTTCAGGACTGCGATATTCCCGAAACCCTCCGCCGCTATGACTATATAGACTGGCGCAACCAGGATAATGCGGCCTACCGAGAGCTAGTGGAGGCTTGCCTCCCTATCTCCCTGGAAGCGCAACCCGCAATGCCCGATCTTCCCCCGCCGGCTACCCTGGATTGGAGACAGGGAGGCCATGTAGGTGCAGTCAGGTCCCTGGCTTTGCATCCGGATGGGAAGCGGTTAGTGTCGGGGTCTGGTGACAAGACGCTCAAGCTGTGGGACATTGCGAGCGGTCAGTGTCTGAGGACTTTCGAGGGACATACAGAAAGAGTCTACTCGGTGTGTGTGCATCCGGATGGAGAGCGGATGGTGTCGGGGTCCTATGACAACACGCTCAAGCTGTGGGATATAGCGAGCGGTCAGTGTCTGAGGACTTTCGAGGGACATACAGGAGAAGTCTTCTCGGTGTGTGTGCATCCGGATGGGGAGCGGATGGTGTCGGGGTCCTATGACAACACGCTCAAGCTGTGGGACCTGGAGAGCGGTCAGTGTCTGAGGACCTTTGAGGGACATACTGCAGCAGTCTACTCGGTGTGTGTGCATCCGGATGGAGAGCGGATGGTGTCGGGGTCTGGTGACAACACGCTCAAGCTGTGGGATCTGGAGACCCTGGCCTGTTTGCAGACGCTGAAAGCGACGAACATTTTCGGTGCTGTCGCTATCAGTCAGGGCGGTTCGCGCATGGTGGCGGGCAACGATAATGGGAGCGTCTATGTCTATCATCTGGCGAACAAATCGCCTGTCTCGCCGGGGGTGCTTGTCTCGAATGTGCGCTATACCAACGCCAAGGTCGTGCTGATGGGCGAGAGCGGCGTCGGGAAGTCGGGGTTAGGGCATCGCCTGGCGGAGGATCGCTGGGTCGTCACGGAATCCACGCATGGGATGCAGGTCTGGCCGTTGGCGCTGCCGCAGACGGTTGTCGAACCGGGAATCGAACGGGAAGTCTGGCTCTGGGATCTGGCGGGGCAGCCGGAGTACCGACTGGTACACCAGTTGTTTCTTGATGAGACTGCCGTGGCCCTTATGCTCTTCGATGCCTCCCGGCTCGATGATCCGCTCCGGGAGATCGGCGATTGGGAGAAGGCGCTCAAGGCTGCCGTCAAACGCGATCCTATCAAACTATTGGTGGCAGCCCGTACCGACCGCAGCAGCGTGACGCTGACCGAGGAGAAGATCCGACGCTTCTGCGAGGAGCGTGGGTTCGCCGAGTATTTCGCCACGAGCGCGCAGTTGGATCGGGGCTGCGCGGAGCTGAAAGCGGCGTTGGCGCGCTACATTCCCTGGGAGCGCCTGCCTGTCACCGGGACGACGCGCCTGTTCAAGGCGCTCAAAGACGCCATCGTCCGCCTCAAAGACGAGGGCATAGTCCTGGTACGCCTGACGGAACTGCGCCAGCGGCTGCAACTGGCGCTGCCCGCAGAGACCTTCACGGAGGACGAACTGCGCACGGTCGTCTCCCTGCTCGGCGGCCAGGGCTTGATTAAGCCGCTGGCATTCGGCGACTTTGTGCTCCTGCAGCCGGAACAGATGAATAGCTACGCCTCCGCCGTCGTTCGCGCCGCCCGCGCGCATGTGGACGGTATCGGCTGCATCGCCGAGAGAGAGGTGCTGGCAGGCACCTTCGACGCCGGGGATCTGCCCCGCCTGGCTCAGAAGGACGAGGAGGAGGTGCTGCTGCGCTCTATGGTGCAGACCTTCCTGGACCAATCGCTCTGCATTCGGGAGACCACCGGCGCGGGAGACCTGTTGGTCTTCCCTTCGCAATACAATCGGGAGCGCGACATCCAGGATCACCCGACCGTCTTCGTTACCTACCGCTTCTCCGGACCATTGCCCAATCTCTATACCACCCTGGTGGTACGTCTCCACTACAGCGGCTTCTTCGACAAAAAGGAACTATGGAAGAACGCGGCGGAGTTCTGGACACCCGAACGCAGGACTATCGGCCTGGTGATGAAGCGCGTTAATGAAGGGATCGGCGAGATCAAGGTCTTCTTCGAGAACGAAGTGCCCGATGACACGCGCGTCATCTTTATCAAGTTCATCCATGAACACCTGCTCAAACGCGCCCAGGAGGTAGTACGCGAACGCGACTACGCCTGCCCGAAGTGCGGTAAGCTCGTGGTAGATAAAGCGGCCATCAAAGCCCGCCTCGAAACCGGAAAGAAGGACATCCCCTGCCTCTATTGCCCTAAGCGCATCCCCCTCTTCGACCTGATCGAGCGTAAGTTTCAGGCCGACCAGTTCGAGAAGAGGGTGCAGGAATTGGATGCACAGGCCCAGATCAACCTGGACAGGGAGAGCCTGGAGTTGATCCTTGTCGGGCAGGCGTTCACCGTCGTTGCAGAGGCCGGGCAGATCTTCCGCCCAACGCCCAATTCCGACTGGGGTATTGATGGTGAGATCGAGTTCAAAGACAACGAGGGTAAGGCCAGCGGAAAGCGCGTCTATCTCCAGCTCAAGTCCGGCGATTCGTATCTCACCACGCGCAAGCGGGACGGCAAAGAGGTCTTCTATATCAAGGAGGAGCGCCACCTGGAGTATTGGCAAACGCAAGCCTATCCGGTGTTTCTTGTCATCCGCAGTTCCGATGGCGTCATCCGCTGGATGAACATCACCGACTACCTCCAGCGCCGTGCCGACGCCGACAAGGACAAACGCCAGATCGTCTTTGATGGCGAACCCTTTAACTTTATCTCTGTGGTCAAACTGCGCGAGCGGTTCATCCCCCGCCGTTAAGCCAAACAGGCAGACGTTGTGATGCGTCCGGAGGACGCTTGGCCGAAGGCCCTATAGACGGGTACGTTCTGTGCCCGGAATAGCCCGCCTGCGTAAGATGAGTAAGGAAGAACGTAATGTCTCTTAAGATCGTGATAAGGAGAGGCGAAGGCATCGGCATTGCCCGCCGCTTGATGGTCTTGCTCCTGCTGCAGAGCGCGCTTCTGCTCTGTTGTGGGCTCCGCATGGCGCAGGCTCAGGAGCGATTGCTGTGGGGCGATTTACCGCCTGGCCGGTATGCCGTCGGGTTTCAAAGCCAGATCCAATTCGATCTCACCCGGTTGTACGATCCCGAGTATCCCTCGCCTGCCAGGCAGGCTTCAGCGAAACCGGCGCGACCGATTTTCCTCGCGATCTGGTATCCCGCAAAGCCGACGGATCGCCCTCCCATGGTCTATCGCGACTATCTGCCGCAGGTCTCGAAAGACCCCAGGTTCCACACTTTTTCGGAGCGATTGGCGCGCTATACCGAGGAGGTCGTCCGCTCGGAGGTGATCTCGGAGAACCCTCCTCAGGAGTGGGACGCCGAGGAGCGCGAGGCGCTGGCAACGTTCCTGTCAACCCCGACCCATGCGGTCCGGAACGCTGCACCCCCGCGTGGGCGCTTTCCCCTGATCCTCTACCATCCGGGGCTGGGCGGCTCCTACGAAGACAACTCGGTGCTGTTCGAATATCTTGCCAGTCACGGCTATGTGGTGATGTCCAGCGCCTATGAAGCGGAGGATTCGTCGCGGCTCGATGTCAATTGGGACCTGACGCGCTCCTTCAAGGACCTGACCTTTCTGCTCCGCTATGCCCGGACCCTCCCCTTTGTGGATGCGGAGCGCCTGGGCGTGCTGGGGCACAGCTACGGCGCACAGGCGGTGCTGGCCTGGCGAAGCGAAGCCAACTCCCCGATAGATGCCGTCGTCAGCCTCGATTCGACGGTGGAGAACGTCGGGATCGACTTTCCGGGATTTGCCAAGCTCAAGGCGCAATTGGAGGGTCGCAGCCGCGCCTACTCGGTTCCGGTGCTGCGCTTCGCCTCGGTGGAGAACAAGCCAAAGTTCGAGACCCTGGAGCGGTACTTGAAATATGCGCCCCGCTATGAGGCCGCAGTGGCATCTCTCGAACACAACGACTATCTGACCCATGGCGCCGTCCATGGGGCGTTGCTGCCGAATAAGGAGAAAGACGCCTCCATCGGACGCCTGCGCCGGGAGAGTTATGAGCGTGTATGCCGCCATGTACTGGCCTTTTTCGACCTGACGCTGAAGCGGGACGCGGATGCGGACGCCCTGCTCAAACGCAGCCTCGACGGGGCAGGGCAAGATGCCTCCTTCGCGTTGCGCTATCGCGCGCCGGCGCCGCTGCCTCCGACGGGGCGGCAACTGCTGGGGCTGATAGCACAGCAGGGCATGCAGGCCGCTGAGACGCTGCTGCGCCAGTGTCGCGCCGACATCGAGGAATTCGATCTTAGTATGGCAGCAACGGGCCTGCAGGAAGCGGGCAAAAAAGAGGAGGCCGCACGGATATGGAATCTGCGTGTCGAGTTCTTCCCGAAGTCCACCGGCGCCTATGAAGACCTGGGGGAGTTCTATGCGAAAAATGGGGAGACCGAACGGGCCATTGCCGCTTACAAAGAGGCGATTGAGTTGGTTCCCTCAGACCCGGACATCACGGATCTCTTCAAGCCCTATCGGCTTTCTCACCTGAAAGCGGCGCTCGCCAAGCTCACCTCAAAAAAGTAAACTTATTGACTCACGTTACGCAGGCGGGCTCTTCCGGGTACAGAACGTACCCGTCTATGTAGCCTTCGGCTAACCGTCCTCACGGACGGAACTGCTCCCAACGTTGGAAGGCGTCCGGAGGACGCTCAGCCGAAGGCCCGTGGTCTCCGCCCCCGCCACTGGTCCGAGGGGGTGGAGGAGACGGGCACGTTGTGTGCCCGAACTCAGCATTGCGCGAGATTTAAGCGATAGGTCGATAAGTCGTAACGCTATTTCCGTTGACCGCGCACTTAGCTGTGCGCGGGAGAGGTGTCGATCTGGGTAATGGTCCATCGGTCGTGGATGCGCTCCATCACCATGCACAGATACACGGTGTGGTTCTCCCCACGCTGATCTTGATACACGTGCCGGACAAAGACCTGATTGACCCCGCGCGCCCTGGAATGGACCCGATAGGCGGTAAACTCGACAGTATGCGCGTTGCGCAGGAAATCGCGGGTCATGTCCAGATAGTCGTCGGGAGCGACCGTGTACTGGTAGCGCCCTCTCTCAAAGATCGCGATCCGGGTGGCTGGGTCCGTCAGCGGAGCCAGCAGTGCAATATCCTCGTTCCGGAACGTATCCTCCAGGTCGTAGACCGCGTGCCGCAGGTCCGGATCATCCTTCCACCGATCATCTTCGTCGTGATGGTGCAGGTAGTAGTCGTCTCGGCCATCGGGATAGACCCGATAGTCGCCGTGGACGTAGATGGGGATATCGATGTACACATGGCGCGGCGCGGCGATCAGTACGGCACTGCGGTCGATAAAGGGCGGAAAAATCCCCACATACAGACCAAATGGCGAGGCGATCACATGGCCGACGTCGCGGCTGACCACATAGTGCGGATAGGAGTAGTAGTGGTGCGGAAAGAAGACGTCGAGATGGTGATCCGTAATTGGCACACCCCGATGTAAGGTCACTCCGTTTTCGAAATGGCGCTCCTCGTCCGAGTGGGTGAAGCGGGCATGATCTTCATCGCGATCCCGGCGTCTCTCTTCGCCACGGTCCCGATGTCCCTCGTCGCGCCGGTCTCGCCCCTCATCGTGCCCGCGATCCTGGGCGTAAACGGCGGTAGGCGCAGTCAGAATAAAGCCCGCGATACAGGTAACCGCCAGGGGGATCAAGACCCCGGCTCTGGCGTAGAAATGCGTAGGTTTGACTTGCATGGAATCTCCCTCTGATTTGTTGTCTTGTGACGGTTTCTTACTGGAATTGCTTGCTGAAAAGCACAGGCCCGTGGGCTGTGCTCAAAATAGGAGAACGGGTGTCCATACCGAGCGTGACAGGAGATAACAGGCCAGACATTCAACAAACCCGCACTCCCCGCATGCCTATCGGTCCGGGCATCCTCCGCCATGGAGGTTTCGGTTTGGGGTAATATCAGGATCGAAGCCAGGCGCTTAGGACGCCTCTCCAGGGCGAAAGCCGAGGCTTCCCGATCTTGCATAGGAAAGGAACCAGGAACCATGCTGATGCTGCGTGTGCTCATCGCGCTGCTCTCCGGGCTGTCTCTGCTTGCTTTTGCGCTCCCGTCGCGCGGGGAAGAGCCGCCCTCGCAACCCGCCTATGTGCCGTTCGAGGGCGAGAAATCCACCTGGCACAACGGGTTCGAGCGCTATGACTTTGTGATGGATGGAGAGACCATGGCGATCACGCCCTTCAAACGCCCGGAGAACGAGAACTTCGGGATTGGAGGGCCGCCCCAGGGCGGGCGACGCTGTGTGGTGATCTGCCCCAAGCAGCCCGCGCCGGGCAACCCCTGGTCCTGGCGGGGATGTTATTGGGACCATCAGCCCCAGACGGAGATCGAACTGCTCAAGCGCGGCTTTCATATTGCCTACATCTCCGCCGACGCCTCGCTCAAGCCGGATAAGTACTGGGATGCCTGGTATGCGTTCTTAACGGAGAAGCATGGTCTCTCGAAGAAGCCGACGTTCATCGGCATGAGCCGGGGCGGCGAGTACGCCTTTATGTGGGCCACCACGCATCCGGATCGGGTCTCCGCCATCTATGCCGACAATCCTGGTGGCAACGACGAAAACCTCCGCAGGTTGCCGGATCTCGTCCGCAACGATGTGCCCGTCATCCTCGTCTGCGGCACCATCGATCCACTCCTGCTCAAGTTCGCGACGACCATCGAAGCGGTGTATCAGCAACTGGGCGGCCGTATCTCCATGATCCTCAAGGATGGGGCCGGACACCACCCGCACAGCCTCAACGATCCCACGCCGCTCGCCGACTTCCTGGAGCGGAGCTTTCAGGAGAAGGCTCCGCCGACCCCGGACTTCATCGCGGGGAGCCGGTTCACCCGATACGCCTACTATAGCCTCGAAAGCAGCTACGCAAAGTCTCCCCGAGATGGCTACTACCTCACGCGCCGGGGACCGGCGTTCACCCCATGTTATGACCGCTACGAGTTTGGCCTGGGCTTTGCTGTGCCTATCACCATCATCGCTCCCAGGAAGGAGGCGGCGGGCAGGCCCTGGGTCCTCCGCGCCGGCTTTGTGCCTCGCGATGCCGTCGTGGATCAGGCCCTGCTCGCGAAGGGATTTCACATTGTGGTGGGGCCGGTGGGATATAACGCCGATGGTCCCGATCACGCCGAGTGGGACAAACTGTATCAGTACCTTACCGAGCACGGTTTTGCCCGCAAGCCGGTGCTGGAGGGAGAGGGAGGCGCCGCCGGCGCGGTCTATGGCTGGGCGATAGAGCACCCCGACCGGGTTGCCTGCATCTACGCCGAAAACCCCATCCTGCACACGGGAGGCGTCAAGATACAGCCGCTCGACAACCTGGCGCCGCTCGCCAAGGCGGGCGTCGCGCTGATGCATGTCTGCGGCAGCCTCGATCCCGCCCTCGACGAGCAGACGCGGGTGGCAGAGAAGCGCTACAAAGAGCTGAACGGCAGTATCACCGTCCTGCTTCAAGAGGGCGTGGGGCACTACCCAACCGCGCCCAAAGACCCCCGACCGGTCCTGGATTTCATCCTGAACCATCAAGAGAAGCGGGTCACGGAGTGAAACCCGGACCGGCGCTGCCGTAGGTCGGGTACAGAACGAAATCTGCGGGGAATAGCAGATTTGGACTGCACCGCAGGTGCGACCTTGTACCCGCCTGGAGAGCCTTCGGCTAATCGTCCTCGCGGACGGAAATGCTCCCAACGTTGGAAGGCGTCCGGAGGACGCTTGGCGCGAATGCGCCCTATAGACGGGTACGTTCTGTACCCGGACCGGCGCTGCCGTAGGATGTTACCTATCTCCTCTGAGCGGACACGATATAAGTAGGAGAGGAGAGAGTTGGAATGCAGGATAGGCAACTTGTGCGGGACTATGTCGCCCACGCCTCCCAGGCCGCCTTTGCGCAACTGGTCGAGCGGCACCTTGCGCTCGTCTACTCCGCCTGCTTGCGCGAGGTCCACGATGCCGCCCTGGCGGAGGATGTGACCCAGGTCGTCTTTCTCATTCTGGCCCGAAAAGCGCCCTCCCTGCAGGACCACGTCTCGCTGGCAGGGTGGCTGTTTCGCACGGCCCGCTTTGCCTGCCGCAACGCCCTCCGCCAGGAGGCGCGCCGCAAACGCGTGGAGCAGAAAGCCGTGGAAGCGATGAGAGAGCAACAACACGCGGAGCCTGCGTGGGAGAGCCTGACGCCGATGCTGCGCCCTGCCCTGGCCTCCCTGAACGCCAGGGAGCAGGAGGTGGTGCTGCTGCGCTTCTTCGAGGACCGCAGCGTACGGGAGACCAGCGACCTGTTGGGCATCTCCGAGGCGGCGACGAAGATGCGGGCCTCCCGTGCGCTCGACAAGCTGCGGCGCTACTTTGCCCGGCAGGGAACGGTCCTCTCGGCGGCGGCGCTGCTCACCCTGCTGACGACGCGCGCCAGCCATGCCGTTCCGGAAGCGTGCCGGGCCTCCGTGCTGCACACAGCCTCCACCCTGCTTGCCGGGCAGATGCCTGCCCTCCCAGCCGGATCCTCTCTGGACACACTGAACAAAGGAGTGCTCAAGGCGATGGGAATGAACCGAATCTATATCACGTTGGCGATCTTCTGCACGGGCCTGATGCTGATCGGCGGGCCGCTGCTGCTGCGGATACAACAATCCAAAGGAGCCACGTCGGGAGCGAACCAGGATCCGCTCCCTTCCGGGGCTGTGGTGGACCATTCGCTCTCCGACGATCCGCGCCTACAGCAGCAGGTGGCGCTGAATGTTGAGGGCGTTCCGGTGGGCGATCTGCTGGCGCTGCTGGCGAAGAAGACCGGCGTCGAGTTGGCTGCCGACGAGAAAGTCGCCGATGACAAGATCGTCGCCTTCGGCCCGGCCCGCCCGCTGCGCGATGTGATGGCGGACATGGCGGCGCTCTATAATGACACCTGGATGCACAGTCAGAAAGGGGATCGGCACACCTACCGCCTGATCCGCACCGTCCGCGCCCAGGAGTATGAGGACGGCCTTGCCAACAATACGCGGAACCTGATGCTGCAGCAACTGGACGCCTATGTCAAAGCCGCCAGTGAGACCCCCGAACAGCTCGCTCTGCGACCGGCAGACGATCCCATCAAGCAGCACCTGCAGAACCAGGAGCAGCGGCGGATCGCGGCCCGCATTTTTGGCATGCTCAACCCCGAGCAGCGCACCACCCTCCTCACACGCAAGCGGATCAATATCCCCTTCGATACCCTCACCCCGCCCGAAAAAAGGGAGATCACGCAGGCGTATGATGCGATCATGGCTGATGCAGAGAAGGGCAGCGCATTTCAACGGCCCGACGAAGGCGTGGAGCAGACAGGGCTGATCTTCACCGTACAGTCCGCCGGAGACGCCTCCTCCGGAGGGTCGCTGACCGCCTTCCTCTCCTTCTTCTCCACTACCGTCAACTATGGGATCGATTTTGCCCATGTCGAGAGCCGGAGCCACTGGCTCCTGCCGCCGCATGGAGATCCCTATACTCGCGTGAAGGTGAGTGACCGTGCCGCCCTGCCCGACCCTGCTAAGATCCACGCCGCGCAAACGGAGGTTCAGGGGACCTGGATCGACCATCTCAAAAAGCTGGCGGAGATCACAGGCGCGCCTATCCTGGCCGACTACTATCGCAGCAAGCCGGTCGCCCGGCCCACGGAGGATCCCTTTTCCACTACGGCAGAGGCCCCAACGGTTACCTCTCTGGATCAGTTCTGTAAGAGCGATGGGTATCTCTGGTGGCCGCGCGAGAAGACGCTGCTGTTCCGTAAGCGCAACTGGTACACCCAGCGCCAGTACGAGATCCCCGACCGCTGGATGCGCGCGATGATCCAGCGCCTGAAAGCGCAGAACTATGTGCCCACCTATGCGGATGTGACGCAGTTGGCCGACCTGACGACGGCGCAGATGGCGGGCATGCGGATGAACGGGGTGGGGAACGAAGATGGCACGGAAAACGGCGTGGGTACGGATCAGTCCTTCTTATCCGGCCTTTCGGAACTGCTCGCCATTCTTAAGATCAAACCGACCGGGAATGGCGCGGACGGATCGGCGCCCACGCCGGAGGAGCAGGGGAGCAACAAGCTGACATATGATCAGCTCACTGCCGAACAGCGCCTGCTGCTTTCGGCCTTTATCGGGGCGCAGGAGAAGCCGGTCTCGCTGAGCGATGTCGAGAAGTTCAAGGTCTGGCTGACCAGCAGGCGGGCGCCGAACCCCGGCCAGGAGCCGGTCCGCGTCCTGATCGGGTGGGATCTCTCCCACTTCAATGTCTATGCGCTGGCCCTGCCCGTTACACTGCCCGACGACCGCTCGGACAGGACACGGATCGAAGTCATCGCCTCCGGCGCACGGTGAACTGCCGGCTCAGAGATCAGGCCGTTTTACGCATCTCCAGCCCGCGCAGCGTGCCCGTGCTGGAGGCGAAGTGGTCCGCTTCGATCCCGAAGCGCTGGAGGACGTTCACAAAGAGGTTCGGCAGCGGGTAGTTGCGGGTGCGGTCGAAGGCGAGGTGCTGGCCATGCAGGAAGCCGCCGCCCGCAAAGAGTACGGGCAGGTTGGTCGTGACGTGGGTGTTGGCATTGCCGAGATTGCTGCCGTAGAGAACCATGGTGCGATCCAGCAGGGTCTCATGGCTCTCCTGCTGCGCCTTCAGGGCCGCGAACAGCCCTCCCAGCAGCTTCATGTGTTCGCGGTCTATCCTCTCCAAGTCCGCCAGCTTGGCCGGGTTCCTGCCGTGGTGCGAGAGGTTGTGGTAGCCATCCGAGACGGACTTGCCCTCCACCTCGATGGCCGGGGAGTTGACGCTGTCGAGCATCAGGGTGATATTTCGGGTGGAATCGGTTGCAAAGGCGAGGCGCGCCATATCATACATCAGCCGGACCTTCTCCATGTACTCGCGCGGGTCGGTGGGATCGAGCGGCGGCTTCTCGTTCACGACCGGGCGGGGCTTCTTCTCCCACTCTGCGGACTGGACCAGCCGCTGTTCGAGGTCGCGCACGCCTGTCAGGTACTGGTCGATGCGCTCGCGATCCCGCGCCCCGACGCTTCGCTGCAGGCGTTTGGTCTGATCCGCGACCGTGTCCATGATGCTCTGCCCCAGCGCCAATCGGCGCTCCTGGGCCTGGACCTCTTCCGGCGAGCCGCCCAGAAACAGGCGCTTGAAGACTTCCGATGGCTTCTCCTCACAGGGGATCATCACGCCTGCCGCCGTACAGGAGAGGCTGGTCGCGCCCCGCCCCACGTTGACGCCCAGGGTGAGCGAGGGGAAGCGGGTGAGATGGCCGATGCGCTCGGCGACAAACTGATCCAGGGAGATGGTGTTGCGGAAGCCGCCGCTGGAGGGGTGAGGCGCTGCCGTCAGGAAGCAGATGTCCGCAG
Source organism: Chthonomonadaceae bacterium (assembly GCA_035295825.1). Lineage (GTDB taxonomy): Bacteria > Armatimonadota > Chthonomonadetes > Chthonomonadales > Chthonomonadaceae > DATGIG01. Next base: position 5,389 of record DATGIG010000244.1, on the reverse strand, counting down.
GGTGTCCGCCGTCCACATCGGGGTGCCAGACGCCGCTGCAGACGGTGAAATCCGCGCGGAAGTCGCTCAGAAGTTGGAGGTAGGGCGAGAGCGTGTAGTCGCGCCCTGTCTGGTCCGATGCAGGAAAGAACTTCTCCGGCAGCACGCCCAGGTTGTTGCAGATGCCGAAGAACCGCCTGGGGGCCAGGCTCTCCGGGTTGGCCTGGGCGAAGGCGGGCAGCATCGCATCCAGGAGCGGCAGGCCCAGCAGAACGCCGGCCCCGCGCAGAAAGTGGCGGCGCGAGAGCGGGCGCGGTGTGGAGATATGGACGGTCTTCATGGCTTTTATTTCCCCAGGTTCACTTGTTCCGGAAGAGGTCGCTTTCGATGATGGCGTGGATAAGAGATTTTACCCCATATCCTCCGGGTTTGGCACGGTCCAGGATGGCCTCTACCTTCGGGCGGTCGCCGAAGCGCACCGGCGCGCCGGTGGCGTAGATGATGAGCTGCCGGGTCAGGTTGCGGGCGATCTGGCGCTCATCCTGAAGCAGCAGGCGCTTTAGATCCCGCACATCCTGGAACGCGCGCCCATCGGGCAGCACGCCGGAGGGGTCCACGGGCAGGGCCGCATGGAACTCAAAGGGCTGGCCGTTCTTGCCGAACCCCGCGACCCTGGTCCCGTCGCCCAGCGCGCGATAGCGGTCGCGCCAGCCACCGAAGACATCGAAGCTCTCCAGGGCGAAGCCGGGCGGGTCCAGCCTGGCATGGCAGGCTCTGCAGGTCGCCTGCGTGCGGTGCTTGTCCAGTTGTTCGCGGATCGTGGTCGCGCCCCGCGTGTCGGGCTCGACCGCCGGGACGGAGGGCGGCGGGGGCGGGACGGTCTGGCCCAGGATGCGCTCCGTGATCCAGACCCCGCGCAGGACCGGGGAGGTGGTGGTGCCGTTGGCCGTCACCTTCAGCACGCTGGCCTGGGTGAGCAGCCCGCCCCGCACGGAATCCTTCGGCAGTTCGACCCGCCGGATGGCGGCGCCCTGGACCCCCGGCAGGCCATAGAGCGCCGCGAGGCGCTCATTGACCATCACAAAGTCCGAGGCGACCAGGTTGCGCGCGGGGAGGTCGTTTCGGATCAACTCCGTAAAGAAGGCCTGTGTCTCTGCCACCGACGATTCCGTGAGGAAGTCGTCCAGGTAGTAATCGGGGTAGAGCACCTCATCGGGCGAGGTAGTGCTGGTCTTGCGCAGGTCGAGCCAGTAGTCGAGAAACGCCCCCACAAAGCGCTGGGCGCGGGGATCGGCGAGCATCCGATCCGTCTGCATGGCCAGCACGGCGGTTTTGTGCAACTCTCCCTGCTCCGCCAGTTGTCGCAGCGCGGCATCGGGCTCCGAGTTCCAGAGGAAGTAGGAGAGGCGCTCCGCCAGCGCATAGTCGTCGAGCGGCCCCGGCTTCTGCTGTAGGGTGATGAACTCCGGCGAGCAGAGCACGGCGGAGTAGACAGCGATCATCGCATCCGTGAAGTTGGCGCCGGAGGCGAGGGCGGTATGGAAGAGCTGGATAAAGGGCTGGATCTCTTCGGTCTGCACGGGATGGCGCAAGGCGCGCTGCATAAACCCGCGTATCAGGCGCGCCGCATCCGCGTTCGGATCGTTGGGGACGACCTCCATCCGGTCCTTGCCCGCCGCCTTGATGGGCAGGTCGCCGAACATCAGCCGCTGACCGCGTGTCGGCCAGGCGTCGTAGAGCGGGCCTTCTACTTCCAGCCACTGAAAGGCGACGCCCGGCTGACCGTCTTTCTGCGCCAGCGGATTGTGCCATCCCGGAGGACGCGAACGGAAGAAGCGCGCCGCGTCGGGCATGATGGTCTCGCCCTTGAGCAGTTCGACGTCCAGCTCGCCGACGGTCGGGTCGGGGCCGCAATCCACGCTGCCCAGCTTCCGCAACTGCTGCGGTGGGAGGGAGGCATAGAGGCTGATCGGTTCGTGCGTGCGGCCTGCGGAGACCGAGGTGAGGCTCGGATGCCACCACTGTTTCTCGGTGTGCGGGCCGGCCCAGAAGGAGTGGGCGCAGAGGCGGAGTTTGTAGCGCCCGGCAACGGGGGCGCGGAACTGATTGAATTTCGGCTGGGTCGGCTCATAGGCGCTGGCGACCACGCCCATCGCTTCGCGTTCGCGCTTCGCCGGGTCTGTGTCCCCGACCGTCATCGGGCCGGTTCGCGTCAGGGCCGGAATATCCGCTTCGTTATCGAGAATGGGAAAGACGAGCCGTTCCTGCTCCCCTTCGTATTGCTCGCGGCGCGCGAGCCCCGCAAAAGAGCGCTGTTCGCGCGCATAGTAGCGCCTGGTGGTAGTTTCCGGGCGCGTGGGTTGCGGCACCATCGCTTCGCGCAACGCGTAGTCGGCAGCCGAGAGATAGCGGCTCATCTGCACGTGCGACACATCCAGCGCGTCTCCCACTTTATTGAAGCGGTAGGCCAATCCATCTTCCGGGAGCATCTCCTTGATCTGCAGCCAGGGGGCGCCGAGCAAGTCGCGTAGCGTGTTCTCGTACTCGTAGCGGTTCATCCGCCGCAGGGTCGCCCGGCCCTCGCGCTTTGCCTGCGCCTCGTTGATGGCGACAAGAGGCTGTGCGAGCGCAGCCAGGAAGCTCTTTCGAGCCGTTGGAGCAGGTTGAGACGCGCCTTTAGGAGGCATCTCGCCTCCGGAGACCCGGTCATACACCTTGACCCAGAAGTTAAAGTTGTCGGCATTGTTCGGGTGAAACGGGGTCGCCGCAAGGTTCAGGCCGCCGCTGGCGGTCTGCTGGTTATGGCAGGCGAGGCAATTCTGCTTCAGAAAACTCTGAACACCGGACGGCGTCGTCGGTGCGGCTTGCGCCTGTGCCGGAGCGCCGCCATGCCCCAAGGCAGCGGAGAATAGCAGCAAGGCGGCGCTTCCCAACGAGAGAAAAGCGAAAGGCCAATGCGGACCATGCGCCTGCGCAACCCTGCAGCAAGCCTTTTCCGGGTTGCCTTCTGTTCGTCTGTCCTGGTTCATTCTGTCATTCCTTCAAAACTTCCGCTATACAGGTATTATACCCACCATAAGTGGGAGATATACCCAAACTAAAGCCAAGGCTTGGTCCGATGAGCCAATTATGCAAGAGGCACTTGCATAAATATCTGATACCATAATATAGTTACGATCTTCCTTTTGTGATACTGGTCCAAGACGCATCAAAGCGAAAGTTAGAGAAAGGGTTGCTCGAACCTGTCCATATATTTCTGCCGGAGTTAGAAAGGAACCGGAAGCATTTAAGTTACGGACTGTTGCGAAAATTCCCTGGGATAGAACAGTGCGAAATCGACAAAATCTCACGACTTTGCAAGTGTGCAACTATTTTTAATTTGCTCTGGTCTTTAAATTGTAGGTGTTCTTGTTCTTCTACCTCTCACACTGAAGAGGCCAGACTTTTGGATGAGTTCATTCTTCATTCCATAGGAACTTCACATGACAAACAATTACAAACCCTTCGCGCTTAGAGCCCAGCGCATTTTTGAAACCTTAGATTGGTTAAAACAGGATTTTGGTCTGACCGTTTCTAAGAACTCACCCTTGGAGTACATTCAAGAACTGATACGTCAGGAAGATACAGCCTGCCAATATCAAAACCTGTCTATGAGTGGACGACTTGCCTCATCGCAAACAAGGGCAATACGCGGTCTGGAGTGGTTATGCGAGAGACTACAGCGGGTGCGAAGTAGCTATTCTAAACAATTAAAGACTGCTGGACAATTCAAGAATAGAATTAAACAAATGGGGGTGGGAATTCCGTCTCTTTGCAGTACATACAATGATTTTCCCAATTCTGTCGTTTTTCATCTAAACGCCTCCACAGATATATTTGAACTGGTTGTGGGGTTGGCGGCTTTAGAGATGGGAAATAATGTTGTGTTCGAGTCGCAGCAGCCACCAGGACAACCAGACGTTAGGGTAACTGTTGAGGGAGTCAGGTGGGGGTTCGCGTGTAAAGTTTCGAACACGGACAACATCGAGCAACACTTTCATATTTTAACACATGCCGTCACACAGACGATCAAACATCTTGATCGTAGTTTAGCAGATCGGGCAGTAATCGTCCTTTGTGTACAGAATGTCTTCTCACGTCCCAAAATGGACTATTTCAGCTTTTCAGACGCTCAGGCAAACCTGGAAAGACGTACACATGAGTTTGTCGAAAACGTACAAAGAGTGATTCCTGAACAGCGGATACTGGACGAATTGCTTAATCGGGATAGTCGGATCTTTCCGGGGGCGATTATCTACTTCGAGGATGTCTTTACAATTATTGAATCGTTTTCAGAATTGATCTTGCCAGGTCAGCCAATGATGGGACAACTGACTTCACAGCCAATCTCATATGCTCAATACGTCACATTTGGTAATCGTGGACTGGTTTTGAGCGACGTTCCAACAAAATTGGCGATTGCTTTAACCGGTCCTAATACCGAAGAGATTAGTTCGATTTATGACTGACTGTTAGATGCGTGCACAATCTTCTGCACCTCATCAGACTCCCTTTTAGCTCGCTTCCCTCGCCTCTCTCCTATTTGCTTGACAGGTAAACCTCGTGTTCAGTTACACTCCGCCAAGGTTACGGTACACTAGAGCGTGATTAACGTTCCGGGGAATGGGGCAGCAACTCTAAAAGGAACCATAATTCGCGGGCCGCCTGACGGAGTTCGCTGTTCATAACCAGCGCAACGATAGTAGCACGCCCGGTTGCCGTCAGGCCAATCAATGTTCGCTGATCTTCGGCCCATCGGAAATGCTCCTGCCATTTCTGAACGCGGGGATGGAACAAAGCAACTTCCTCTCCCGTAAGCGGGTCCACGCCGGATACACGATCCGATTTAGCCAGATTGCATGAGGCACAGGCAAGCGCTCGATTGTCTTCTGCGTCCGAACCGCCTAATGCAACGGGAACAATATGCTCCAGGTGGAAATGGTAACCACAGACGTGCTGAGGAGCCTGGCAATATTCGCAACGTCCGCCTGCACGTTTCTCCATGCGGCTTCGCAGCGAACTACGAGGCATGAGTTGCTGCCCCGATCGGCGAAGTAGCGAGCTTCTGACGCTGAGCGGCTAACAGGCGTGCGTTGGTAAGAGTGATCTCCTCCGCCTCACGTACTAGCGCTTGCAGTTCGCTTCGTTCCGCTTCCACCATTGGCCCGGCGTTATTCTGCGCCATCAAGAAGTCCAGACGCGCTTGCTTCTCTGCCGAAAGTGTCCGAAGTTTGCCATCTTCTTCCTCGAAGACAATCCAATCGGAGAGAGGAATGGAACAAACCTGACAGATCGCTCCTGCCACACGCATATCGAGGCGCTCAAGTGGCTGATGATCATCGCTGAGACGGTATAAACTCTTGATATTCAT
>DATGIG010000243.1:0-17010 GCA_035295825.1 Chthonomonadaceae bacterium | reverse complement strand
CAGCAGATAGTTCTCCGCAATGCTGAAATCCATTACCATCCCGGCCCGATGCCGGTCTTCCGGAATATAGGCGATACCCAGTCGCTGCCTCTGCCGCACGGAGAGGCGGGCAATAGAGCGGCGGTCGACAGTCGCGGGCTTCTCCCCATCCAGCACGGGATCCGGGGCGAGAATCTCGACCGACCAGGCGATGTCTCCGGCATCCGGCTTCCGCAATCCGACAATGGCCTCCGAAAGCTCCCGCTGTCCGCTCCCATCCACCCCCGCGATACCGACGATCTCCCCCTCATGGACTATCAGGCTCGCCTCTTCAACCGCGAGCGCCCCACGCGCATTGCGTACCGAGACATACTCACAGCGGAGCAGTTCCGCTCCGAAAGCCCCCTCCGATCGCTCCTCCTCCCGCATCGCGCCGTCGCTGCCTGCAACGTCGGTCGGAGCGGGGCGCACCTTGTTGTCGGCGGCGGTAGGCGCTACCGGTGTCACGGCTTCGGAGCGCGCTCCGATCATCGCCGTTAGCAGATCCTCCGGGCGGGTGTCACGGGTGATAAAGTCGCCCGCATTGCGCCCCCGGCGCAGGACGGTGACGGCGTCGCTATGGGCCATGACTTCGCGGATCTTGTGCGTCACAAAGACGATGGTCGCGCCTTCGGCGACCAGTTGGTGCAGCAGGGCGAAGAGGGAATCCGCCTCCTGCGGCGCGAGGGTCGCGGTAGGCTCATCGAGGAGGAGAATTTGGGCGTTCCGATACAGCGCTTTGAGGATCTCGACCTTCTGCTGTGCGGCGACGGAGAGCTTCTCCGCACGCATGTGGTAGTCCAGTCCCAGCAACCCCAGGCGGCCTGCTAATTCACGCGCGCGCTCGGTTGCCGCCCGGATATTCAGCACGCCGCCCGGCAGCGTCTGTTCGGCCCCCAACACGATATTCTCCAGGACCGTCAGCGCCGGGATCAGCGCATAGTGCTGGCTCACCAGGCCGATGCCCAGGCGGATCGCATCCGCCGGCCCATGCAGGGCGTCGGTCACATCGGTATCGCGCACCAAGACCTTGCCCGCGTCCGGATGATAGCGACCATAGAGGATATTGAGCAGAGTGGATTTGCCCGCCCCATTCTCCCCGATGACGGCATGAAACGCGCCCGGCAGGACGCGCAGATGCACGTCCTGGTTGGCGACGATGCCGGGAAACCGCTTGGTAATTCCTTCCATGCGGATCAACGGCGTCGCGGGAGACGCGTTCAGGTTCGTGGCTTGAGAATCGGGCATGGCGCTCCGGCGAAAGGGCGTGCAGGCATTTGATGGGCGCTGCGGAAGATAGCACATTGTAGCGGAACGGACAAGCGCCTGTCAACAGGCTGCAGTCAGGGTCGGCATCCAGAGAGGATTCCCTGGGGTCCCTATCGAACAGACGACACAAGCAGAGGGTGTCTGCTCCGGTTGCGCGCCCTCATCCTCACGCCCCAGCGTGCCGGATGCTCTGCTGAACAGAAAGGAACCACGACCTTGATCGAACTGGACATCTCTCCCGATGAAGTACGGAGCGGCAGGATGACCCCGGAGCATGTCACGGCTGCCGTATCCGCCCTTCAGGCCGAGGGCTTTGTCGTGTTGAAGGATGTCGTGGATCAGGGCCACCTCGAAACGCTCCGCACCAAAATGCTGGCCGACGTGGATGCGATTCTGGCCCGCGACGACGCCCCCTACAACTTCAACATCGGCAACGTCCAGCAAGATCCGCCGCCCTTTCCGCCCTATCTGTTCCAGGACATCCTCCTGAATGAGATGGTCATCGCGGTCACGCATGCCCTCCTCGGAGACGGCGTAAAAAACGCCTACTACAGCGGAAACACGGCCCTCAAGAGCGACAAACGCCAGCCCCCCCACGCCGATGTCGGGCATATCTGGCCCGATATGCCCGTCGCGACCCCCGCGTTCAGCGTCGTGGTGAATGTCCCTGTGGTGGACATGACCCCCACCAACGGCAGCACCGAACTCTGGCCCGGCTCCCATCTGGATACCACGGTCTCCATGAATGGGAGTATCTCCGTGCCTACCGACGTCCTGGAGCGCCGGCGGCAGATCGCTCCCCCCATCCAGCCCTCCGTCCGCGCCGGCAGTGTGCTCATTCGCGACATCCGGCTCTGGCACGCAGGCATGCCCAATCATACCGACGCCCCACGCCCCATGATCGCCATGATCCACTGGGTCCACTGGTGGAACGTCGGCGAGGTCATCCGCTTCCCGAAAGGAACGGAGCCTCTCTTCCAACATCCCGTCTTAAAGACCCAGGCGGTCTTCGTCGAAGGTCCGATAGACTATATCCACCACAACGAAGCCTACGATTTTCAAAAAGAGGAGAAATCGCAATAGGCAGCAGGCGTCTATCTTCCAAGAGGACGTTGCGTCTGCCGCCCGTTACATTGACACTCTGAAGGACGACCCGCCATGAAAATCACGACCCTACCCAATACCGATATTCGGTATCCCAACTCTGCTGCGGCACGGGCAGTTTCGGAACGGCCCTCAAAGGCGCGGACACCGACCGCCTCGTCGCCGCGTACCTCGAAGCGGGAGGCAACTGCTTCGATACCGCCCACTGCTATGCTTTCTGGGAGGAGAACGGGGACGGCGCCAGCGAGCGTGAGCTCACTGCCAGCCTCCGCCGCCTCCATGCCCTCGATAAAGCCATCATCGCCACCAAGGGTGGGCACCCCGACGCAGGCCCGCGCTACCGCCGCCCCGAGGACTACCTCGCCGACAACGTAATTGTCTCCGATATTACCGACAGCCTCAAGCGGCTGGACGTCGAGCGGATCGACCTCTACTTCCTCCATCGCGACGACCCCCGCGTCCCCATTCCGGACATCCTGGGAACGCTGAACCGAGAGATCGAGCGGGGACGCCTGCGCGCCCTGGGGGCGAGCAACTGGTCTGTCGCGCGTATCACCGAAGCCAATCTCTACGCCCGCCGCAACAACCTGCAGGGGTTTGCCATCAGCCAGGTGCAGTGGAGCCTGGCTACGCCCAATTGGAAGATCGGGCCGGAGCCTACCATGCGCTATGTGACCCCGGAAGAGGTCTACTGGCATACGGCGACCGGCCTGCCCATCATGGCCTACGCCGCCACGGCGGGCGGCTACTTCTCCGATAGCGCCTCCGGCAACGTGGGTTATGACAACCCTACCAATCGCGCCCGCCGCGAGCGCGCCATCCAACTCGCCTCTCAAATGGGCTGCACGCCCACCCAGATCGCTTTTGCATGGCTCCTGAATCAGAAGCCCACCGTACTTCCCCTCTTCGGGACCACCAACCCCGCCCATCTGGAGGAGATCCTCGCCTCCCTGAAGGTCTGCCTCACCCCCCGCCAGGTACAGTGGCTCTATGGAGGGGAAAATACCGATTAACCACCGGCCCAAATCCGGTATTCCTGGCAGGAAGCCTCTTCTCCCTCCCTGCCGAAACTTGGTCTGGCAATGCCACTAACAGCATATTGAGAACCGATCTATCACAAAGGACTAGCCAGACCATGAGATACTTGACCCTCGCACTGCGCGTCTGCACCGCGTTGCTTCTGCTCGGCGGTGCAGGCGTTATGCATGCCGGCGCTCAGAATAATAACATCCACGCAGCAGCGGCTGCGCTCTCCAACTTTCAGGTGCTTCCCGCCTCCGTTGTCGGCGGGAAAACCACTTTCGGGACCCTGACGCTCACCAACCCTGCGCCGCTCGGCGGCGCGCCTGTTACCATTCACGCCGATAACCTCGCCGTGGCGCCGATCCGTACGCTCCGGATTCCTGCCGGCGTCACGACCTTCCACTTCGTTATCAACACCTATCGGGTGCTCAGCGATGTGGATGTGACCCTCAGCGCCACCTGCAGCGGCGTCACCAAGACCGCTCCTCTCACGGTTCAAGCGAAACCTGTTGACCTTTATGGCCTCTACACCGACACGCCTATCGCCAGCGGCGGCAGCGGCAACCACACCGGTACAGTCCTGCTCGATGGCAACGCCCCGGAGGGGGGAGCCATCGTCACGCTTAGCAGCGACAACGCGGCAGTCACCGTTCCGGAAAGCGTCACCGTCCCTGCCGGGCAGAAAAGCGCCAACTTCACTTTTACGCCCAATGCTGTTGCGAATGATACCGGCGTCAAACTGACTGCTACCTACAACGGCATCTCCAAGTTCACTCACTTCCTGGTCCGCCCTGCCGTCCCGCCGACGATTGCGGCTATCTTCGCCCGAGATACCCAGGCGGGCGCTACCGGCTCCCTGCAGATCTTCCTCACGGGCCCCGCGCCCAATGCGATGCAGGTGACCATCTCCTGCAATCCCGCCCCGGACATCACCATTGCGAGCAGCGCTACGATCCCGTCGGGGCAAAACTCTCTTCAGGTACCGTTCCAGGCGGCAATGGTGGCGCGACCGACGCTTGTCACGATTACGGTGACTGTGGGGAACTCTTCCAGTAAAACCAGTTGCGTGATCTATCCGGGCCAGCCCGGATAGGCCACGTTACCCACCACACTATAATAAACGCTCCCTCCCTCAATTTCTGAGGAGGGAGCGTTTGTATTGTCAGACGAGGCGGGATGTGTTAGAATAGGGGGCAGAACCAACGCGAAAAGTGTAAGGAGTAGACATGTCCGTATCTACGAGTTCGGGGCGTCCGCCGCGCGCGCCTCTTATGGGAACGCTGGAGAGGGAATTGGTGGAGATCGTAGGGCGCGCGGCGGTGCTGACTGGTGAAGCGGACCTGCGCTCTTACGATTGCGATGCCTACGCTCCGGAGAAGCGGTTTCCGGATGTGGTGGTGCTGCCGCAGACCACGGAGCAAGTCGCGGGGATCGTCAAGGTATGCAATCGGCTGGATGTGCCCTTTACCCCACGCGGCGCAGGGACGGGCCTCTCTGGAGGGGCCACCGCCATCGAGGGCGGCGTTATTATCGTCACCACGCGCCTGAATAAGATCCTCGAAGTGGACGTGCCGAACCGCCGGATGATCGCGCAGGCAGGAACGGTCAATGTGTACTTGACCAAGGCAGTCAAAACGGAGGGGCTGCACTATGCCCCCGACCCCTCCAGCCAGGGCGCCTGCACCGTGGGAGGCAACGTCGCGGAGAATTCCGGCGGGCCGCACACGCTGAAGTATGGCGTAACAACCAATCATATCACCGGCCTGACGCTGGTGCTTCCGGACGGGGAGATCGTGCATCTGGGCGGGAAGCAGGAGGATGCGCCGGGCTACGACCTGGTGGGCCTGGTCGTCGGCTCGGAAGGGACCATGGGGATTGTGACCGAGGTGACGATCCGCCTGACGCCGCTGCCGCAATCCGTGCGCACGCTGCTGGCCGTGTTCGAGACGGCAGACGCGGCGACGCAGACGGTCTCGGATATCATCGCTGCCGGGGTACTGCCCGCCGCGCTGGAGATGGTGGATACGTTCATCATCAAGGCGTGCGAAGACGCCTTCCACCTGGGCTTTCCCCTGGACGCGGAGGCAGTACTGATCATCGAAGTGGACGGCCTGGAGGTCGGGCTGGACGAAGAGGCCGACCGCGCCCGGCAGATCGCCCTGCAGAACGGGGCGCGCGAGGTGCGGCAGGCGAAGACGGAGTTGGAGCGGGCGCTGCTCTGGAAGGCGCGCAAGCAGGCGTTCGGGGCGCTGGGTCGCCTGGGCCTGGCGATGGTGACCCACGATGGGGTGATCCCGCGCACCAAGCTGCCTGCGGTGCTGCGGGAAGTTCGGGCCATCGCGAAACGGCATGGGCTGGAGGTCGGCAATGTGTTCCATGCCGGCGACGGCAACCTGCATCCCAACTTGATGTTCGATGAGCGCGACCCGAAGCAGGTTCAGAATGTCATCGAGGCGGGACATGAGATCCTCAAGCTCTGTGTGGATGTCGGCGGCTCGATCACAGGCGAGCATGGCATCGGCGTAGAGAAGATGGACGCGCTCCCCTGGATGTTCTCCGACCTGGACCTGGGCCTGATGGAGCGTATCAAATCGGTATTCAATACCAATGCGCTGTGCAACCCCGGCAAGATCTTCCCGACGTCGAAACGGTGCTGGGAGACCGAACATGGCCCGCACCTCGCCCAGCGCGCCGGTCGCGGCGCAGCGGTATAAGGTATCAAAGGAGACCCCCATGAGAGTTCCTGCCCCTGTGCGCACGGCGCTTCTGCCCTCCATCCTGTTTTTTGCCGCCTTAGCCGGTAGTCACGCCCAGCCTGCAGCCGCGCCCGTGGATGAGATCGTCCCGAAGGAGTGCCTGATCCTCACCCAGGTGGCGCAAGGCGGGCGCTCCGCCATCCATCGGGATGCGGTCGAGGCGAAGATCGTGGCCGGGACCTGGAAGACGCCCATCGATAAGGAGACCCTGACGCTTCCGAACGGCAACGTACAGACCTGGACGCTGCTGAGCGCCGGAGCAGACGGGGCGTTCCGGGGGCGGGGATTGGGCAACGGCTACGCCAGCATCACCGTGAACGTGGATAAGGAGCAGGTGCGGATTCTGGAGGCATCGGGCCATAGCATGGTCTATGTCAACGGCGAGCCGCGCACCGGCGACCCCTACGGGACCGGCTGGACGCGCCTGCCCGTTCTGCTGCATAAGGGCGCAAACGAACTGCTGTTCCTCTGTGGGCGGGGCGAGTTCCGGGTGAAGCTGATCGCGCCGCAAGCTCCTATGCTGCTCGATCCGCGCGACATGACGCTGCCCGACCTGCTCGTGGGCGAAAGCCCGCACACCTGGGGCGCGGTCGTGGTGCTGAATGCCTCCACGGAGCCGCTGCAGCAGGCCCAGTTGCATGTGCATGGGGAGGGTTTCAAAGCGACGACGATCAACGTGCCGGTGATCCCGCCCCTGAGCATGCGCAAAGTGGGCTTTCGGATCGAAGGCGGCGTCCCCAGCAAGCCCGGCGTCACGCACATCACCCTGAACCTGACCCGACACGGGGCGGGAGAAGACAAGTCCGAGCCGGTGAAGGTCGAACTGCGCCTGCGTGCGCCGACGGCCACCTACAAGCGCACCTTCCTCAGCGACATAGACGGCAGCGTGCAGTACTATGCGGTCAATCCCGCCCACCCCCTCACCAAAACCGCGCCGCCGCCCGCCCTGTTCCTCTCGCTGCATGGCGCGGGCGTGGAGGCTATCGGACAGGCGGATGCCTATGAGGGCAAGACCTGGGGCGACCTGGTCGCGCCGACGAACCGCCGCCCTTACGGCTTCGACTGGGAGGATTGGGGCCGGCTGGATGCGCTGGAGGTATTGGACATCGCCCAGAAGACGCTCCATCCCGACCCACAGCGCATCTATCTCACCGGGCACTCCATGGGCGGGCATGGGACCTGGCAGGTGGGCGCGACCTTCCCCGACCGCTTCGCCGCCATCGGCCCCAGCGCCGGCTGGATCTCCTTCTACACTTATGCCGGGGGTGCGCGCCCCGAAAACCCGAACCCGGTCGAGGAGATGCTGATCCGCGCCAATTCGCCCAGTGATACCCTCGGTCTGCTGCCCAACTACGCGCAGGAGGGGGTCTATATCCTGCACGGCTCGGCGGATGACAACGTGCCGGTGGGTCAGGCCCGTGAGATGCAGACCCGTCTCTCCGCGTTCCACCACGATGTAACCTACTTCGAGCAGCCGGGCGCGGGCCACTGGTGGGACGTCTCCGACGAGCCCGGCGCCGACTGTGTGGATTGGGCGCCCATGTTCGACTTCTTCGCCCGCCATGCCCGCCCGCTGGACGAGAGCGTCCGGCAGGTGGACTTCGTCACGGCCAATCCCGGCGTCTCCGCCTGGTCCCACTGGGCCTGCATCGAGACGCAGCTCCACCCACTCCGCCTCTCCACAATCCATCTCCGCTACGATCCCGGCCAGCGCCGCTTCGTCGGAACCACAGAGAACGTGGCGCGCCTGACGCTGGACGTCGCCCATGTCGACCCGACAGGAGAACTCTCCCTCGAACTGGACGGGCAGAAACTGACGCACCTCCTCTACCCGACCGCGACCCACCGCCTCTGGCTGGAGCGCGCCGGCGGGAACTGGAGCCTGGCGGCGGCTCCCACACCGGATCTAAAAAACCCGCGGCGCTGTGGCCCCTTCAAACTGGCCTTCCAGCACCGGATGGTGTTCGTCTATGGGACGAAGGGTACGCCGGAGGAGAACGATTGGGCATTTTCCAAAGCCCGCTACGATGCGGAGACATTCTGGTATCGGGGCAACGGTTCGGTGGATGTGGTGGCGGATACGGCCTTCGACACCTCCAAAGACCGAGACCGGAGCGTGATCCTCTACGGCAATGCCGATACCAACGCGGCCTGGAGCGCCCTGCTGTCGACCTCTCCCGTGGAAGTCAAGCACGGGCAGATCCGCATCGGCGAGAAGGCGTTCACCGGCGGCGACCTGGCCTGTCTCTTCCTGCGCCCTCGCCCCGGCAGCGAGACCGCCTGTGTCGCCGCCGTGTCGGGGACTGGTCCAGTCGGCATGCGTCTGGCGACCCGCCTGCCGATCTTTGTCTCCGGCCTGGCCTATCCCGACTGCCTGGTGGTCAACGCCGAATCCCTGTCGAAAGGCACGGCAGGCGTGCGCGCGGCGGGCTTCTTCGGCCCTGATTGGGGCGTCACTACGGGCGATTTCATCTGGCCTACCTCCGGAAGCTAACAGCGCAAGCGAGGCCGATACACCATTTCAAATGGCGTTCCAAACATCTAACCTGAAATGTAATCTCAACCATAGAGGCTTTTTATGGAAACCTCAACAGGCCCAAAAGACTGTTTGCAACGGCTGCACAAGAAAGACGATTTGGCTTGCGGACTCCTGTCGATATATTGAACGTCCGCTGAATTACAGTAAGGACACGTTACTCCTTTTCGTACGAGGGAGCGACACGCTTTGTTGAAAATCCTTGGTCTGCGCATTCTCTCTTCTTCCCTTTGCCTGTAACGCTCTTTGTGACGATCAAGAACTTGCTTTTTTGCGGTCCAATCCACCGCTTCGACAAGCCTACCCGAGTGCGGAAATGCATCCCTTAGAAGGGGCCATACTTCGCGTAAGGCTTCCTTCTCTATGGAATGGAGTCCGCGCTCCGCCATCCATCTGCTCCGGATCCAAATGTTCCAGAGTATCAATGGTACACGAATATCGCTGCCTGTCTCCGCCAGGAGAACAGCGACTTCCGCCACTCCAATTCCTGGATTGACGGAGACGAAAACCTTCTCCGAGAGAAAGGCTTTTCCCCAATAGGGATTGTCTTGTTCCGCTTCAACCCACATCTGGAAGTACCCATGAGCAAACTCGATTCGGTCAGGCCAGCGTTCGTAACAGTCCCAATGCATTGCTCTATCACAGAACCACTCTAGGGGATGCTCCTCTGGGAAAAAGACGCCACTGGTAGCAAATAAGTCCATATGGTCGTCCATCTCTTTTTCACAAAGGATACAGGTCATTCCTTCATAGAAGATTGCCACAGAAAGAACTCCTTCAAATCGTCTTTCAAACAGCTGCAGGCGTTCTATAAAGGAGAAATATCTTTCAATTTGCTCCACAACTCCAGAACCGACACCTGACTGAGACCGGCAAATTGCCCGTCCCCAACCTCTATAACGATCCACTCCCCACTCTCCAATTGGCCGACATCCACAATCATAAAGGGTGTCCCGACCCGACGAGAAGCCTGGACCGCAAGCGCCTTGATCGTTTTCTCCTCGGTGAGAGTAAGCGGCTGAGTATCCGGTCTACAAATGAATCTTCGCTGAATACTATGTTCATGGCAATCTCCAAACTCAATCAGCGCCAAGATGCCTATTTCGAGCAGTCAAAGTCACTTCGCAGCTTGTCTTACCCAATCCAGATTACGGCCGATGAGGAGTTCGGTCATCTCCGCGTGATGGGTGTTTTTCATCGCAATGGCTTCGACGTCGAAATTATGGCGTTCGGCTAGCGCCCGTACCCCCTCTGCATTATCATACGTCATCAGGAAATCGCCCTGGAGTGTCTCTGCGATTGAAAAGAGCGTCTCATGGTCCAGTTCGTTGTAGGTGTAGAGCCGTTTTCCTGCCTTCTTTCCGGCCGCCGTGTAGGGGGGATCAATAAAGAATACTGCATCCGTTCGATGTGCGTTCTCGCGAAGATAAGTCATACCATCACCCTGTACAAAACAGATCCTTTGTTTGACCATACCGATTTCGAGGATACGTCGCGCCAGGGTGCCCGGATACCAGCGCGATTTCAACCCCTTCCCGTTCTCCCCATATTTTATCATGCCGCTTCCGGAAGCTAAGATGCCTCCATGGTTCACCCGGTTCCGCAAGATCGTCTGAAACGCAAGCTCTTCGCCAGTTACATCCTGCATGGAGAGTACGGATCTAACGGTCTCCTCGGTCAGTTCAAAGTGCTGGATGCGCTCAGCAAGCCGCTTTCCTCCCCCATCGAGAATAGTCTCCCACACTGCCGAAACTTGCTCGTCCCGCTCGATCATTGTAACATGATGCGCCAGCCCCTCAAAAGCCACGGTGAGGCCGATGATACCACCGCCAGTAAAGGGTTCAAGGAATTCCTGCGGTTTGACGGGTAGGCTATAAAGCCACTGGCGGATACAAGGCACCAGCCAGGTCTTACCGCCTGGATAACGAAAGGGGCTTCGCTGGGGCACAGAGGCAACGTTCACTATCTGTGCGTTGCTTTCTTCTTCGATCTCTTCAGGAAAAAGGCTGGTTTGAATCATGTTCGGTCTCGATTACAGGTTTTCCAGATACCCACCCCATTCACTCAGCAAAGCGAATCGAAAGCGGAAGGCATTTGGCGTTTTTTGCTACCGCTTTCCGCTTTTGTTTAGCTCCTCCAAGTGAGTACAATGCGAGACGGACGATAACGATTCGTCCGTTTCATAGCTACAAATCAAAGGAGCGACAATGGAGCCCAGCACAGTACTCGATCTGAAAGCATTCGTACCTGCGAAGGACTACGAACTCGCCAAGCAATTTTACCTGGATCTCGGATTCACGCTCAATTGGAGCAGTGAGCAGATTTCGGAGTTTCAGATTGGTTCGTTTCGATTCTTCCTCCAGCCGTTCTATGTCAAAGACCATGCCGGGAACTTTATGATGAGTTTGAGCGTCGAGGACGCGGATGCGTGGTGGGAGCATATCGAGCAGATTGGCCTCAAGGATAAGTACCCCGGTATCATGGCGAAGCCTCCGACCGTACAGCCTTGGGGGCTTCGTGTACTGTACTTAAGTGACCCGACCGGCGTCCTCTGGCACATCGCGGATCGTCGCATCAGCACTCCAGCACAAGCCTAACAAGACGGCGACCGTCAGTTGTAGCGACATCACCTGCAGGGGAAAATCGAAGGCGGCATGTACCGCGACGCCCGCCAGTGCCGCCACGATTCCCACCCAGGAGCGATCCTGCACCCTGCCGGGAGATTGAGAAGCTTTTGGAAGCCGCCGGATACCGCGCAGGATGCCGCCGAAGAAGATGATTCCATACAGGAGCGCGCCGACCCAGCCGTACTCGACCCAGGTCTGGAGGTAGTCCTCGTGGGCCATACTCCACATACTCACCTGCGTTCCGGGCGTATGTTTCTGAATGATCCAACGGCTGTAGAGGGCGGTGCTTAAGCGTGGGGAGACCGGCAGCAGCATCTTGAACGTTCCCGGCCCATGCCCGAACGCTCCTCCCTCCCATCCCATTGGCAATGCTATCCGCCACACCTGCCAGCGGGAAGAGTTCTCCGTGAGATGTTCGGGCAATTGCCGCCACTTCTCCGCATTGCGCCCATAGAGCACAAAAACGCCCCCAAGCGCCAATACGGCTGCTGCCAGCGCTGCCGAAAACACCACGCGACGATCCCTGATCTGTTCCTGCGCCCGGGACAGCATGCGGATACACCCCCAACTTCCCAGCACCAGCAGCAGACCCAGCGTGATCGCCTGCGCCCCCCGCGAGGTATTCGCCAGCGTCGCTGTAACCACTAGCCCCAACAAGGAGAAGGCAACCAGACGCTGCTTGCTTTCGCCGCCGAGCAGGCTCACCACGCAGAGGACGCAGATCGGAGCCAGCGCCAGGTTCAGATATGCCCCGGCATTCGCATGGTAGTTGAACGTCGCAAAGTAGGCCCCCTCATAGCGGTTCATCCGCCGCGCGACAAACGTCACCCACCCTGCCTGTTGCACCAACCCGAAGAGCGCGACACCGGCCCCGGTGAAGGCCAGGGTGTACAGGAAGCGCCCACGCCAGCGGGGATCACGCCCCAGGTCGGCAACCACCAGCAGGGCGGCGAAGAGCGCCGTGAGGCGCGTCATGGCGAGCAGCGAGACGACCTGCTCCTCCGATCCGGGGAGCGAAGGGAAAGGGGAACGAATCGGAACGGGAGCGCCATAGAGCGGCTGATACGCCGCGTGCGCGTTCCAGGCCATCAACCAGCCGAGCGCCAACAACGCACCCCCGGAGATCCAGAGCGTTGGCGCAAATCGGGGCAGGCGGCGTTCCCGCGTGCAATCCAGCGCCCATAGGAGCATCGTCAGCAAGAGCCAGCACACCAGAATGGTGATCGCCGGGGGCGGTACAGATCCCAGGGCAAAGGGAGCGAACACCATCGCGGCACAGAGCATCCACCCGGCAGCCGAGGTTAAGGGGCGCTCCGCCCGCCCCAATGCAGGAACTTCCGCCCCCTGCGCCGAAACCTTCGCCACACTCTTACCGACAGGAACCGTCATGAACCGAATCCTTCTCACCCTCTTCACACTCATCGCCCTGTGCGCACTGCGCCCTGCCCTGGCGTCCGACGACTATCAGCTTACCCCCGATTCCCTGCCGCAGCCCGGCGTGCCGAAGGGCGAAGTCCACAACGCTCAGTGGAAGACCAGCAAGATCTTTCCCGGCACGGTACACGACTATGCCGTCTACGTTCCTAAACAGTATGACCCATCCAGGCCCGCCTGCGTCATGATTTTCCAGGACGGCGGAGGCGGTTTCAACGTTCCCACCGTCTTCGACAACCTCATCTTCAAGAAGGAGATGCCCGTCACGGTCGCGATTATGATCAACCCCGGCGTCGTGCCCAGCGCCAACCCCAATGCCCTGCCGCGCTTCAATCGCAGCCACGAGTACGATTCCCTCACCGATGATTATGCCCGGTTCCTGATCGAGGAGATCCTGCCGGAGGTGGGCAAGACGCTCAACCTGTCCAAAAACCCGGATGATCGCGCCCTCTGCGGGGCCAGTTCCGGCGGTATCTGCGCCTTCACCGCCGCCTGGCAGCGGCCCGATCAGTTCCATCGGGTCGCCTCGTTCGTCGGCAGCTTCACCGACCTCCAGGGCGGCAATGTCTACAACTCCCTCATCCGCAAATACGAACCGCGCCCGCTCCGCGTCTTCCTGCAGGATGGCACGGCGGATCAGGACATCTACTCCGGCTCCTGGTATCTGGGCAATCAGGATGTGAACGCCGCGCTGAAGTTCGCGGGGAACGATGTCAAGTTCGTGGTCGGCGACGGCGGTCATAGCGGACGCCACGGTGCATCCATCCTCCCCGATGTCCTCCGCTGGCTCTGGCGCGACTATCCCGCCCCCATCAAAGCCGCGACCGAGACCCGCCAGCCCATCACGGCCCTCCTCGCTCCCAACGAAGGCTGGCAGGAACTTCCTATCAAGCTCGAAAATCCGGGCGGCATGGCATCGGACGCGGAAGGCAATGTTTACTTTGCCGACGCCGACCACCTCAAAATCCAGAAGATCGCTCCGGATGGGACCCTCTCTGCCTTCGCCGGCAATCTAGGTCAGCGGATCCCTCTCGCCTTCGGCCCGGACGGAAGACTCTACGTTTCCCAACCTCTTGCCCGCCGTGTGGTTGCGTACGATGCTGCCGGAAAGGTGAGCGAAGTCGTGCATAATATGGGCGTCAGCGTCCTCACCCTGGATGCGCAGGGGAACCTCTATGCTGTCGAGCCTGGTAAGAAAACGCTCTGGCGCATCGGAAAAGACGGCAAGCGCGTCGCGCTCCTGAAAGGGGACGCCATTGCAGACATTGGAAACATCGTCCTTACGCCGGACCAGACCCTCCTCTGCCTCTCCCGCCGCGTGCATGGCAAGTTCATCGCCTCCGCACGATTAACCCAGGATGGCAGACTGGATGCCTTTCAGGACTATTTCGACCTCGTTATTCCGTACGGGAAACCGGACGCGGAGGCGGGCGGTATGGTCACGGATACCAATGGATGGCTCTATGTGGCGTCCGCTGCCGGCATCCAGGTACTGGATCAGGCGGGCCGAGTCAACGGCATCATCGCCAATCCGGGGCCGGACCCGACCTGGTCGCTGGCGTTCGGCGGCCCCAACCGCGACCTGCTCTACGCCTGTGACGGCAAACACATCTACCGTCGCAAGCTGCGCGTCCGAGGCGTGCAGTCCTACGAAGCTCCCATCAAGCCCCCCGCACCCCGCCTCTGAACGGCAACCATGGTCCCACCAAGCCGTGACGGCCTGACGAAATGTGTACGGTCAGGCCGTAATTTCTCCATATCGGAGAAGCAAACGGAACCTACCTGTGTTATCATGACAGCATGGGGTTCGCGCGTTACCCCCCAACGCGCGAAAAAGCCCCTAACGCTTCGTAAGTCTCCCTCAGAGTGCCGTTCCTATGCAATACAAGGAGTTCCGTCCATGTCTTATCCGAGACAGAACCAAGGGTTTACACTAATCGAGCTGCTGGTCGTTATCGCTATCATCGCAATTCTGGCCGCCATCCTGTTTCCGGTCTTCGCCCAGGCCCGTGAAAAGGCGCGCCAAACCTCCTGCCTCTCCAATGAGAAGCAACTGGGCACCGCCTTCCTGATGTATGTTCAGGACTATGATGAGACGTTTCCGTTACGCACGCCTGGCCCCGGACTGGAGCGGACCTGGATCACCCAGCCGCCGGATGCCACGCCCGGTGATATTCAACTGCGCAGCGCTTACTGGATCGCCTCCACCTCCGCCTACATCAAGAACAACCAGGTCTGGCGCTGTCCCTCCACGCTAAATGCCACTTTCATACCCACTCCTCCCGGCACGACCATCAACTACTGGTCTTACGATTACAACTCCCTCCTGGGCGCGTATACGCTTGCCGGCGTCACACAGCCTGTCGGGGTACCGCTCATCTGGGAGGGCTACGGCAAGGTGGCGAGCGCGGTCTTCTCCATCAACAATCCTTTTGAGACCGACAACCTCCCCTGGCCTGCCGTCTACCAGGACCCCAACGGCGTCTGTACCTCCACGTTCAGCGTGTTTACCTTCGGCAGGGATTGGCGCGTCCATACCGATGGTTCCAATTTCGCCTATGTGGACGGGCATGCGAAATACGTCCATCTCGTGGGGGACATCAAAAGCCACCCCTTCTCGCAATTGAGCGCCGACGGAACCAACGCCACCCTCTGGGCCATCGCCGATGCCTCCCTGAACCCGTGCGCTCCCTGGTATTTCCGCCCTACCCGCGCTGACGATTAAAGCTACCCGCGTCTCTCTTCATGGCTTAGCAATAGCTCTAAACGCCGCAACGGCCTGCGCATCCGCCCCGGAAAGGGGGGTTCCATACGGATGGCGCAGGCCGAAGTATTTGAAGGGCAATCGCAGAGTAGAAGCTTACCACAGCGCAGGAGAGAAAACGTTCTCCTACCGCATCAAGCCCTCGTTCTCGAAGAGGTAGAGGCCGCTCTTGCCGGGCGCGATGACGTCCAGGCGGCCTTTATGGTGCAGATCCACCGCCGTCAGTTGCAGCCCGGTGCCGACCTTCGTCCCCTGGTCGATCACAAACTTCTGCCACTGCTGCGTCTTCCGGTCGTAGAGATAGTAGAAGAGGCCGAGCGGCTCGCCCGCGCCGGGGTCGTGGTCGTGGGCCTTGTAGCGCTTGCCCGTCAGGATGACCGGATGCCCCTTACGCTCCAGGTCGGCGAGCATCAGGGTATGTACCTGGGACCACGAGGTATCAATGGGGTGCTGCTCCCACTTGCCGCCTGTGCTCTGCTTCAGGTAGTAGATGCCATAGTGGTGGCCGCTGCCGAAGATGATCTCATTCTTCCCGTCGCCGTCTATATCCAGTGTCGGCGTGCCGATGCCCAGGTCGCCCGGATCGCAGTGCCAGTCGGGATGCCAGATCCACTTATCGTTCAGGGCGTCTACCTGTTCGTACCAGCCATTGGGCGAAATCAGGTCGATTTTGCCGTCGCCGTTCACATCGCCGAAGCCTATGCCATGCGCGGCCCCCTCCTTGCCTACCACATGCTCCACCCACTCCGGCTCCTTGCCGGCTTTGCGCAGTTCGTACCAGACCACATTGCCCCCGCAATTCGGCAGGATGCAGATGGTCTTGTTGCCCAGGATCGGGGCGAACACGGTGGTCTCCGCGCTACCCGGCCTGGCGATGAGGTGCTTCGGCCAGAGGTCCTTGCTGTCGCCGAGGTTCTCGTGCCAGAAGATCTCGCCGGACGCGTAATCGGAAGAGACGATGTCGATCTTGCCATCGCCGTTGACATCCACGGGCAGGTCGGCGAAGTCACTGCGATAGCCACTGTTGTTTGCGTCTCGGCCCCAGACGCCGATCTCGCGGAACTTGTGGGGCGTCCAGTTCGGCCCTTCGTACCAGGTATCGCCGGAGACGATCTCCAGTTTGCCATCTCCATTGATGTCGGCGGCATTGGCGCACTCGAAATCGGAGTTCTCGTTGATGACGACCTTTTTGAATTTCACGCGTGATGGCAGCGTCTGCGGTACGACGGGCGACGGGGTCTGCCCCAACGCCAGTTCCGGCAACAGCATGGCGGATACTCCTCCCAGCGCGCCCTTTAGCAGCCCGCGTCGGGTCAACGCGATTTGAATGGGTTCCTCGTGGTTGCTCATGATCTCCCCTTATCAAGCCAGAATGGAGGTGATGACCTGGCCGCTCACATCGGTCAGGCGCATATTGCGTCCAGAGTAGGGATAGGTGAGTCTGGTATGTTCCAGGCCGAGCAGATGCAGGATCGTCGC
>DATGIG010000242.1:0-4168 GCA_035295825.1 Chthonomonadaceae bacterium | reverse complement strand
AGGTGACCTTGACGTTCATCGCATCCTTGACAAAGGAGAGCGGCACAATCGTGCGGCCATGATCGATGTAGGGCGAAGCCTCCATCGTCACTGTCTGATTGTTGACCTTCGCATCCTTGTCACCGATCTTGATCTCGATCTCGCGCTCGCTGTTGACGGCGCGTACCGTCTGCGACTGGCCGAACCACTGCACCGTACCGCCGGTGTGCTCGAAGATGGCGCGGAACGGCGCCAGCGGCAGCCCATTCTCGATACGCGGCGGGACGTCGAAGGCGATCCGCTGATTGTCGAACGCCACATCGAATGTCTTCACAGCGACCTGACCGGAGCGGACGACCGGCGCGATGCGACCGCCGGCAGCCGGGCGATCCAGGTCCGTGTTCGGGCGGGCGGCGATATTGCCGGAGCGACGCGGGCGAACGGGCATGTGAGACAGGCGACCGCTCTCCAGGGCCATGGCGTGGAGCGCGCTGGTATCCTGAGGCGCGGCGAGCACTTCGTTCAAATTCGGCACGATCCCCACATGGCCCGGTTTCGTGCTCGGCAGCGTGCTGGGCGTGCCGCTGGAGATCTCAAAAGCCGGTTCCACCAGATGGAGGGAGTTCGGCAGAATGCTCTCCGGCAGCAGGATCGAGTGCGACATCTGGACATCCGGCACGAGGATACCCGCACGCACCCAGGGCGCGGTCGCCGTCGAGTAGTGGCCGGGGCCGGAGCCGAGGCGCATGCCCTGCAGGGACGCCCCTCTCCCATCGCGGGCCAGATCGGTGGGCGTACTCGCCGCCTCGTTCGCAATGGCGCGGGCCGGCAGCGTGGGAGCGCCCGCCTCTTTGCCGCCCAGGTTGGACACATTCTTCTGGACATTCGTCAATCCGCCGACATTGTTGACGATCACCTGCATGGTGAGGGACTTCAGTTCGGCGGTCGACTTCTCATCGAATACTTTCACGCCCAGCGTATGGGGGCCGTTCGGGACCTTGGTGGTGTCCCAGTTGTAGGTGGTGGCATAGTTGCTGAGGGAGAGGAAATCGCCATCTACGGAGAAGTAGATGTAGGGGTTTTTGATGCTGGCGTCTACCTGGACGGTAATCGGAACGACTCCCGACACCATCGCATTGGCCTTTGGGAAAGCGAAATGGGCGAGGCTGTCTACGGTGCTGGGCCCAACATGCAGGTGGAGCGTGCTGGTCGCGCTGTTGCCGTCCTTGTCCACCGCCTGCACCATCACATCGTGATCGCCCTCCGACAGGTACGACGGTTTGAAATTGAAATGGAAAACGCCCTGCGAATCGCGCGTATTCACCGCCTGCTGATAGACGCGATTTCCATCCACATAGAGTTCCACGGAGCGGACGCTGCCACCCAGGAAATTCACATCGAGGGTGATGGGGCTGTCGCTCGTTACAGTCCCCGGTGCAGCAAATCGAAGCCGCAGACCGTTTGCAATCGCCGTTGAGATCGGATCCGCCAGAGCCGTTTGCGTAGCCATACTGCCCGCCAGTCCGGTTCCTGTGGCGAGCGCCAGTACGCAAGCCATCCTCTTCATTCTGTCGCCTCCCTTTCCCTTACAACCCGGTCGCTATCGCGCCAGGTTTGCTGTCTACTCATACGGTCGTTGTCCTATCCTGATCTGCCGACACGACCGGAGATTTCCACACAACGCAGCACGGGACGCACCCGTCCGCACATAGTGAACACGCGCTTGGATATTGGTAGCGGAAAATATACGCCGGTAGCTGAAGAACCCACAGGCCGAAGCCCTATGGTTATTTGGAGAGCCAGAAGCCGCCTGATTTTATCACCGGCCAGCGGGTTTGTCAAGCGATTCGGAAGGAGGCGAAGAAAAAAAATTGAAATTCATCAGGCGGGCAAGAGCTGCCCGCCTTTTCAAACAGACCGATGGAAGCTAGTGAGGCAACCCGCCGCTGGTGGGCGGAGCCATCGGCGGCATCGCGGAGGGCGACATTCCGGCGCTGGCGGGCGGCGGAGGTAAGGCTTTGCCGGCGACGGCCTTGTTGGCGGCGTCCTCCAGCATCTTCTGGTGCGCTATCTCCGAATCCACCTGCTTTACGCCGTCATTGCCCATCTTATGGTCCTGGAAGAAGGCGGACGAGACGTCGGTCCCAGCCGCATTCGTGAGCTTGGGCTCCCTACCCCCGTTGGCCTTGACCATCGCATCGTGCTTTAGCTTCTCGATCTCCTGGGCCTTCCGCTGCCGCTCGATCATCTGCTTGACCTGGTCGGCGCCGTTGGCTTGCTGCTTGCTCTGCATCTCCGCCGCCATCTGCTTCTGTTGTTGTTGCTGCTGCGCCGGATCGGGCTTCTTCTCTTCCGGCGGCGGCGGGTTGATCATGTACCCGACGCCGACCAGCGATCCGAGCAGCACCACGACGACGACCAGCGTGGTGAGGGGCGAAAACCCCCTCCGAACGGCGCGCCCCGGTTGCGACGGAGTCTCGCCGCTCGGGCTCTCTGCTCCTTTGGGATTGGTACTCTCCATTGGTATAAGACCTCCTGAAACGTCACAATAGTTCGATCAGACCGTACCCATTATCGGTCATGTTTGCCCTCTTGTCAAGCAAATCGCGGGAGAAATCTGCGATTGCGCAGCCGTCAGGCGTGGTTTAGCAGGCGGGCCAGCGCTGCAGCGGCCTCCGCTTCCGAAAGCCGCCTGGCCCCTTCCACATAGAAGCAGGTGCGCGCCTCGTTCCGCCAGGAGGAGAACCGGGCGCTGCGAATGCTCCAGCCCAGTTGAGAGAGCGCCTCGCTGACGCGATGGAACGCCCCATGCGCATCCGGGCCGCTCACCTCCACGACGGTCTGGGCGTCCGTCAGGTCGTTGCGCACGGAATTCACCTCCAGAGGCGGCTTCACGATGGGGGTCGGCGCTTTGCCGAACGTGCTCTTACGGCGTCGCCGGTCCAGCACCTCCTGCACGGTCTGCGCCCCGGTCAGCACGGCAATCAGGTTCTCGCTGACCTCCTTTCGCTTCCCCGGCGACAGCGGACGGCCCCGATAGTCCACCCAGAGGGTATCGAGCGCGATACGGTCCGTGGGTGAGATCCGGGTAATGACCTGGGCGCTGTGTACGTTCAGGTCGGCGGCATAGAGCGCCCCGGCGATTTTGGCCAGCAGTCCGGGCTGCGGGTCGTCGTAGGTGCAGACCGTCAGTTCGGTATAGGTGGATTCCCGCTCGTCGTGAAACTCTACGACCGGGCGCCCCCTCCGCACCCTCCGCACATAGCCGATATGCAGGGTGATCTCCCGCAGCGTCTGATTGAGCAGATAGTCCGGGGGCATGGCCTGCACATGCTCTGCCACCTCCTCCTCCGGCAGGTTCTCCAGCGAGAGGTCTTTGAGCAGGCGCCTGCGGGCGCGGGCGACGGTCGCTTCGTCGTAACCGACGGGCTCCTCATCATAGAGTACGGCAGAAGCCCGCCTCCAGAGTTCCCGCAAAAAGCGCCCTTTTACCTGCGTCCATACACCCTCGCCCACGGCCCGTGTGTCCGCATAGGTGAGCAGGTAGAGCATATTCAGGCGCTCCGGGTCGTCCACGACCTGAGTGAAGGCGCGGATGGTCGCCTCCAGGTTCAGATCCCGCAGGCGCGAGGTCTCCGCCATGAGCAGGTGCTGCCGCACCAGAAACTTGACGTTCGCGGTCGCGTCCGCCTCCCAGCCCAGGCGCTTGCAGACAACATCCGCCACCTCTTCGCTCACCTCCGCATGCGGGCGGCCCGGCGCGGCCTTGCCGCTGTCGTGCAGCAGCGCCGCCATTACCAGTTGCTCCGGATGCGTCAGCTCCTCCAGAATGCGCTTCATCTCCGCCCGCTCCTCGTCCTTGTCCGGCTCGCGGAGGGCCTCCAGGTTCTGAACCACCCGCAGCGAGTGCTGCCCGATGGTGAAGTCGTGGGAGGAATCGTAGGGGATCAGGTCCATAAGAAGGCCGAATTCGGGCAGAAACCAGCCGAGAATGCCCAGGTCCGCCATCTTCTGCAGGATAGGATAGGCTTTGCCGGGCCGTGAGAGGATCTGCGTGAAGACCTCCGCCGTCTGGCGGGGCTCGGCCGTGACCGGGTTCTGCGCCAGAAGCGAAAGAGCGGCCCGCTCGACCCCTTCGCTCAGTTCCAGGTCGTACTTCTGCGCCAGTTCGCAGGCCCAGAGCAGCCAG
>DATGIG010000241.1:0-7847 GCA_035295825.1 Chthonomonadaceae bacterium | reverse complement strand
CCCATTGGTCGGCGCGTCGGGCTGCTGCTCCAGGAGCATCCGGATGGCGACCGGCTTGGCGATGCCCATCACGCCGTTCACCGCCTCCCGCGTTACCGTTACATCTGCGGAGGCCAACGCCTCCCGCAGGCAGATATTCACGGCGTCCCCATCGTAGACTGTCGTGCCCGCCATGTCGAAAACCACCAGTTGCACCGGCATCGTCGTGTGCCCCTCTCTATCAGGCATCTTTGCGGGCGGCGGCCAGGATCCGCTCCCGATAGTGCTCTACGCCGGGAACGTCCAGGTCGGGGATCTTCGCCTGATCGTCCCAGTGGCGCAGGCACACCGCCTGAGCATAGTAGGGGTTGGCCTCGAACGCCTCCCGCTCCTCCGGGGTGAAGGGGCCACCCTGCAGCGCCAGGCTCTGCACCGAGGCGGGCGAAAGGTCGGCCAGGTAGCTCGGATCGATGGCGCAAAGATAGCGCTTGGCCGCGACGTGGAGGTGCACCGGTTCCGTCACCTCCGGGCCGAACCAGCGTTCGAGCCAGGCCCTGCCATCCTCCTCATGGCGCGTGTCCACGCCCCGGTCGGCGGCATCCTCCCCCTCGTCGTGCAGGAGGTGCCCGACATCGTGAAGCAGCGCCGCCACGATCAGCGCATTCGACACGCCCTCCTGCTCCGCCAGATAGGCAGCCTGAAGCGCGTGGGCCTGCTGGGTGACAGCCTCCCCGAAATAGGCGTCCGCCCCGTGTTGGGCGAACAGGGTCATGATCTTGTCTGCAATATCCATTACTTATTCCTTATTGTGTCGGATAGGGTGTGTCTACGCCGTGCAGCGTATGCCAGAGTACCTCATTCAGAATCTGCGGGTCGGCGCGGTCCGCGCCGCTCCAGTCGAGCGCCAGCGACTTCTCCGTCCAGAAGCGCTCCTGGCCGGTCTGCGCGGCCATCGGCGGGTTCATCTGATCCAGCGGCGTCCGGTTCGGGACCGCATGGAAGGGCGTCAGGTCCGGCGTGTCCGTAAAGCAGCCTGCGATGGGCGGCGTCAGGGCGTCGAAGCGGTTCATCGGGTCCAGTTTTAGCATCCGTTCGATGGAGGCCAGTATAGAGAGCGTGGTATAGAGGCTGGAATCCACGTACTGGCGGCGCACATAGGGGCTGAGGACCATGTAGACCGTGCGATGGCCGTCCACATGGTCGGGGCCGGACTGCGCATCGTCCTCGATGACAAAGATACAGGTATTCTTCCACTGGGGGCTGTTCGAGACCGCCTCCACGATCCGCCCCAGCGCCAGGTCGTTGTCCGCGACCATGCACTGCGGCTTCGGATAGTTGGGATCGCGGCCCTCCGTGTGGTCGCAGGGGAGGGCCATGATCATCAGGCTGGGCACCTTATCCTCCCGGCTCAGGCGCTGGTACTCGCCGATAAAGAGGTCGGCGCGCTCCTGGTCGGACTGGAGCAGCGGCCAGTAGACGAAGTTCGGATGGAGGTAGGGCCGGAGGGAGGCCACCCGCGTGTTCACCTGCTTCGAGATGTGGTGGGTGTGGTTCACCCTGTCCTTCCAGACCTGCATCCAGTTGGTGACGGTCGGCGTAAAGACCGCCAGCTCGTCGTCGCAGAACTCGCCGTAGACCCGCAGCGATTTGCCCTTCTTCAGCGCAGCGTCCCAGAGCGCCCCGGAACTCGCGATGGACATGGCGCAATCGCCATCGTCGGGATAGGTGCGGTAGCCCGTATAGAAGTGCTCCAGGTAGTCGTTGGCGAGCGCCTGGGTGGACCAGGCGTGGCCGTCGGCGCTGTTGGTCCCGGTGACGTAGGCGTTGTCGAAGAGGGTGAACTGCCGCGCCAGGGCGTGGGCATTGGGAGTGATCGCCTCGCCCAGGTCGCAGAGCTTCGCGTCGCCGTTGCCCTCCTTCATATCGCCGAGCACCTCATCGTAGGTGCGGTTCTCTTTAATGATATAGAGCACATGCTGGATCGCGCCGTTGTAGACGGCCAGTTCGGGCCGAAGGGCGGCGCGGTCCCGGTTCCATTCGTTGTCGCGCGCTACCCTGTCGGTGGCCGCGTTCAGGTCCGCTTGCAGATCCAGCACCGAGAGCGTGCCCTGAAAGTCGTGCGCGTTGCCGACCATGCCCTTCGCCGTGCGGCGCGTCGAGCCATTGCCTTTGCTGTTGAGCACAAAGGCGGTCTTGCCGTCCGCGCTCAAGGCGATGGCGGTGGGGAAGTAGCCTGCCGGGCGGAAGCCGCGCACCCGCCCGGTGGAGAGTTCCACCTCCGCGACGGCGTTGTCGCCGCCATCGCAGATATAGAGCGTGTCGCCCCGCAGGGCCAGCGCGCAGGGCATGCTGCCGAAGAGATTGAGATGGCCCCACTTGAGCGGGAGGGTTTTCACTACCTTCGCCTGGGGAATATCGAGGACGGAGAGGCTGTCGCTGGCGGCGTTGGCGACATAGACGGTCTGCCCCTTCACCAGCAGGGCCGTAGGATGCAGGCCGACCTCGACCTGCTTCGTCTCCCCGCTATCCCGCCGGATCAGGCTCACGGTGCCCGAAGCCGCCGCGCCGTGGCTGTCCACCAGGATCATGGTATTGCCGGAGGCCGCCGTCTCATCGTCGTCCTTCACGTCGCGCCCGCCCCAGTTGCTCACCAGCAGCGTCTGCTCGTCCTCGCTCAGGCGGACCTCGAAAGGGATATTCTGCACCTTATACTCGCGCACCCGCCTGCCCGTTGCCAGGTCCATCTCGACGACGCTGTTGCGGTCGCAGGCCGCCACAAACAGACGCGCTCCGTCCCGCGTGACGCACATTCCGCCGGGGCGCGGATTGTCCTTGTCGGCATCCGGCTGGATCTGTAGCCGCGATCCGACGTGGAGCTTCTGCCCATCGAGCGTGAACTCCTGAATGTAGCCCTCCGAGACGCTGACATACAGGCGCTTGCCGTCCGGCGTCCAGACCGCGCCCCGATAGCCCGCCCCATGCTCCAACGGCGCTTCGGAGTCCGGCAGGACCCCCTGCGCATTGGCCAGAAAGACGTTCTTCTGATTGAGGACAGCGACGAACACGCCGGAGGGGTGGAGCGCCAGGTCGGTGGGTCGCCCATCGAAGGCGATGGCCCCCGGTTCGATGCGCCGCCCGGTAGAGACGACAAACGCCCCGTCCGGCTGCTTGCCCATCCGGACCGGGAGCGCCTTCTGCGCGATCACACCCGCCGCGCCGACACCCAGCGCGACGCCCACCAGCCACCCAATTTTGCGTTTCATAGTAACAGTCCTTTTCCACGGCGTTGAAACGCCGTTCTGATATACGAAGTCCGCCTTCGCGGACTCAATGCTGAACCCGCGTAGGCGGGTTTCGCGTTTCAGAACGGGGATTGATCCCCGTGGCACAACATTTGCGTACTCTCTAGAGAGTTGCGTTCACGACCTGTTCCGCCAGGCCGAAGGAGAGCGTCATTCCTGCGCCGCCGACGCTCGTCGTGAGCGTGACGTTCGGCGCGGGGTGGGTCACCAGATAGGGTTCCGTGGGGTGTTTCACATAGATGCCGTGCCAGCGTGCGGCGATCCGGAGGTCCGGCACCGCGAGAAACGTGTTCAGATAGTCGAGAATTAGATCGTCTATCTCCGGCTTATCGAACGGGGTAATATCCGCATCGTACTCATGGGAATCGCCCAGCACCAGCTCGCCCCGGCCATTCTGCGACGCCATCACATGGACGCCATAGCGGTCGTACTCCGGCGTCTCGGTCGCCACACGCCGCTTCAACTCCGCCAGCGAGGGGCAGTGGGCAAACGACTGGTAGTGGCGCAGGGTCAGCCCGGCGGCGGGCATCGGCCCCAGGCGCGCGGAGACCGGAGCGGAGCGGAGCATCTGGAGCTTACAGCGCGACAGCCCGGCCTGCTGGAGGACGCCGGGATAGAGCGTCTGCAGGTCGTCGCCGGAGCAGACGAAGAGGCGTTCCACTCGCCACTCGCGTCCCCCGGCCAGAAGCGTGGGACTCTCATATCCTATCACCGCCGTGTTGAATACAAAGGTCACCCCATAGTTCGCCTGTAAGTAGGCGGGCAGCCCGGCGATGACGGACGGCGGGTCCACGCAGATTTCGGTTTTGCTCTCCATACCGCAGAGCAGTCCTTCGGGGCGGAGCAACGTCGAGCGGGCGCAGACCTCCTCCGGCGTCAGCAGGGCCACGTCGTAGCCCTGCTCCGGGGCGGCGGCGACGAACTCGCGCAGCACCTGCGCCTCATCTTCGCGATAGGCCAGGTGCAGCGAGCCGACCGGATCGTGCCAGAGACCGCTCTCCTGCAGCACCCCCTGCCAGATCTCACGACTGCGCAGGGCCAGCCGATGTCGCGCGCCCGGCGGCTGCCCGATGGGCCAGAGCATTCCGAAATTGCGGATGGACGCGCCCATCGCCTGCGGGTTCCTCTCGAACACGGCCACCCGCAGGCCGCGCTTCGCCAGGTGGTAGGCGTGCACCAGCCCCAGGATCCCCGCGCCCACCACGGCGGCATCGAACGTTTCAGCCAAGACGATCTCCCTCTCTGATTGCGACCGGGCGCGACTGCTGCCACAGATAGATGCCCGCCGCCACAAACGAACCGATGGCCACGTAAGCGAGGGTCATAAAGGCGGATTCCCAGCCCTGCTTATCGGCGATACTGCCGATGTAGGTGCCTGCGAGGATGCCCCCGATGTAGCCGATGCCGTCAATCCAGCCGCTGGCCGTGGCGCTGCCCTTCTTACCGCCGAAATCCATCCCGATAGCGCCCGCCAGGAACGAGTACGGCCCCAGCATAACGAACGCAATCGCGCCGAAGAGGATGATCGGCAAAATCGGAGAGCCGTGGAACTTCACATACGCCAGCATAAACAGGGCGGGAATAGTAAGCAGGAGGCCGACGAGGATAATCAGGGCGCGCCCCTGACGGCCCAGCCGGTCGCTCAGAAAGCCCGCCAGCAGAACGGAGAAGCCGCCGAACAGGGGGAAGAGCGAACTGGCCTGTGCGGCGTCGCCCTTCGCCATGCCCACGGCCTCGTGCAGATATGTGGGGATCCAGGTGTTGAAGGTCTCGCGCACCATGGTAAAGCCGAACGAGAGGGCGCAAACGATCCAGAACGTGGGGCTGCTCAACAGGGGAAGGAGCAGGGAGAGGATGCCCGCCTGTTGCGCCTCGTGGCCTGCTTCGCCATAGACATTGTCCGGATTGGAGGGCGGGTCGGGTTCGCCCACCTCATGAGGCGCCTCCTTCAAGAGCAGGAGGTTGAACACAAAGATGACCGCAAGCACGCCCGCCGCCGTGAAGAAGACGCCGCGCCAGTCCATATGCCATTTGATGAGCTGGCCCAGGAAGAGGCGGGAGAGAAAGTCGCCGAACAGGTAGCTGAGGCTGATGACGCCCATCACGGTGCCATAGAGCGAGTAGGAGAACCAGCGGGAGCTGACCTTGACGAGGCCGGCCCACCCTCCCGACTGGACGCCCCGGTTGAGCGCCCAGGCCAGGGTGAAGAGCGGAATGGTACTGCTGGCCCCGAAGAAGAGGGTGCAGAGGACCGCGCCGCCCATCCCGATCAGGAACATCTTCTTGCCGCCCAGAAAGTCGGCGAAGGAGCCGTTGAGAAACTTGCCCGCCGCGTAGAAGATGGTGCCTAACGAGACGATGTCGCCGATCTTCGTCTTGGTCAAACCCTGCGCTTTGAAAGCCTCCAACAATTGGGGGGTGGCCACCGAGAGATGGACGCGGCAGAGGTAGTAGCCCGCATAACCGACCAGCATCAGCGCAATCGTAAGCATCTGCCATCGGCTCAGCGGCGGCTTCCCGCCGGCCCGATCCGTGGGAACTTCGCTCTCTCGCGTCGTATAAGCCACCCTTCTCCTCCTCTTGAGCGTCCTCAGTCGCCCTCTTTTTTGTCCTTGCGCGCCTTGGCGGTTGCCGGCGTGATATCGTTCGCGGATGGTGGGAAGAAGACGCGCCATGTGATGAAACCCAGCACCACGACCACCGCAGCGATCACGGAGATCAAAAGCGCCGGGGAGACTTCCTTTTTCATGTCTACTATTCTCCACTCGGTATAGCGAAACCTGCCTGCTCCCTCGATTTTGAGTGCGCAGGCAGGCGTGCAATGGCTTTTGCGGAAGCGAGGGCTACGGGTTCCAGGGCAGAGGTATGCGGTTTGCGACCATCCAGTCCACGGTCTGGCTGCAATTGGACGTGGACTCCGGCACAAAACTGCTTGTGCTCGGCTCCATGGTTGCGTTCGGATCGTAGCAGAACTGCAGGATATTCTTCGGATCGGAGGGCATCAGGGTGAAGTCATCGCCATCCGCGGGCAGCGAGTAGGGTTTCATATCCCAGGTCTTGGCATGGCCGTCCACAAAGGAGACCGAATAGCGGCCATGATGGCGGATCTCCGAGAAGCACCCGGCGAGCGTGCTGCTCTGGCACTGATCGTAGGGCGAGTTGGTGTACTGCGGGCTGTCGTTGGTATCGATCTGGGCCACCATCTGCGCCGGCAGCGCAAACTCGGCCAGGGTGCGTCCGGGGAAGTAGTGGCGGCAGCCCTGCCAGTAGTTGCCGGGGGTGTAGCTCGTGGAGACATGGAAGAGGCCATACCCATTGCGGTTGTGCATGGGGCCGTAGTTCATGCCGTAACCGATCCACTTGCCCTGTGGGTTGATCGGGGAGACAAAGGCGGGCGTATTGGGCGGAATGGAGCGATCCGGGCAGAAGAAGATATTGAAGTTCTTGACATAGGGCTGCACCAGATAGTTGGCGTCCCGGCTGTCGGTGCCATCGTCGTTGCAATTGCCCCGGTCCCAGTCGTTCGGGTAGCCTTTGCCGGTCGTGACCCAGGTCTCATCGTAATCCTGGCAATACATCAGCCAGGCGTTGGTCAACTGGCGCACATTGGAGACGCAGGTGATTTTGCGCGCCTGTTCACGGGCCTGGGCGAAGACGGGAAAGAGAATGGCGGCCAGGATCGCGATGATCGCGATCACGACGAGGAGTTCGATGAGCGTGAAGCCGGTACGTTGCCGCTTCATGGGGGGCGGAACCATCATGGTCTTATCTCCTTGTTGCATGCGTTGGAACGCGTTTCTATTGGAAAGGAAAATCGGGTATTCAGTCGCTCAATCGAGGTTCAGTCTACTCACGGATTGCTAAGGCAGTATTAAATTCATGTTAAATTTCGGTTAAGCCGGCCCGCAAACGACCTGCAGGGAGAGAGAGACGGTGAGAGCAGAGAAATTTTGGATCCCATGCGGGGCCGGCAGCAGGAGAGTCTGGGCGGTGTGTCGAAGGAGTGGATAAGGAACACGAAGGAGTGTTTTTCGGATCACCTGCGCCCTGCCGCGCCCCGTTTCTACGGGCACTCACCGCCTGCGAAACGAACTTGTAATTTTTTTGAAACCGTCCGGTGATCCCGAACGTAGTCCCCCTGAAAGCGCTCGTAACCAAGGGGGAGACGAGGACGATTACGCTGGTGGAACAACAGGATGCCGAACTCGTAAGGCAGACGCTTTGCGGGAATACGGCGGCTTACAATGGTCTAGTGCAACGGTATCAGCGTCAGGTTTATAATCTGGCATACCGGATGCTAGGCAACGCCGAGGATGCGGGCGATCTGGTACAGGATACTTTTCTGCGTGCCTATGGAGCGCTTGCGTCGTTTCGCCAGGACGCCAGTTTCTTAACCTGGCTCTATAAAATCGCCTCCAATCTCTGTATTGACCAGTTGCGCTCACGCAAAGCGAAGGGTGCGCTGTCTCTTGAGGTGGAACTGGAAGAAGGTCGGGAGCCCGCTGCCGAGGCCCGTAACTGTGCGCCGGAAGACATGGCTGTCCGGGGCGCCGTTCAGGATGTCGT
>DATGIG010000240.1:0-8050 GCA_035295825.1 Chthonomonadaceae bacterium | reverse complement strand
GATGCGTCGGCGGCGAAAGCGGCGCGAGTCGCGAACGGAACAGCGCCCGTAGGCGCTTACGTTCGTGTCGGCGGCTTACATCATGGCGACGCTCCCGTTCGTCTCACGGAGCAGGCGGAAAGCGAACCTTCCGGCCCCGTGACGCGCATCCACTCTTCTCATTGTCGTATCAACCGTACTGTTTCCATATCAATCCACCACTCTCAGCGGAGGGCGCAGCAAGCAGCGCCCCTACATCCTGCGCCCTTATTTTGGCGCTACGCCTCTTCGCCCTCCGGTACGGGCCGATGCTCATGCCCGGCGGATGTCTCCGGCTCTTCGCCGGGTTCCTCCTCGGAGGGGAGATGGCCGTTGCCGCGTACCTCGTGCGGCGCGCCGATGACGATATCCTCCTCATCCTGCGATGTAGCCACAGGAATGTCGCCGATTGTCACCGGTCCGGCCTCTTCCTCTTCCTCCATCTCCTGCATCTGGTCGGTCATCGCCATCAGGGCGGCGCGTGCGACCTGCGCCTCGCTCCGGATGTCGATACGCCAGCCGGTGAGCCGCGCCGCCAGGCGCACATTCTGCCCCGCTTTGCCGATGGCCAGCGACAACTGATTGTCCGGGACGATGACGAAGGCGCTCTTGGTCTCTTCGTTGGTCGTCACCTTGACGGCCTTGGCGGGCGAGAGCGCCTCGCCGATAAAGTTGGAGGTGTCGGCATTCCAGCGGACGATGTCGATCTTCTCGTCGTAAAGCTCGTTGACGACCGCCTGCACCCGGCTGCCGCGATGCCCTACACAGGCTCCTACCGGGTCCACTTTATCGTCCCGGCTCATCACGGCGATCTTGGAGCGCGCACCGGGTTCCCGCGCCACGCTCTTGATGGTGACGATGCCGTCGGCAATCTCCGGCACTTCCAACTCGAACAGCCGCCGGATCAGGCTCGGATGGGTCCGCGACACGATCACCTGCGGGCCTTTCGGCGTGTCCTTTACTTCCAATACGTAAACTTTGATGCGGTCGTTAAACCGATAAGGCTCGGATTCTACCTGCTCCTGCGTGGGCAGCACGGCATCCAGCTTGCCCAGGCCGATAATCACCGTCCGGCCTTCGCGCCGCTGCACGGTGCCGGTTACGACCTCACCGACCCGCTCGTTGTACTCATCGAAGATCTTGCGCCGCTCGGCCTCCCGGATGCGCTGGACCACCACCTGTTTGGCGGTCTGCGCTGCGATACGACCGAAACTGCCCTGGGGCACATCCTCCGTATAGGTTTCGCCGACGAGGATGTCCGGGCTTTTGCGGCGGGCGTCTTCCAGGCTGATCTGCTCATGCGGGTTCTCGACGATCTCCACGACAAGCCGCTCGCTGTAGACTTTGAACGGGTTCTGGGCCGAACGATTGGAATCGATCCGGACTTTGATCTCGCCATTCGTGGGGTTGTTTCGTTTGTACGCGGTCGCAAGTGCGGATTCCACCGTTTCGATCAGCGTATCCAGCGGAATATCTTTTTCTTTGGCGATTTGCTGTAGGGCCTCAATAAAATCACTCATTGCCGCGTCTCTCCTACCGCATGTTCAGCGTGAATCGATTTTTATTTTGGAGCACCCGATCCGCTTCTGCAGGAAGCCGAGCCGGAAGGGCTGCTTTTGGGCGGTCGCCGGCACCCGGTCCGATTTCCGCGCAAACAACAGGATCGGTGCGTCATAATACACTATAATACAAAAGAGTGGGCGGCGACCCACTCTTGACGAACGAAGCGCAATGTGACTGCTCAAGAAGTATATCATAGGCGTAGCAAAAAAGCAAGGGGCGCAGCGCCTGACAGAGCGCAGGCTACCACGCCAGGCGAAGGGGGACGGATCATCACATGAAATACCTGGTTGTCGGGTTGGGGGGCTTCATCGGAGCCAATGCGCGGTATATCCTCGGGCTATGGGCGGCGCAGAAGTGGGGAACACAATTCCCTTACGGTACGTTCATCATCAATATCACCGGCTCGTTTATTCTCGGCTTGTTCGCAACATTGGCGTTGCGCTTTGCCTGGAATGACAACTGGCGGCTCCTCATTGCCATCGGATTCGTCGGCGCTTATACCACCTTCTCCACATTCGAGTACGAAACCCTGCAACTGGTAGAGCAAGGGACCTGGCTTCGGGCAGGGCTCAACATCCTGGGCAGCGTCCTCTTGGGCTTTGGAGCGGCCTACCTCGGCAGAGTCGTGGCGGGGCTGTTCTTCCGCGGAACCGCCGGTTAAAGAAAGGAGAGTTCACATGAAAATCGAAGGCCCGGCGAAGATCCTTCGCATCTACATCGGCAACTCGGATTGCTGGTATGGGCAATCGCTGCATGGCGCCATTGTCGCGCGGGCCAGGCAGGAGGGCCTGGCGGGCGCGACCGTGACGACGGGGATCGAGGGCTTCGGAGCCAACAGCCGCATACACCGCGCCTCGATCCTCGATCTTTCGACCGACCTCCCGGTCGTCATCGAGATCGTGGACATCGCGGAGCGCATCGAGCGGTTTTTGCCGCTGCTGGATGAGATGGTCACTGAGGGACTGGTTGTCGTTCAGGACTGCGAAATTATGAAGTACCTCCATAGTCCCCACGCGGACAAACAGTAGTTACATCGGCTCGCCTAAGGGCGACAGGCCCCGTGTCATGCTTTCAAGGGCTCGGATACCTCCTCCCCATAGGTGAGCGCCTGTTCGAGCGTGAATGCCCGCCCTGCTGCGAGGGCAGCGGTAAATGCGCTTGGATCCAATTGCGCCTGCAGATCGGTGAGTTGCCGATCCAGGTCGTGTTGGAGAGGCGGCGATATTCCCGAAGCGATGAGCAACGCCTCGATTGCCCCATAGAGCCGTACGGCGCGCTCCATCCGGCCTTGCGCCTTCGCCAACGCCGCAAATCCCTCCAGGATGTTGAGGGCGCCAAAGGGACTTTCCAGATGCCGCTGAAGCTCCCGCGACTCCCGGTGCAGGCGCCATGCCTCAGCAAACTCTCCCTGTGCGGTGGCGACAAGGCCGAGATTATTAAGCGTCGTGCGGATACTTCCCCGGTTGCCCAATCTCCGATAGATCGCCAGGCTCTCTCCGTGCAGGCGGCGCGCTTCCGCAAGGTCGCCCTGCGCTCTGGCGAGGAGGCCAAGGCCATCGAGGCAGGTGGCGATCCCCCAGCTATCCCCCAGTTCAAGGAAAATCTCCAGGCTCTGCTCCCGAAGGGAACGGGACAGAATCGGCTCCCTCCGGCTCCACGCAACCCGGCCCAATTCCAACAGGCAATCGGCGATGCCGACCCGATTGTTGAGATCCCGGCGCAAGGCCAGACTCTCCTCCAGCAGGGTCTGTGCCGCGATCAGTTCTCCCCGATGGTGGGCAAGAACGCCCAGGCTATAGAGCGCGTCGGAGATACTGCGTTCATCGTTCAACTCCCGATAGGCGGTCAGGCTCTCCTGAAACAGA
This sequence comes from Chthonomonadaceae bacterium, assembly GCA_035295825.1. GTDB lineage: Bacteria > Armatimonadota > Chthonomonadetes > Chthonomonadales > Chthonomonadaceae > DATGIG01. The sequence goes on along the minus strand of DATGIG010000240.1, from coordinate 4,604 downwards.
GCATATGCCGATGAAAGATCGCCCTGCGCGCGCGATATATATCCCAGATAGAAGACGGCATGGGCAATATGCCGCCTGTCTCCCAGTTTCTGGGCGATCTCCAGGCTCTCCGTATAGAACCGATGCGCTTCCCCGAGTGCACTCTGTTCATACGCCACATTGCCCAGCCTACGCAGCGCCGAGGCGATCCCGGGCCGATCCTGGAGTTCCCGGAAAATCACCAGAGCTTCCGTATACAGGGCGCGCGCTGCCGCGAGGTCCCCCTGATTGCGCGCCAGCATGGCAGCGGCGGAGGCGGCTCGCGCTCTGGGCGCCGTATGCTTCCCTTCATGCGCCAGCGCCGCTTCCAAAAATCGCCGACCCTCCGCGAGATGACCGCGCACATACCAGAAATGGCCCAACGCGCCCGCCAGTTGCAACTCCGTCTCGACGTCGGCTTCCGTATGGCAAAACTCCAGGGCGGCGCGCAGATTATCCTGTTCGGTATCCAGGCGGTCGAGCCAGACTTTCTGATCCGGGCCTTGATGGTGTTCGTGGGCGGTTTCGGCAAGCTGTAAACAGAGATCGCGATGACAGATACGGATTTTGTGTTGTCCGCCAGTCTCTTCCAGGCGCTGTTGGCCGTACTCGCGCAAGGTCTCCAGCATCCGGAAGCGCAGAGACGCCCCGTTGCCTGGCCCTGCTTCCATCTGTACGAGCGAACATTCCCGAAGTTGCGCCAGGTAGTCGAGCGTCAATCCGGGCTCACCGTTCGCGTCTGGTTGCATTCCCGCCGCACAGACGGCTTCCGCCGCCTCCAGGTTCCAGCCGCCCCGAAACACGGAGAGGCAGGCAAAGCAGCGCTGTAACGCCGGTTCCAGCAGCCGATAGCTCCAATCCAGGGTCGCCCGCAGCGTGCGATGGCGCTCGGCGATGTCACGGCGTCGGCTGACAAGAAAGTCCAGCCGGTGTCCCAGTTGCGTGAGCATCTGCGCCGGGGTGAGGACCTGGGCGCGGGCCGCCGCCAGTTCCAGAGCGAGCGGTATCCCTTCCAGGCGCTCGCACAGTTCCGCAATGGCGGCAGCGTTGGCCCTGGTCACCTGAAAGTCGGGTCGCACCGCCTGGGCCCGATCCACGAAAAGCCGTACGCTCTCGCAGAGGCTGAGTTGTTCGGGCGTCCCAGCGCTGAGAGGGGTCGGCATAGGGGCCACATGGAACTCCTGCTCCCCCTCCAGATTCAGGAGCCGGCGCGACGTTACCAGGCAGGTGAGGGTGGCGACACGCTGCAACAGGGTGCGGATTCCCTGTGCGCCCTCCACCAACTGTTCAAAGTTGTCTAACAGCAGAAGCGCGGGCCGGCCGGCCAATCTTGCAGCGATCTGATCCAGCGGATCGGCGGTGGGGGCAAGAGACAGTCCGAGCGCCTCCGCGATTTTCCCCGGAACCAGGTACGTATCGGTGATCTCTGCCAATGCGACAAACCAGGTAGCGCCGGAATAGGGAGCGCTCAACCGGCGCGCCAGCTCCAGGGCCAGGCGCGTTTTCCCCGTTCCGCCCGCGCCTGTCAGCGTCACCAGGCGTGTCTCCGGCAACAACAGCAAGCGCTCCAATCGGGTGAGTTCCGCTTCGCGCCCGAAGAAACGGGTCATTTGCAGCGGCAGATGGCTGTCGTAACCGCGTTCCGCCAGGAGCGGCGGGAACTCCTTTTGTGGCATCTCCGGGTAGTCCACTTGAAACAGAGGCTCCTCTTCGGGCACACCCGGCAGACGATAGACACCCAGCTTCACCAGTGTTACGCCCGGCTCCGGATCGCGCTGCAGCAACTCTGCCGTCGTCGTCGAACATACGATCTGCCCGCTCTGAACGGCACGGACCAGACGCCTGCTCCACTGCAATGCCGGGCTCTGAGCTGGTTGCTCCGAATGCTGTAGCTCCCCCGTGTGGAGTGCCATGCGCACCCCTGGCCACCCCTGTTTGCCCCACGCTTCCGGATTTTGCAGCGCGCGCTGGAGGGCGATGGCACAGGCGATGGCCTCTCGGCTTCCGGCAAACAGGCTCACCAGTACCTCGCCGGTCCGTTCGGTGAGCGAGCCGCCATGCCGTTCACACGCACTACGTATCGCTGCCTGATAAGCCTTTGCGACCATTGCGCGGTTTATTTGCGCGGGCTCCGGATCCGTGGGCGTTCTCTGGAGGTCCATCAGGAGAAAGGTCACCGTGCCTCCGAGGCGCGGGGGGCTGGGGATTGCTTTGGAAGGGAGCGCGGGTAGCACGCTGTCCTCCGCCCGCGCCTTGAAATGCGTCTTGGGCGGCTCTCTTCGCAGGGTTGCCGAGGCAACCGGTTCCGCAACCAGGTTCTCGATCTCCTGAAACAGGTGACGGGTGGCAGCGGAAGGGGATGTTCCCAGCTCCTGCCGTAAGGTTTGCTCCCATGTGCGGTACGATTGCAGTGCTACGGACGGCTGTCCGGAAGCCGCGTAGAGACGCATAAGATCCCGATGCACCGCTTCGCGCAAGGGATCTACGCCGACCGCACGCCGGGCATAGTCCAGGGCGCGGGGCAGATCGCCGACCTGCACCAGCAGACGGATCAAATGGCGCACTGCATTCACGTAGAGGTCGGCAAGGCGCAGGCGCTCGGTTCCGATCCAATCCTCATAGTAACCCGGCAACAGCGGGCCGCGATACAGGGCAAGGGTGTCCTCAAGCCCCTGGGTTCGCTCCACCGCGTCGGGCGCTCGGTCGAACGCGCGCAGCCCGGCTTCAAATTCGGCCACATCGGTGGTGATGGCCGCAGGGTTGATCCTGACGGAGTGCCGGTCGGCAATGAAGACCGCACCGGCTGGGACCCCCGGAGGCTCTAACTGGTGGCGCAGCGAGGAGAGGACGAAGCTGAGGTTGCCGCGCCCAGAAGACGGGTCGAGGTGTGGCCATAGGAGTTCGAGGAGCTGCTCTCGAGGATGCGACTGGCACGCGTCGTAGGCCAGGTAAGCCAGCAGCGCTCCCGCCTTCTGGCTGCGAAAGCGGGTGATGAGACGATCTGCTTGTTGCACGGTGAGTTCGCCGAACAGCGTGATCCGGCAGAGATTCATAAAGCTTCCTCCGCAGAAAGGGTATCCGGTCCAATATCCCCTGAAGCCTACTTCGGCGCTCCTGCAGCGATTTCCTGTCAGTTTTCCCCACCTACCAGGGCCAATCTGCTCAGAGTTTGCTCAGAGTAGGCGATTACAATACCTATCGGAGACACCTCCAGGATATTTCGAAAGGAAGAAGGCAAGAATGAATCTCAAGATTTACCACCTGTTTCGCCATGGTCTGGTCCTTGGCATGCTCGGTCTGTTGCTGGCCCTCGGCTCGGGGGCCGGAGCGCAAATTGCCTGGTACGGCAGCGTTCACTATGACAACGGAGCCGCCCCCTCGATAAGCGTCAGCGGCAATAACGTCGTGGAAGTGCATCAGGATTTCACCGGCGGTCTCTGGTGTCGCAGGGGCACTCTGAACTGGCTGCCCTGGGTAGGCTCGTTCATCACATGGAGCGTCGACTTCCCCTATGACGCGGGATGGGCTCCCAAGATCAGCCTGAGTGGCAACAACTTTGTGGAAGTACACGAGGATTTCACCGGAGGGTTGCATTATCACACAGGCAATCTGACGGCTAACAGCATCGGCTTTAACGACAGCACCCCCTATGAGAACGGCGTCGCGCCCTCCGTGTGCTTGAACGGCAGCGAGATCGTGGAGGTCCACAACGACTTCAGTGGAGGGCTGTGGTATCGTCGGGGTTTTCTCAATGGCAGGAGCATCTCCTGGAGCAACGGGGGCAACAGTTCTTGGTACGACAACGGATCTTATCCCAGTGTCAGCATCAGTAACGGGAATGTCGTCGAGACACACGAGGATTTTAGTGGAGGTCTGTACTCCCACACCGGCTATCTGTGGAGCTGGTACATCAATGGCTACTTCTACAATTGGATCTTATGGAACAACAGCGTTCACTATGAGAACGGATACGCGCCCTCGATCAGTATGAACGGCACAAAGGTCGTAGAGGTACACAACGGGACCGTGGGGGATCTATGGTATCGAACGGGTACGTTCGGAGGCTATGATATCCAGTGGAACAACGGGGGCCACAGCACACAATATGACTATGGATCTTACCCCTCGATCAGCTATAACGGCTATAATGTGGTAGAAGCGCACCAGGATTTCAGCGGGGGACTGTACTCTCAACTGGGTATATTCTAACCAACTATGGCATTGCATCCGTCGGGCGATAGTCCGAACAGGCCATCGCCCAAGGCGGCAGCGGGATAGTGGAAGACGGTTCCGGTGTCGAAACGCGTCTCATCCCATGCCTGCCAGACATCGGTGGTGGCGGCATTCTTGAGGGTGTCGAAGAGACGAGGCGAGTAGGCAGTGAAGGTGGCGGGCAATCCGGAGTTGGCAGGGGAGTTGCCGATATACTGCACGCTTCCGCCGTCTTCGCGCTCCAGAGTGACAGTGACGATATAGCCGGTGGCATGCGTTCCTGTGGTGTCGGCACAGAGGTGCTGGGGCCAGGAGGCGCGGCGTCCATTGCCGAAGGGACCTTCTGTGTCGGGCAGAGCCGAGTAGTGGAACAG
>DATGIG010000239.1:0-15896 GCA_035295825.1 Chthonomonadaceae bacterium | reverse complement strand
GCGTTCTTATCTCATGGCTGGTGTTGGCGAGGAACTCGGACTTGACGCGTGCGGCGGCGAGGGCGGCATCTCGGGCTTCGGCGAGTTCCCAGTTGTTGGTCTCCAACGCCTCCACGGCTTTCGCAAGAGCCTCCTCTGCCTGCTTGCGCGCAGTGATCTCGCGAAATACGACCATCGCGCCGATCACTCTCCCCGTAGTGTCCAATACCGGAGCGGCGCTCCCTTCGATAGGTATGGGCTCTCCATGTCGATCGATCCAGGAATAGGCTTCGGAAAGCTCGATGGTGCAGCGCTGCTGAAGCGCACTCACAATGGGGCTCTCATCCTCTGTGGAAGAGGCTTCACCGAGCACGCGTAAAGCTTCTTCCACAGACAGCCCCTGGACATCCACGATCCGACGCCCCGTCAGCTTCTCCGCCATGGAGTTGAGGAAGCAGACCCGCCCCTCTGCATCCGTGGCGATCACCCCATCCGCGATGCTGTTCACCATGGTGGCATAGGTGAGTTCGCTGTTCCTTAAGCCCTGCTCCATCCGATACCGATGAAGCGCGATCTCGATGGCGATCACCAGATCTTTTTCGTGAAACGGCTTGAACACATAACCGAAGGGTGCGATGTGGGCGGCGCGTTGGAAGGTCGCCTGATCCGCCTGGGCAGTAAGAAACACCGAGGGGATCCCGAGGTTCCGATAGAGATGATCGGCAGCTTGAATCCCGTCCATCGGCCCCTTGAGATGAATATCCATCAGGGCGAGGCCGGGCCTCTCCCTTTCGGCGATCTCAATGGCTTTGACCCCCGTGTCGGCAGTCCCGACGACCTGATAGTGTAAACGCGTCAGCCGATCCTCGATCTCATCGGCGATCAGGGCTTCATCTTCGACTATCAGGACACGCAAACCCTGTGCAGGATCAGTGGTTCTTGCTATCATGGTCCATCCATAGCGTAAGCCGAGCTGTGGCGCCAGGGTGTGCGGCTACCAGCTCAAACTTGCCGTCAATCTGGCGTGTCAGGGATCGCATCATCCGCAACCCCAGTGATTTGGTGCTTTCATGGGCCATTTCGGCAGGAAGGCCAACGCCATTATCGGTAACGCACAGGACGCACGCCCCCTCCGCTTCGCGATGCAGAGACAGGCGAATTTCGCCGTCCCGACCGCCGGGGAAGGCGTGCTTGAGCGCATTGGTCAGCAGCTCATTGAGAATAAGGCCGCAGGGAACGGCCAGGTCGATGTTCATCGGAACGGGATCCAATTCCGTCTTCAGGATAATCGTGCGCGTCGGCAGGCTATAGGTTCGTATCAACTGCTCGCCGAGGGCGCGCGCATATTCGGCAAAATTCACTCCCGCGAGATTATCGGACTGGTATAGGGTCTCATGCACCAGCGCCATGGATCGGACCCGATCCTGGCTCTCTCTTAGAATGGCGATCGTCGCCTCGTCCTGTGTATAGCCGGATTGCAGATAGAACAGGCTGGAGATAACCGCCAGGTTGTTCTTAACGCGGTGATGGATCTCTTTAAGCAGGGTCTCCTTCTCCTTCAGGGAATCCAGGATCCGCTGTTCGTCCTGCTTACGCGCACTGATATCGCGAATGACGCTGGAAACCAGCCTGCCCTCTTCCGTCTCCAGTTGGCTGAGGCTGACCTCCACCGGGAACTCCGAGCCGTCTTTACGCCGCGCATATAGCTCAAGCCCTGCCCCCATCGGCCGTATGGTCGGGTGGGCGAAGTAGCGGGCCCGATGGTGTGTATGCAGTTTGCCATAACGCTCCGGGATCAGAATCTCGACCGGCTGTCCCAACAACTCTTCCCGCGCATAGCCGAACACACGCTCGGTTTGCGAGTTGACCAGGACAATCCGGCCCGCTTCATTGGCGATCACCATCGCATCCGGGGCCGTTTCGAGCAGATGGCGAAACTTCTCTTCGGCAACTTGACGTTCGGTGATGTCGTAAGCGATGCCCTGAATGTGGGTCGGCTGCCCCATCGCATTGCGCACCATCTTGACTTCGCCAAGCACATATACGACCCGACCGTCCCGCGCCAGAAACCGATAGACCGAACGGAACGGTTCCTCCAGCATCAGGAAGCGTGCGAACTCTCCATTCCAACGCGCCTTGTCGTCGGGGTGCAGGCGCTCATACCAGAGGATCGGATTGCCCAGCCACTCCTGTTGGGAGAAACCCAGCAGGGTTTCGATCTGTGGGCTGACATAGATTTCGTTAACGCCCGCCCCTCCAAGACGCGCCATAAAGGTGACCACCGGGAGCTGCTCCAGCAGCACGCGGTACATGCTGCCCACCATCTCATCCGACCCCTCGGAGACGGCTTCTGCCTCTTCGTTCCCATCAGGGAGTACGGACAGGGGTATGGGCAGGCCCCCTCCGCCCGCAAGCGTGGCAAGACGCTCCAGGCTGATGATGGCTTCCTGAAGGGATGCATTCTCTATAGAGTTCGTGGGCCAGAGGGGCGATCCGATGGTTTCCATCATTCTATTAAGATCGGCAATTCTTCCGATTTTCCTTAATACCGGCTCTAAGAGGAGTATGCGTTCAATACCTCTCTCACTTTCTGCAGCAGCGCTCCTGGGGAGAACGGCTTCGTCAACAGCGCATGATCTACCTCCAGCACGCCCTGTTGTGAGATGATGTGTTGGGTGTAGCCCGAAACATACAGCACCTTGAGTTCCGAATGTAATTCCGTCAGGCGTTGCGCCAACTCCTTGCCGCTCATTGTCGGCATCACCACATCCGTCATGAGCAGATCCACTTCGTTGAGGCGTTTTCCATACCGCTGCATCGCCTCGGGGCCGCTGCTCGCCTCCAGCACCCGATAGCCCTGCTTTTGCAGGATCCGGGAGGTAACATCCCGCACCATCGGCTCGTCGTCCACAAGCAGGATCGTCTCCGTGCCCGTCGAATGATCCATCGGCGCCACAATATTCTCCGGTAGGGAAGCCCCCTGGAATTCGGGCAGGTAGACCGTGAACCGCGTTCCCTGGCCCGGCGCACTCTCGACCCGGATGGCGCCATTGCACTTCTTTACAATCCCATAAGAGGTCGCCAGCCCCAATCCCGTTCCCTTGCCGATCTCTTTCGTGGTAAAGAACGGCTCGAAGATCCGCTCCTGGACTTCCGGCGTCATCCCTATACCGGTGTCGCTCACCGCCAGCATTACGTACTTGCCCGGAGTAACTCCAATATGGGCGGCCGTATACTCCCCCTCCAGCGTCACATTGGCGGTCTCGATGACGATGCGTCCCCCGTGAGGCATGGCATCGCGGGCATTGATCACGAGGTTCAGCAGCACCTGTTCCAACTGCGAGTTGTTGGCATAGATGTCCCGGACCGGCTCCGCAGCCACATAGATCAGCTCATACATCTCCCCGATGGTGCGATGCAGCAGGGGTGCCAGCCCGGTAATCACCTCATGGAGATTGACGCTTCGGAACTCTACCACCTGACGGCGGGCATAGGTCAGCAGTTGCCGGGTCAGGCCCGCCGCGCGCTCCGCCGCTGCCTGCACATTCGTCAGGAACTCCGCCGCCTGGGTGTTCGCGGCGATCTCCATCTGCGCCAATTCGGTGTAGCCGCTGATTGCCGTCAGCAGGTTGTTGAAATCATGGGCGATGCCGCCGGCCAACTGGCCTAGGCTCTCCATCCGTTGCTTCTGTCGCAGCGCCGCTTCCGCTCGTTTACGGATACAGAGATGGGCGACTATGGAGCCGTAGAGCCCCAGCAGTTCGATCTGATAATTCTGCAAGGGCAACTGACGCAGGAGATTGTCTACCGAGAGTACGCCGATCAGGGTCGCGCCATCCCGCAGCGCCACCGTCGCCACCCATCCCCTCCCTACCTTAGCGTTGCGATCATCGCGCAACGGGACGTTGTAGCGGATGTTGATCGGAACCCCCTCGTTGTGGAATACCAGTCTTCCGGGGTCGCGCAGCTTCCAGATCTGTCCACGCTCATCACGCGTCTTTCCCTGTTCATCCGTACCGTAGGTTCCCGTGAGTAGCGTGGAGTCATCGTTATAGAGCCAGATGGAGCAGCGGTCGAAGTCGAGATCGCTCCGCAGCCGTTCCACGGCCTGACGACACAGGTCATCCGGTGAGACGATGTGTGAGAGATCGAGCGTGATTTCGTGCAAGCGCTTCAACTGCTCCGAGAAGATACGTTCGCGTTGGAACCGGGGGAACGCCATCTCGATGGCGACCTGCAGGTCGCGTTCATGAAAGGGTTTGAGGACATAGCCGAAGGGGGTCGTGGCCTTGGCGCGCTGCAGGGTAGCCCGGTCCGAGTGGGCCGTGAGATGCACGATGGGAATGTTGAGACGACGATAGATATGATCGGCGGCCTCGATGCCGTCGGTCTCCCCTTTGAGTTGGATGTCCATTAGAACCAGGTCGGGGCGCATGCGTTCGGCAGCCTCGATGGCGCCCTGCGCGGTGTCGGCGATGCCGACGACCTGGTAGCCCATGTGGGTCAGGCGTTGCTGGAGCTCCTCGGCGAGAAGCGCCTCATCTTCGACCACCAGAATGCGCAGGCTTGCGGAGGAATCGGCTTGTTGCGACATGATGGTACCCCCTTCATCGAGCCATGAAGAGCTGGCTTATAACATTTGATTATAACGCAAAATTCCTGAAATAGCATCCCCTAAATTCCCGACTGCAGGACAGGATGCCTATGTTTCTGCTTGCCCATATCAAATGCGAGCGAACCCCCAACCTGCAAGCCCTTCCATTCTATCACCTTGTAGGTAAGAATGGAAGGGCCTGCGTGCTGCTAAGCGGACAAGCGCGGCGTTACAGTCCGAAGAGCTTGAAGAGCAGCGCGGAGCTGGTAACCGTGCGGAGAATGTCGTTGACGTTGTTTCGGTTGGTGCTGATCTTCTCGGCAAGGACGCGGGTCGGAACCAGGATGACATCGCCGGGCTGCAGGGCTCCCGCCTTGGCTGCGGGCGTCAGGCCGCCGCCGACATGGATGATCTCGATCCGATCTTTCGCGGAGTCGGGAGCAAAGCCTCCGGCCTGGGTGATATAGTAGTCGAGCTTCGCGCCCGGTTTGTAGAGGACGCCCCGTCCATGGAAGACCGCGCCGACGACCTGTATGGTCGTGGGGGTCTCCGGTATGGTGATGGTGTCGCCGTTGAGGAGCAGGATGTCGTCGCTGCTGCTGGGATGCCGGAGCGCTTCCGGCAGGTTGACCGCGATATTGCCGTTGGCGTTCATCATATCGTCGGTGAGCCTGCGAGCCGGAGAGACGAGCTCCTGCTTGGCGAGATCGCTGACAAGCCCGCCGACATTGGGATTGACAGGTGCAGCCGGGGTCTGCGTGGGCAGAATGGAGTCGTTATTCGGCGCCGCGTTGATCTGCTGAATGCGCTCGACGTAGGATTTGCCGCGCTCGCGATTGTAGGTATCCAGGTTGAGCACATCGTTGAGTTGCCCGATGACCGTGGCGAGGCCGCGCTGGCTGTTGGTGGAGAGCATTTTCGGATCGCGATAGAACTCGGCTCCCTGCGGGAAGGCTTCCGGTCGCAACCCACCGGCGGCGCGCAGCGCCTCGGAGAGGCGCATCGTCTTTCCGGTGAGGATGATGGGGCCGGGCTTGTTCACCGCGCCCGTGACCGTGACCGTATAGACATCCGGCTGGTAGCCGCCGACGCCCTGCACGGTGATCACATCGCCATCCTGGAGGATGACGTTGTCCTGGTCGGCGCAGAGATGATTGGTATCGAATTTCACGCTGGTGATTTTGAGCGTGGAGTTGGGACCATCCAGAACGCTGCGGGCGTGGGCGATCTGGACGGTGGCGCCGGCATTGGGTTTGAACCCTCCCGACATATTGAGCAGGTCGCTCAGTTTCATGCCCTCCGTGCGCGGATACGGCCCGGCGGCGACGACCTCCCCGGAGATGGTGACCGTATGCTCCGGCTCGAACTGCGCTTCTCCCACCTTGTAGATCGCCAGAATATCGTTGTCTTCCAGGAGGGGGTCTTTCGTCTTGTCGTTCTTCTGAATGGCATTCAGATTGACATAGTCCATGCTGAAGGTGCCGTCGCCTCGCTGATGGAGCAGGACGGCGCGCTCGCGGAAGGCGTCCGGAGTGGGGCCGCCCGCCATAAGCAGCAGGTCGGAGACCCGCATATTATCGCTCTGGCTATAGACGCCGGGGCGTTTGATACTGCCGCGTATGGAGACGCTGCGTTGGCCCGTCCAGGCCACCTCGTCGCGGGTGTAGACCACCAGGCGATCCCAGCGTTCGAGGCCGATGTCGGCCTTGGGGTCGTGCGCCAGCGCCTTGTCGAGGTCGATCGGCATCAGGCTGGTGGTATTGTTCGGGTTCCAGCGGAACAGGTTGGCGCGCACCAGATAGGCTTCGCTGATGGGGCCGCGCGCCCGCTCTATCAGGTCGGAGATCTTCATGCCGGGCGCCAGCGCATAGGTGCTGGGCTGATCAACGGCCCCCTCGATGGAGACAGTGTTGGTCAATAGCGGGCGGACGGAGAAGATCTCCACCGCATCGCCGTCATAGAGGGGCGTCTTGTCGGCGGCATTGTTCGCAGCCAGGTCGATATCTTTGAGCACGCGCGCCTTGCCGGGCACCAGCGTGGAGATGCGAAGCCGCTGCGCGACGCCGCTGGCCTTGACGCCGCCGGCATAGGCGAGCGCCTCTTTGAGGGTCTCGTCGGGCCTCAGTTCAAAGAGGGCGGGTTGCAGCACCTCGCCGGAGACCGCGATGCGCGAACGCCAGTGGGGAATATAGATCAGGTCGCCGGACTGGAGCGGGAGGTCGGCGGCATTGCCACCCACGAGCAGGAACTTATAGAGGTCGAGCGTTCCGACCGGCTTGCCTGCACGGCGCACTTCGATGTTGCGTAGCGAGCCATCCCATGTCGGGCCGCCCGCCGCATAGATAAGGTTGTAGGCGGTTGCGATGGCAGGCACGGTATAGGTTCCGGGCTGATATGCGGCCCCGCTCACCGTCACCTGGATCGTCCGGAGTTTCGCCAGGGTGACGGAGACCTCCACTCCGGTGTAGTAGCGTCGCAGGCGCTCCTGAAGAGCCTTCTCCGCCTGTTCGAGCGTGAGGCCGCGCACGGTGACGAGCCCCAACTCTTCGATGGCGATGGTCCCCTGCGCATCTACGACCCCAATAATGGTCTTGGCCTCATGCCGTGCGGACCAGTAGCGAATGCTGAGGGTGTCGCTGGCGGCGAGTTGATAATTGGCGGGAACCGAGGCATTGACATTGCGATACAACTGCGCCAGTGGGTCCGCGACGTCCTCGTAGGCGTTGATGAAATCCGGCACCGGCCTCTGCGCATTGGGCGCTCCCTGGCCGAATCCGCCATAGCTGCCTCCGTACTGCCCTGCGCCGCCCGGATAGCCGCCATTCTGCATTCCGCCGCCGAATGGCGAAGAGTTGGGATCGTTCGGATTGGGCACGAGGCGCGGCAGGTTGGGTCTCGGTATCCCCCCCAGTTGCCCGAAGCCTGGGTTCCCATTGTTCAGGCCGGAAAAAGGAGCATTGCCACCGTTTCCATAGGGGAATCCATTGCTGTTGCCATTCCCGTTGGGGTAGGGGAAATTCAAGGGGTAGCCGCTGCCATTGCCGTTCCCGTTGTTATTGGGAAAGCCATTGCCATAGGGATATCCGTTTCCGTTAGAAAACCCGTTCCCATTGGCGTTGCCATTGAATAATCCATTGCCGTTCCCGCTGGGATACCCATTCCCATTGTTGTTGGGAAATCCGTTGTTGTTGCCATTGTTGGCAAACCCATTGCCATTCCCGTTGTTGGGAAATCCGTTGCCGTTCCCGTTGGGATACCCATTCCCATTGTTATTGGGAAATCCGTTGCCGTTGCCATTCCCGTTGGGATACCCGTTGCTGTTTCCGTTGTTGGGAAATCCGTTGCCGTTGTTGTTGCCGTTCGGAAACCCATTCCCGTTGTTGTTGGGAAATCCGTTGTTGTTGCCATTGTTGGCAAACCCATTGCCATTCCCATTGGGATATCCATTCCCATTGTTGGGAAATCCGTTGCCGTTCCCGTTGGGATACCCATTCCCATTGTTATTGGGAAATCCGTTGTTGTTGTTGCCGTTCGGAAATCCGTTCCCATTAGGATTGTTACTACCGTATCCGTTGGGATTATTCGGGTCTATGGTGTTGGGGTTGTTCGGGTTGTTTCCGCCCCCTTGCCAGGCGAGGTCCAGTTTGCGGCGGAGGTAGGCGCGATGGGCATCGATCAGATCTCGTGCCGACTGAAAGAAGTCGTAGCCGAACACCGGCAGTTGGTACGCCAGTGAGGAGGGCGCTTGCGGGTCTGCAGGCCGCCGATAGTCGCTGAACAGCGGGGACGGAAAGAGAGTGGGTGTCTGCGGAATGGGATTGGTATCATCCGGCATGGGCAGGAGCAGTGGGTTCGACCCGGTAGGCGCCTTGACAGGGCCTGTATTGGGTTTCGGAAATAGTCCATTCGGATTCTGGAAATTGTTGCCATTGCCGTTGTTTCCATTGCCGTTGTTTCCATTTCCGTTGGGGTATCCGTTGTTATTGTTGCCATTCCCATTGTTGGGAAACCCATTGCCGTTTCCGCTCCCATTCCCACTGTTATTGGGAAACCCGTTGCCATTGCCATTCCCATTGTTGGGATACCCATTGCCATTGCCGCTCCCATTGGGGTTGCCATTGGAATTCGGGTTGTTCGGGTTGGTACCAGGCGGTTGTTGCGGTGGTGGGCCTTGCGCGAAGAGCGGTAACGCGATAGAAGCCGTGAGCAGTGCGGCTAAGGCGATTGGTTTCAGGGGTTTCATAGTTGGCTCCTGGCCCCACTCCCTCCCTAAAGGGTTTAGGGAGAGACAGGGAGGGGGCATGATCTTCGATACGGCGTTTCCGCCGTCCGAACAAGGTTACGCCGCGGCCTGCAGGGCGCATGCGGCGAGTGCGGTCACAACGCGGTCGATCTCCGTATCGGAGAGATGGTTATGGAATGGCAGCGCGAGGGTGCGGCGGGCGACCGAATCGGTGATGGGAAGGTCGCAGGGTGTCGCACCGAACCGCTGTACGATATAGGGTTGGCGATGTATGGGCGAGAAATAGCCACGCGCCGGAACCCCTTGCGCCTGGAGCGCCGTCATGATCGCATCGCGTGACAGGCCAGGTTTGAGTGTGACGACATAGACGAACCAGCTCATCCGGACGTCGGGGCTGGGTTGCAGCGTGTCGAGCCATTCGAAGGCCGCAAGCCGTTCGTTGTAGGCTTTGGCAACCCGCTCGCGCCGCGCTAAAAACGTCTCAATACGGAGCATCTGGGACGCGCCCAGCGCGGCGGACATCTCATCCAGCCGGTAGTTGTAGCCCAGGCGCTCGTGTTCCAGCCATGCGCCCATCTCGCTGCGCCCCTGATTGCGGAGGCTGCGGGCGATCCGGGCGATCTCGTCATCATCGGTAACGAGCATGCCTCCCTCCCCCGTCGTCAGTTGCTTGTTGGGGTAGAACGCGAAGGTCGCCGCATCACCGAAGCCGCCGATTTTGCGCCCTTTGTAGGTCGCCCCGAGCGCCTCGCAGGAGTCGTCAATGACTTTGAGGCCATACCGTGCGGCAAGCGCCAGGATCGCATCCCACTCCGCCGGGTGTCCGAACACATCCACCCCCATCACGGCGCGGGTGCGGGGGGTGATCTTTTGTTCCATGTCCGCCGGGTCGAGCGTGTAGACGTCCGGCAGAATGTCCACAAAGACCGGGGTCGCACCGACAAACAGAATCGCATTGATGCTGGCGGCGAATGTAAACGAGGGGACCAGCACTTCGTCTCCCGGCCCCAAATCGAGCGCCAGCGCGATCAGATGCAGCGCCGCCGTGCCGGAGCTGACGGCGACGGCGTGTCGCACGCCCACATACTCCGCCACGCGCCGCTCGAACAGGGGCGTCTGATCGCCAAGCGCCAGCCGCCCGGAGCGCAGGACCCCCAGGACCGCCTCGATATCGCTCTCATCGAGGTCGGCGGAAGCCATCGGAATGGGTGAAGAAGTGGATGGAAGCATAGTGTGCTTTCTTGAGTTCGGGCTTAGAGACGGCGTTGAAACGCCGTTCTGAAATCCGAAACCCGCCTTCGCGGGTTCAATATGGAGTCCGCGAAGGCGGACTTTGCGTTTCAGAACGGGGATTGATCCCCGTGAATGCTCTCACGCCGCCAGCATAACGGCTTGTATCCTCTCGGGCGCAATCTGCGCGGTGGTCAGATCGAACTGCCAGATGCGTTCCAGAACGCTCTGTGTGTCGCCGGATTGGGCGGCGGCGATCAATTCCGCCACATTCAGATCGAGCGCCTCGATAGAGAATTGGGCCGGCGGCGTGGTGTAGATCCGCTGGTTCTGGGTCGACTTCGCTCCCTCTTCGGCAGTGAGAAGCTCCTCATAGAGCTTCTCGCCGGGGCGCAGGCCGGTAAACTCGATGGCGATATCCCGCTCCGGCGTCAGGCCGGAGAGCCGGATCAGGTCGTGCGCCAGGTCGAGAATGCGGACCGGTTCGCCCATATCCAGCAGATAGATCGCGCCCTGCCCGCCCATCGCCCCGGCATGTAGGACCAGTTGCACCGCCTCCGGGATCGTCATGAAGTAGCGCACGATGTCGGGGTGCGTCACCGTGACCGGCCCGCCGCGCGCGATCTGCTTGCGCATCAGCGGCACGACGCTGCCCCGGCTGCCCAGCACGTTGCCGAACCGAACGCAGGCGAACTCGGTCGCGCTGCGCCGGCTTTCGGCCTGGACCACGCGCTCAGCAATGCGCTTCGTTGCGCCCATGACGCTGGTGGGGTTTACCGCCTTATCTGTCGAGATCATCACAAAGCGCTTCACCCGCGTTAGGGTCGAAATCCGCGCCAGGTTGCGCGTGCCCAGCACGTTATTGGTGACTGCCTCCTCCGGGTTGTTCTCCATCAGCCCCACATGCTTATGCGCTGCAGCGTGAAAGACGACGGTCGGGCGATGCTTCATAAAGAGTTGGAACAGGCGCTCGTAGTCGCGGATGTCGGCGATCAGGCAGGTCGGGGCAAAGCCGACTTCGAGCTTCAGCTCCTGTTCGATCTCAAAGAGCGAATTCTCGCCATGCCCCAGCAAGAATATCGCCGCCGGATGCTGCGCCACCACCTGCCGCACCAACTCGGATCCGATAGATCCGCCCGCCCCGGTAATCAGGACACGTTCGCCGCGCAGATAGCTTCCGATGTCGGTCCCTTCCGCATGGACCGACTCCCGCTGCAGCAGGTCTTCCACTGAGACATTGCGCAGGATGTGGAGGTAGCTGCCGCTGCCATGAGCCGAGAGGTCCGGTGCGATCTGGATCTTGAGTTTCAATCCGTCGCAACTCTGGGTGATACGGCGGATGAGTTTGCCCGTTGCTGCGGAGATGGCGATCACGACCAGGTCCACCTGAAAGGTGGTCGCAATCTGCTGCATGTCTGCCGACGTTCCCAGCACCGGAATGCCGTTGATGAGCAGCTTCCGCTTGGAGGGGTCATCGTCCAGGAAGCCGACCACCACAAAGCTCCCTCCGCCGCGCACCTTCAGGTCATGGGCCAGGGCCGCGCCGCGTCCACCGGCGCCCACGATCACCACACGCTGTAATCGGGCCGCCTTTGCCCGTCGCCGCTGCCGCCCGGCATGCTCGAACAGCATCCGATACACCAGGCGGCTGCCTGCAATCAGCAGAAAGTTGAGACAGAGGCTGCTGAAGAGGACCACGACAGGCATCTCCATACGATTTTCCAGCGTCAGGTAGAACCAGAACAGGAGGCTGCTCACCAGCGTCGCCAGCCCGATAACGGCCATATCCCGAATGCCGACGTGCCGAGATACGATCCGATAGACTCCGAAGGCCGTCAGCACACAGAGCCGCAACGCCAACAGCGGGATCAAAGTCATCACATAGATCCGCATCCAGGTGGGCGAGAGCACCAGGGACTCCTGCTGCAATGCCAGACCCAGGTAACAGGAGAGCGTCGTAAAGATCGTGTCGCATATGCAGAGCGTCGCTCTGCGCCAGAAGAGTATCACCAAATTTCGCAGCTTATTCCACAAGGCATCCAGACCCTGCAGGGGTGTTTTCATCCACCCACGTATCGCTTTCACGCGATGGATACTCGCGAGAAGTGTGGACATCTCAATTATTCCTGTTCTTATTCAAACCGAACGCGCTGCCGGGGGAGGGCAGTGAGCGGGGAGGATTTTCCCTAATTTATTATTCAGGCTGCCTGCGCCAGTTCGCGCTCCGTTCGGGCAGTCGTCTGTGCTTCGTGCGGGTGCGACGGCGCCATGGCTTCCAGGTACTCCGCCAGCCGGCGATAGACTTTGTCGGCGGAGTAGCGCTCCTCGAAGAGGCGCCGCCCATTCTCTCCCATCTCTCTTCTTTGGAGTGGGTTCTCGGCCAGCAGCAGCGCCGCCTGCGTCAGGCTCTGCGCGTCTCCCGGCGTGTAGGAGAGGCCGCAGGTGTGCTCGGCCAACAGTGCGTTCGTCTCCCCCTCCAGGCAGGAGAGGATCGGCAGTCCCGCGCACATGTACTCAAAAAGCTTGTTGGGAAGGCCCTGCGGCGCGCCCTGGGTGTAGGCCATTAAGCCGACGTGGGCTAACCGTGCCATCGCGGCCAGTTCCACCGCATTGATCCGACCGGTGAAAACGACGTTCTCCAGGCCCTTCGCCGCCTCCCGCAGGGCGGTCTCGCTCTCTCCTGTGCCGCTCAGGACGAACTGGATGTCGTCTGCGCCCTGCCGGGAGAGTTCCCGCGCCGCCGCAATCACCGTCTCCAGGTCATAGGTCTTGCCGAACATCCCCACAAACCAGAAGATCCGCTTATCGGTGCGGACGCCGAGTGACTGCAGTCGATCCGCTGCCTGCGTAAGGCGGGATCCATCCACCACGGGCCGCTGGTAGCCCAGCGGGATGACCGCATCGTTCGGTCCCTGCGGGCGCCCGGCATAGTTCAGGCCGAAGCGCAGGTAGCCGTCGGAGATGCCGACCACGGCGGTCGCCTCCTGGAATGCCTGGCGGGTCTGCCGGTAATAGGGGGTGAGGGCAAGTTGCGCCAGCGGCTGGATGCGACCGGGCAGGACGCTGAGGAAGTTATCAGGCCAGAGGTCGCGTACATCGAGGACCACGGGAATGCCATGTTTGCGCCCATACTCCACCGCGACCCGGCTCATCTCGATGGTCGGGAAGCAGCAGAAAATGATGTCGGGCGGCGTCTCCGTGCGCAGGATACGTCGGAACTTCCGCGCCTGGAGCGCATGGTTCAGGAGCCGTCGCGCCGATACGTTCTTGGTATAGGCCAGGGAGTGGAGCAGGCGAATCTCAAAGCAGTCGTTGACCGCTAAATTCGTGTCTTTGTCGTAGCGTTGACGCTTGGAAGCGTGTTCCAGCGTGGAGGCCCACCAGGTGACCGAATGCCCGCGCGAGACCAGGGCCTCGGCAAGCATCCCAATCCGGTGGGGGCGGTAACTCGCGCCATCCGTTGGCAACGGTTCGCCCATCTTAATGACCCAAACGCGCATCGTGATGAAATCCTTTTCGTCCGGGATGTGCCCCGTCTCAGACGCGGTGTGGCTTGTAATAAAGCAAAACCCGGTAATATTGTCGGGCAGCACAAGGCAAAATTGTAGGGGAACTCCTCCCGCTCGCAGGGAATGGCGATTGCGCTGCCCCCGCTGCAACTTCCGGCCTCCTGCCTCTGTCGTTTCAGGTATAATCTAGCCACAAAACCCTGTCGCCATACGTAGTGGATACGTAGTGACAGAGAGAAACGCCAGAGACGCAGGAGACATTCCCATCATGCCGCTTACGCTTTACAACACGATGTCGCGCCGTAAAGAGACGTTCGTTCCGCTGGACCCGCCCCATGTGCGGCTCTACTGCTGCGGCCCGACCGTCTACAACTACGCGCACATCGGCAACCTGCGTACCTACATTTTTGAGGATGTCCTCCGTCGTACCCTTCTCTTCAACGGCTACCAGGTGACCCATGTGATGAACATCACCGACGTCGGCCATATGACTTCCGACGCCGACTCCGGCGACGACAAGATGGAGAAGGCGGCGCGGGAAGAGAAGAAATCTCCCTGGGAACTGGCCCGCTTCTATGAGGAGGCGTTCTTCAAGGATACCGACCGCCTGAATATTCAGCGCCCGGAAGTGACGCCGCGTGCCACCGAGCACGTGGTGGAGATGATCGAGTTGATCCAGCGGCTGGAGGCAAACGGCTATACCTACGTCACCAGCGAGGGCGTCTACTTCGACACGTCCAAAAACGACGACTATGGGAAGTTGGCCCGCCTGCAACTGGAGAACCAGCAGACGGCCCGTGAAGAGGTCATCGCCGACGAGACCAAGCGTAATCCTCAGGACTTTGTGCTCTGGTTTCTCAACAAGCCCACCCACATCATGAAGTGGGAGAGCCCCTGGGGGCCGGGATATCCCGGCTGGCACATCGAGTGCTCCGCCATGTCCATGAAGTATCTGGGCGAGACCTTCGACATCCATTGCGGCGGCGTGGACCATATTCCCGTGCATCACACCAATGAGATCGCGCAATCGGAGTGCGCCACGCACCATCTATTCGTCAAATACTGGATGCATGGCGAGTTCCTGCTGATGAAGAGAGCCGGGCAGGAGGTAGGGAAAAAGATTTCCAAGTCGGAGGGCGGCTCGATCAACACGCTGCAGGCGCTCATAGCTGCAGGTTATGATCCCCTGGCCTATCGTTACTTCTGCCTTCAGGCCCACTATCGCTCCGAGCTGAACTTTTCGACGGATGCGCTGGAGGGCGCGACTGCGGGGTTGCGGAAGATCTATGCACTCTGCCCCGACAACGATCCACTCAAGGACGATGAAGTGAATTTTGCGGCGGCGCGGCAGCGCGTGCTCGACGCCATCAACGACGACCTCGCCATGCCGCAGGCCGTCGGGTTGCTGAACTCTTATAGAAGCTATTGCCTCTGGGTGGAGTTCGATCCTATCCTGGGTCTGAAGATCGCGGAGCGCGCCTGCCAACCGGAGGAGGCGCTGCCTGTCGAAGTGCAGGCGCTGGTGGAGGCCCGCAACGCCGCCCGCAAGGCGAAAGACTGGGCCGGATCGGACGCGCTTCGCGATCAGCTCATCGCGCTCGGCTACGAGGTCGGCGACGGCCCGCAAGGAACTACGGTGAAAAAGCATGCCCTCTAGGAGAGGAAACACGGATTATGAATGAGTATCAGGGGCGGATCGCCCGTTTGCAGGAACTGATGCGAGACGCGGAAGCCCGCCTGACGGTGGTGGCGGGAACCGATCAGATGCGCTATCTGACCGGCTGGCGCGAAGGAGGACACGAGCGATTCGTCGGGCTGCTCGTGCCGATTGTAGGGGACCCAGTATTCGTTGTCCCGGCCATGAATGCGCCGCAGGCGGCGCTGACGCCCGCAGGTATCCAGCAAGTGATCGGCTGGGAAGATGGGGTAGGATGGCACGAAGCCGTTCAGAACTTGCTGGCGCAGTGGCGCGTCGCCGGCGCGGATACGGCTCTGGTGGACGATGAGATGCTCAGCGTCCATCTGCTGGCAATGCAACATCTGTTTCCCAACATGTACTGGGAGGCGGCGGGGCCAGTTCTGGCGAAGCTCCGTGAGAGCAAAACGCCGGACGAACTGGCCGCCATGCAGAAGGCCGCCGACCTGATTGACGGCGTCTTCGAGGAGACCCTCGGCGCGCTGAAAGAGGGCATGACGGAGCGGGATCTGGCCGAATTCGTGCTGGCCGCCATCAAGAGCAAGGGCTCCTCGCCCTCCTTCTCACCGCTCATCTGCTTCGGGGCGAATGCCGCCCTGCCGCACCACCACACGGGCGATGCGCGCCTCAAGCGGGGCGACGTGG
>DATGIG010000238.1:0-16773 GCA_035295825.1 Chthonomonadaceae bacterium | reverse complement strand
GACGTTCGCCTGGTTGGGCCGTTACAAGCGTCTAGCGAAGGACTATGAGTTGAACCCGGTCCATAGTGAGAGCATGATCTATGTGGCCATGACCCAGATGTTGCTCAGGAGGCTCGCACCATGACTTTTTCTAAACCCTCTTAGCCTCTGCATCCAGTTGGACTGATCTTGCAACTTCCTCGGCTTGCCGGTAATGGCTTTCTGCCTCTTCATAGCGCCCCTGGTTGAAATAGAGCTCGGCCAGATCGTTACGCCACAAGGCATGGGAGGCATAGTTGATTCCTCGCGCCTGCTCCGAAATGGCTAATCCCTGAATATAAAGGCTTTCGGCTGCGCCATACATTTCTTGATCGTAATAAACCTCGGCCAAGTCGATTATGCTGTCGGCCACATAAATGTGTTCTTCCCCAAGTGTTGCCTTCAACATCTCTATCACCCGCCCGTACATAGGCTCTGCTTCAATAATTTGGCCTTGTATACGGAGGAGTAGTGCATGAATAGCGACCATTGCCACTGAAGGCGGATAGTTTGGTGACAAAGCACGCCTAATGATGTTAGACATAGGTCGAGAGTATGCCTCCACATTGGTATGTCGACTCTGATTCCAGTAGATTTCTGCACCATTAAGAATATTGCCTATCACTTCAGGAGGCTCAGGGCCATAGTTGCGCTGAAGATCCTCTAATATTCTCTTTATCAATGGTTCCGCTTGTTGATATTCGCCCTGATTGTTGTATAACTCTGTCAGATGTTGAAATCTTGTCGCCAATTCTTCAAATTGCGACCCCGCATGTACCTGTACCCTTTCAAGCAGGTGTCCGACGAGTGGCTCTGCCTCTTGGAAGTGCGCTCGTTGCCTGAGATACAAATTTGCTTTTTCTATTAGCGACTTCGCTTCAGTACAGTTAATCCCCCATCTTCGTATGTGTTCCACACACACCTGAGTATGAGATAAAAGTTGAGCGCATTTATGCCAGTTGGGAAATGACGGCTCAGGAAAGGCATGATTTATGACACGCACGGTGCATTCCGCCCATTTCGCTTGCGCTGAATCATCCAAGTTGCTCTGCATGACTACTTGCACAAGACGGTGAATCTTAGGTTTTCGCCTCTAGATTGCGACGAATGAGAGAGTATTCAGTAAGAATGCTCAAGAGTTCCTGTAAGTGTAGTTCGGTGTTGGAAGCTTCGGTGAGTTGGGAGGCCAATGGCTCACCAAGTTCGGATGCGCTACCCAAGAGTAGATCATAAGGAATGGCCTCCGGAGCGAAGAAAGCACTGATAGTCAATAGTTCGGCGGCAGGCTCGGACTTCTCTCGAACCGCAGTAAAACTCTTGCTCCAGGTGGTGCGGATGGTTTCTTGGTAGTCGCCGGTGACAGGACCATGTTTCTCCAGAAGTTCTACACGCAGACGGTGGTAGGCAGCGAGGTAATCCGTGAAGGAGATCTCATGGTGAGCAATGTAGGCTCCGGCCTGTTCGAGAGCCAGCGGAAGATAGCCGAGTTCGCAGGCGAGGTCAATGGCGGCTGTGATTTCGGTTTCGGAGGGATTCTCACGTTCAGTGCGTTGCATGAGAAACGATAGAGCCTCATCGGCAGAGAGTTCATGGAGGCGAACAGGGCCTCTGATATTGAGAACGGCGAAGTCATTGGCACGGCTGGTGACGAGGATGTGACCTTCTGGATGTGATGGTAGGTACTTCTTGACGATGCTGAGGTCATCGGCGTTATCGAGAAGGAGAAGATAGCCAGAGTGTTCCGAAAGCCAGACATTGACGGCTTGACTGGTGTCTGCGGGGTTTTGGGCATCCTTCTGGGGCAGGTTGAGACGGAGGGCGATATCGTGATAAGCGATATTGAGAGTTGCCTCGCTGTCGGCAGGACACCAGAAGATGGCGTCGTAATCGCCCCAATGACGGTAGGCGTATTCGATGGCGGTCTGGGTCTTGCCGATGCCGCCTAAGCCAGCGATGGTTTGGGTGAGTGCAGCGTTCTTGTTCTGAGCAAGTGCCTGGTGCAGGCGTTGGAGGACATCTTCCCGTCCGGTGAAGAAGGCATTGCGCTGGTAGGGCAGATACTTTCGAGGTCTTACTGGCGGAAGCGGCGAAAAGAGTGAAGGAAACAGCGTTTGAGCGATGTCCACGACTGTTTGCAAGCCTGGTCCCGTGCCGCTCTGCGCCCAGTTGAGCAGATTAGCGACCCGTGCCGGGATATTGGTGTTCGGAGTGTCCTGGGTACTCGCACCAGGAATGGAAGTCACGAGTAGGTCTATGTTCGTGAAGGTCAGGGTAATCAGTTTCTGCGTGATTTCCAGGGGTGTCAACGGCGAGTCTCCTGTCAGGATGCGAACGATGCAAACCATTAACAGGAGAGAATTTCGCGGTCAGACGGGGAGAATCCTGCCCTCCTCACCCCCACCCTCGCCCCAGTGGGAACCAAATCCGCTATTTCCTCGCGGATTTGGACTGCACCGTAGGTGCGACCTATTTGTGCGCGGGAGAGGATGGGGTGAAGAGGACATTCATTCGTATTGACGCTAGGAAGTAGAAGGAGTATAATCTTCGTTGATGTAGGAGGGAACGACGCAATGGCAAAGACAATCACGTTGGAAGAATTGACGCCTGATACTCGCAAAGTATTGGAGGAACTCTTTTCTGCCGACGAACCTATCATCCTCTCTCGCAATGGGCAACCCGTCGGCGGGGTGATCGCCTATCGGATGCAAGAAGCAAATGAGGTTGCGTTGACGCCGGAGGATGAGGCGGAACTCCGTGCAGCCGTAGCTCAGGGGGAGGCAGACTACGCCGCAGGTAAGTTCCTGACCCTGGAGGAGTTCAAAACCAAGCACATGGCGAAACTGGGTGGAACCGAGGAGTGAAGGCAACACTTCTCATTTTCCCACGCGCCGAAGCGGAGATGCTGGAACTGCCCTGGCGCGATCTCAATCACATTATGGAGACCCTGGAGTTTCTATGTGATTTTCCACGAGGAGCACAGACAGCAGGATTGGAAGATGCACCGGAAATACGGCGTGCTGTGTCGGGAAATTACCTCCTCTACTACCGCTACAACGATGAGAGTGAGGAGATTCTACTGTACACTGTGCGGCATGGTCGCAGGAGACCGCCCGAACTTAGCGAGATCCTACCCGAATAGCAAACTGTTGCGGATACCGGGTCGCCCTGGAAGACCCGGACACCGATACCCTCACCGACGACAACCGCGACTTCGGCGGCAAGGGCATCCACTTCAGCCCGAAGGGACTCCGCGCCCACGGCCAGATGTGGGCCGACAAAGTGAGCGTCTACCTCGACCGCGTCCTGGCCGAGAAATAACTCCCCGCAAATGTCCTAATGCAAGGAAGACTTGGTACCTCGCATTAGGACACTGAAACCAGTAATTACTCAGTCCTTCTCCGCTGCTCCTACTCAACTGCACCCTCTCTGGAGTTCAATCGCCGATGCGCCTCCATTATATTCTCTACATGAATTTCCATATCTCTTGCTTCCTGCACCCTACCCAATCCTCGAAGGATTGCAGCGTACCCTTTAAAGGCGTGCGCTGTATTAGGGTGTGCCATTCCCAGCGTACGTTGGGTTATCGATATTGCCCGTCTCATTAGCGGTTCGGCAGCTAAATAGTTCCGTTGTGTCAGATATAATCCTCCCAAGTTGAGTAAAATGAAAGCAGTATCAGGATGTTCATTTCCCAATTCTTTCTCTCTTATTCTCAATGAACGGATGTAGAGAGGTTCAGCTTTCGAAAGCTTCCCTTGAAGTTTATAAAGTAACGCTAAATTGTTAAGAACAAAAGAAATCTTAAGAGGTTCTGTATCTGGTGTTTTCTCATATATTGCTAATGCTTGCAAAAATAGGGGCTCGGCTTTATCATACATACCTTGGACGCGATAAAACTCTGCTAAACCATTCAAACTGTGCGCAGTATCAGCATGGTCTGGACCTGCCGTGTTCACTCTTATTTTGAGCGCACGAAGCAATAGTGGTTCGACTTTTTTATAAGATTTCAGATCAAGATAGATTCCTGCCAAATTATTTAAGCTTAACGCTGTATTGGCGTGTTCTGGTCCAAATACCTTCTCGTCAATTGCCAATCCTTGCTCCATTAAACGGGCAGCTTGAAAATATTGGGCGCGTTCCCGCAAGTAGACAGCGGTTTGATTGAGCAATCTTGCTGCTTCTGGGAGAAATATTTTTTTGTTTTCGATCACTTCGACAATCGATAGAACATGAGGTAGTAATCTTTGATAAAGAGGCCAATACCGAAACTCAACAAGTGTATAAGTCGTATTGATGGCAAGTACAGCCCGCTCTGTATAGGCTTGCTTAGTACTGTCATCCATCTTATCTTGAATGACGGTTTGTACCATACGATGAATGTCGTAGGTCCCAGAATCTACGTTTCGGAGAATCAAGGAATATTCAGCGAGAATCGTCAGAAGTTCCTGAAGTGGTATCAAGCATTCGCCTATTTTAGTTTGGTCAGTGGCCGATTTGAGAAGGGCAGAAGAGAGTGGTTCTCCTATTTCACGTGCGCCGCGTATAATGAGTTCATAAGGAATCGCATTAGGAGAAAAAAAAGCACTGATGGTTAGTAATTCAGCAGCAGCCTCAGATTTTGTCCGGATGGCGGCGAAACTTTTGTTCCAGGTGGTACGGACAGTTTCTGGGTAATCGCCAGTGACAGGACCATATTTCTCTAGCAGTTCTATCTGAAGGCGTCGATAATCAGCGAGGTACTGAGCGAAGGGAACTTCGTTGTGAGCGATGTAAGCTCCCGCCTGTTCCAGAGCGAGGGGAAGATAACCGAGTTCGTGGGCAAGATCAGTAGCGGCGATGCGCTCGGTTTCGGAGGCTGTCTCGCGTTCGGTGCGTTGCAGCAAAAAGGTAAGAGCATCCTCGGCAAGGAGTTGGTTAAGGCGAATAGGGCCTTTGATGTTGAGGATGGCGAAGTTGTGGGCGCGGCTGGTGACGAGAATATGACCAGAGGGATGGGGAGGCAGGTATTTCTTGACAATGGTGGGCGCATCGGCGTTGTCAAGAATAAGGAGGTAGCCGGAGTTGGCAGCGAGCCAGACTTTGACGGCTTCGTTGGTGTCCTCGGGGTTCTGGGCGCCCTTCTGGGGCAGATCCAGACGAGTAGCAATATCGCGATAGGCAGTGTTGAGGGTGGCCTCGTTGTCGGCAGGACACCAGAAGATGGCGTCGTAATCGTCCCAGTGGCGGTAGGCATATTCGATGGCGGTCTGGGTCTTGCCGATGCCACCCAATCCCGCTATGGCCTGGGTGAGTGCAGCGTTCTTGTTTTGAGCGAGGGCTTGATGCAAGCGTAGGAGGACGTCTTCCCGCCCAGTGAAGAAGACATTGCGTTGGTAGGGCAGATACTTTCGAGGTCTTACTGGCGGAAGCGGCGAAAAGAGTGAAGGAAACAGCGTTTGCGCGGCGTCCACGACCGTTTGCAATCCTGGTCCTATCCCGCTCTGCGCCCAATTGAGCAGGTTGGCGACGCGCGTCGGGACGTTAGCGTTTGGGGTATCGTAAGTACTCGCACCCGGAATGGTAGCCACGAGCAGGTTTATATTCGTAGCGGTCAGGGTAATCAGTTTCTGTGTGAGTTCCAGGGGCGTCAATGACTGGTCTCCTGTTAGGATGCGAACGATGCAAACCATTAACAGGAGGGAATTTCGCGGTCCGACGAGGATATTCCTGCTGATGCCGGGCCGTGAACGAACTGTGTAGGGCAGGGGCTCCGTCCCCTGCCGATGCATGAAAAGGTCGCACTTCGTGCAACCCAAATCTGTGGAGGAATAGCAGATTTCGCGGATTTCGGCGCAGGACGGGGCCAGCGCCCTACAGGCCAGTCCTGCGGGCGGACAATGCATTCCCGGCCGCAGGCCGATTGGCACGCAGTGCCCCCCAGGCAGGTCGTTCACGGCCTGATGCTGATGCGGTGAGGAGCCAGCACTGTGAGGTTTGTGTTGACGCGAGAAAGAAGACGCTGTATAATCTGCATGGGTGCCGAAGAGAACGAAGTCATGGCAGGGGAAGGATGCGTGATGAGTAGATACAAAATTAGCTGGATCCTGTACATTATAGGCTTATACATTATAGGCTTACATTATAGGCTCCTTTACATTATAGGCTCCTTGCTCGTTTACATTATAGGCTCCTTGCTCGTTTTCGGGTCATGGGTCAACCTGGTTCCTACCGGTTTAGGCTGGTTTGGCTGGTTGCTCGCACTGCTCGGCTGGGCCATCGGCAGCCGCCAAAAGCAGAGTTACGTTCAGCGGTCGCGAACAACAGAGATTGCCAATCTCAATGTTTTGCGGAAAGAAGGGGTAGTGACCGAAGAAGAGTTCCAAAAGGAGAAAGAGCGCATTCTGCGGGAACCCTGATCTTATGGAGTATCCCTATCAGCGTATTATAGCGGAGTTTCAGGACCGTCAACAGAACGTCGGGCTAGCCGTGGCGGTCCTGAGTGAGGGGTGTTTCGTTTTTGCGGATGTATTCGGGTGGGCGGATCGCGAGGCTGAGGTGCGCGCCACCCTCGAAACTCCGTTCGGCATCGCCAGCGTTACCAAGGCATTTACAGGGGCGGCCCTGCTGAAGCTATACGAGGAGGGCCGCATCGATCTGGATGCGGAGATCCAGCGCTATATCCCCGAGTTTCCACTCCACCCGGCTGCTTCCGTCACACTGCGGCAACTGGCAGCGCACCTCGCAGGTATTCGACACTGGGGGCCGGAACGCAACGCGGACCTCAATGCACGTCACTTCGACGACCTCTTCGACATCCTTCCCCTGTTCCGAGACAATGCGTTCGCGGTCGTTCCGGGAACCCAGTACCTCTACTCCAGTTACGGTTACAACCTGCTGGCCATGGCTATCCAGCGCGCAGCGGGCATCCCATTTCAACAGTATGTCGCTCAGGCGATTTTGCATCCTCTGCAGTTGCAAAAGACCGGCTTCGACAGGCCTGGGCTTGCCGGTCGCGAGCGGCCAGCCCGCTACTCCTGGTACGACCTGACGGACTACCATCCCCTGGATACCGCCCCGGTGCGTGTGCCGGACTGGGATTACAGCCATAACATGGCGGGCGGCAACATGGCGGCGACCGTGGGGGACCTGGCGCGGTTCGGCAGGGCGTTTCGCCCCTCCGGTCTGCTCTCCGACACATCCATTGCGTTGCTGTGGAGGCGTCCTGTCCTCGCAGGGATCGAATCGCCGATGAGCTTCGGATGGTTCCTGCGAGACGATCCGCCCCGCCTCAGTATCAGCGGATCGAATGCGGGCTTGCAGGCAGGCATGACCGTATGGAGAGACCAAGATCTGGTCGTCGTTGCGTTGGCAAATAGCTGGGGGATCGGTTCGCAGTCGGGCGAGTTCATGGACGATTCGCCGCAGGGTTTACTGGGCAAGTTGGCGGCGGTCTCTCGAACGGAGTGAGCCCTCGCTTGACGGCCGGCCCTCTCTGACGGACGCAGCGCACGCCAATACTTAAACTGGAAAGCACTCCGTGCTATAATGTTGGCAGGGAAAAATGGAAGAGAAAATCCCGACGTTAGGGCGTATTGCGGCGAGGAGTATGCTTGAGAGATGCTCATTCTTCAGGCAGGACTAATCGAACATCGGTTTGTGCTCTGGGGCGAGGCGCCTGCCGATTCCACCAGGGGGATACGGCGCTCCGTGAGGTCGAAGCGACAGTCTGCATTGGCGGAGACCTCCCCATGGGATGCATCCGCTGAGCAGTTCCTCCCCACACTGACCTCCGTTTTGGCAGCGTTGGAAGGGAAGCCGGCTTCTGCACTTACGAGCGGGAGCTTTGTCGCCTGGCTGCCGACCGTCGGAAATGCCCCGATCCCTTCCAGCCCCCTGCTCGCGCCGCTGCCGGAGGGCGAGGTCTCCTATGTGCTGCGTCCCTGGCAGATAACCGGCGTCCCACTATCGTGGGAGCAGGCCGTTGCGCTGCTCTGCGGCTGTATCGGCAAGGATACTCTGGACGCCGGGATCCTCATCGGGAACACGCTCTGCTACTGGGCCACGGCGATGCGCTTCGCGGGCGCATTGGTCGCGCGCCAACAGTTCCTGCCGGACGTGGAGAGGACGGAGGAGGGGTATCGGGCCTGCTGGCGGCCTCTTCTCTCCGGGCTGGAGGCGGAGGCGCTCACCAAACTGGCGCGCGCCCTGCCTGCCGCCTGTCGCGCCCTGTCTGAAGCGCCAATCACGCCGCCCGATACACCGGCAATCCGTGTCCTGACAACTTTCCTCGACGCTGCCTGCGACTATCTGGTGCGCGCCGTCGCCGAAGCGAACTCCGCCCCCTTTGCCGCCGTAGCGCGCCCACGGAGATCGAAAGTCGCTGCCTTCGACAGCCTGCACGACCAGTGGCTCTATGCCCTGCGCTCTCCGGACGGGCGGATGCAGGGCGAGACAAAGGAGCTGGACGACTTCGCCGCGCAGGTGCGGGAGTGGCGACGCCCGCTATTTCTCTCCCTTGCTGCGCCGTTCCGTCTCTGTTTCCGGCTGGAAGAGCCGCTCCTGGAGGGCGAAGATGCGGATATTACCGATGCCTCCTGGTATGTCCGCTATCTGCTCCAATCCGTCGAGGACCCCAGTCTGTTGGTGCCGGTCGAGAAGGCGTGGAGCAAGAAGGGCGCCGTCACGCCGCTGCTGCGCCGGGACGACTTTCAGCCGCGCGAGTTTCTGCTGACGGCTCTGGGGCAGGCGTCGAAGATCTGTCCGCAGATCGAAACCAGCCTGAAGGCGGCGACGCCGGATGGCTACACGCTGGATACGGCCGGGGCGCAGGACTTCCTGATGGAAAAGGCCTGGATGCTGGAGCAGGCCGGATTTGTGGTGCAGTTCCCGGCCTGGTGGACCCGGAAGGGAACCAAGCAGCACCTGGCGGCGGGCGCAAACGTCAAGGCTCCCAAAATGCAGTCCCTGACCGGCATCACCATGGAGAGCATCGTGCAGTTCCGCTGGGAGATCGCTCTCGGCGGGGTGAAGCTGACCCGCGAGGAGTTGGAAGCGCTGGCGGGGCAGAAGGTGTCGCTGGTCCGGGTGCGCGGGCAGTGGGTGCAGTTGGATGTGCGGGAGATCGAGGCGGCACTGGAATTCTGGAAGCGGCGGGGAGAAGAGCAGACCACCCTGCGCCAGGTCATGCGGATGGCATTGGGCGCGGAAACCGCGCCGGGCGGATTGGCAATCGAGGGCGTAGAGGCATCGGGCTGGGTGGCGGACCTGCTGGCGCAGATGAACGGCAACGCCGCCCTGGAGCCGCTGCCCGCGCCGGAAGGCTTTCATGGCACGCTGCGCCCCTACCAGCAGCGCGGCTACGAGTGGCTGCATTTCCTGGGCACATGGGGATTGGGGGCCTGTCTCGCAGATGACATGGGGCTGGGCAAAACGGCCCAGACGCTGGCCTATCTCCGCCGTAGTTGGGAAGCGCAAGACAAGCGCCCGGCGCTGGTCATCTGCCCGACCTCCGTGGTGGGCAACTGGGTCCGCGAGGCGCAGCGGTTCACGCCCGACCTGCCGGTGATGGTGCATCATGGCCAGACGCGCACGCGGGGAGATGCCTTTCGACAGGAGGCGGAGAAGCATGCCCTCGTTCTCTCCAGCTTTGCGCTGCTCCATCGGGATTTCGAGCTGCTGAAAGAGGTGAAATGGGGCGGCGTCATTCTGGACGAGGCGCAGAACATCAAAAATCCGGAGACCAAGCAGTCGAAGGCGGCGCGCGGGCTGAAGGCCGATTGGCGCATCGCGCTCTCCGGCACGCCCGTCGAGAACCATGTGGGCGACCTCTGGGCGATTTTAGAGTTCCTGAACCCCGGCTTCCTGGGCACTCAGTCGGAATTCAAACGGAACTTCTACTTCCCGATCCAGGCCGGCCAGGACCCGGAGGCCGCCGAGCGCCTGAAACGGCTGACCCGTCCCTTCATTCTGCGCCGGCTCAAGACGGACAGGAGCATCATCGCGGATCTGCCCGACAAGCTGGAGATGAAAGTCTACTGCACCCTGACCTCCGAGCAGGCGTCGCTCTATGCGGCGGTGGTCAAAGAGGTGACGGAAGCGTTGGAGGAAGCGGAGGGCATTCAGCGGCGCGGCATGATCCTGGCGACGCTCTCGAAACTCAAACAGGTCTGCAATCACCCGGCCCAGTTTCTGGGCGACAACTCGGCCATATCGGGCCGCTCCGGCAAACTGGCCCGCCTGACGGAGATGCTGGAAGAGGCCCACTCCATTGGAGACAAGGCGCTGATCTTTACTCAGTTCACCGAGATGGGCGAGATCATCCGTAAGCACCTTCAGGAGAATTTCGGCAAAGAAGTCCTCTTTCTGCACGGCGGCGTGCCGAAGAAGCAGCGGGACCGGATGGTCGAGCGCTTTCAGAATGAGGGCGCATCGTTGCCCTTCTTCCTGCTCTCGCTTAAGGCGGGCGGCGTCGGGCTGAACCTGACGGCAGCGAACCATGTCTTTCACTTCGACCGCTGGTGGAACCCGGCGGTGGAGAACCAGGCGACCGACCGCGCCTTCCGCATCGGCCAGAAGAAAAATGTCCAGGTGCATAAGTTCCTCTGCTTGGGCACGCTGGAGGAGAAGATAGACGAGATGATCGAGAAGAAGCGCCAGGTCGCCGCCAACGTGGTCGGTACGGGAGAAGAGTGGCTGACGGAACTCTCCACGGCGGAGTTGAAGGAGTTGTTCGCCCTGCGGCAGGATGCGGTTGCGGGAGTGGGGTAAGATTCGTCCAGAGGCGGACGTTGTGCAGCATGACGGTGTTTCTACACCATCCGGGAGGAACGATTATGCCCTATTGGGACTACTATGAGCCGACGCGCCCAAGGGAGGCGAAGGGGGGTATCAAGGCGCAGTCGAAGAGCGGTTTCGGCTCGAGCTGGTGGGCGAAACGCTGGTTGGCCGTGCTGGACTCCTATGGACTGGGCGCGCGCCTGTCGCGGGGGCGCTCCTATGCACGGAGCGGACAGGTGCTCTCGATTGATATCGAGAAGGGTCTGGTCCGCGCCAAGGTGCAGGGATCGCAGGCGAAACCGTATAAGGTCACGATGAACGTCAGAACGCTCACCGCCGCGCAATGGGAGACGATCCTGGAAGCGCTCTCCGGCCAGGCGCTCTTTGCGGCGAAACTGCTCGCCGGGGAGATGCCGCAGGACATCGAGGAGGTCTTTCAGAGCGTGCGGTTGCCGCTCTTTCCGACCATGAAGGATCTGGAGACCGACTGCTCCTGCCCGGACTGGTCGAACCCCTGCAAGCATACCGCCGCCGTCTACTGCCTGCTGGGCGAGGAGTTCGACCGCGATCCATTCCTGCTCTTCACCCTGCGCGGCATCACCCGCGAAGAGTTGCTGACGCAATTGACCGGCCTCGGCGTCACGGCGGAGACCGACGCAACGCAGCCCGCCCTACCGCCCGAGCCGTTGACCGCCGACCTGACTGCCTTCTGGCAGGGCGCGCTCCTCCCGGAGGATCTATGGGGTGAAGTGCGCCGTCCGCCGGTAGCAGCGGCGCTCGTCAAGCGGCTGGGAAACTTCCCCTTCTGGCGGGGCGCGACGCCGCTGCTGGAAGCGGTCGAACCGATCTATACGGAGGCGACAACCCGTGGCCTGAATGTCTACCTGGGCGAAGCGACGACATAGGGGGTTGAGAATGCGCCGGCACGCCGACACGCTGAGGCCAGCATCTGCCGGGGGAGACAAACTATAGGGACGCGGCATGCCGCGTCCCTGAATTGTGTGGTTCAGAGAGCGCCCGCTACGGATGCGGATGGTTGGCGCGGAAGAGGAACAGGGCGACCAGGCAGAGGGCGAACGCGATGCTGTAGATGCACCAGACGACCTGGCGCTGGTTCCAGCCTCGGGCCAGCAGCCGATGGTGCAGGTGCCGCTTGTCGGCCTGGGTGAGAGGCGCGTGTTCCAGCAGGCGCCGGCCCAGGACATGGGTGTAGTCGAAGATCGGCACGCCCAGCGCCAACACGGGAACCAGCACGGAGACCGCCGCCGCGCCCTTGAACGCGCCCAGGATCGAGATGGAGGCCAAGCCGATGCCCAGCACCCACGCGCCGATGGTGCCCATGATGATCTTCGCCGGGTGGTAGTTGTGGCGGAGGAAGCCCAGACAGGCCCCCGCCAGCGCCGCCGCCACCAGCGCCAGCGACGCGAAGGCCGGATTGTGCTGCTCGACGGCCATCAGGGCCATCGCCGTCGCCGAGATCGCGCAGACCCCCGCCGCCAGGCCGTCCACGCCGTCAATGGCGTCCACGGTCTTGGTCACGACGAAGACCCAGAGGACCGTGAGCAGGACGGAGACGCAGAGGCCGAACGCGGGCCATAGCGCATGAGGATCGTACTGCAGGAAGATGGCGGTGTGGCCGAAGGGATTGGTGACCTCCTCGATGCGGACCCCGAACGCCGCCAGGATCACGCCCGCCGCCACCAGCGCCAGCGCCTGCCACTTCGCCGCCAGGTTCTTGAAATCGTCTACCAGGCCGACGATGGCCATAAAGGTCGCGGCGACCAGCACACCCACCAGTTGCCACGTCCAGGTCGGCTGATCCACATGGATCTGGCGCGTATGGATGTGGCGGACCGTGATGGCGATGAGGACCGCGACCACAAAGCCCAGGTAGATCGCGACCCCGCCCGCGCGCGGCATGGGCTGCTTGTTGACCCGACGCGCATCCGGTTGGTCCACCAGGCCGTTCTTTTCGGACCAGCGCCGCACGCCCGGCGTCACAAAAGCGGTAATCAGTGCGGCGGCCAGCGCCGCCACCACGATTCCAAACATACCCCGAACTCCTTCCGGCATCCCTTCCTGATGGAATGCCTGATGGGAGATCCCCGTCTCACTCCCTCGCCCGGCTCTTCCCGGCTCCCGGAGCGCTACGGCTACTTTCTTTCACTGGCATCCGGAGGGGCCTTGAAGTTAAAGGCGTTCTCCGGAAAGGCGCAGTTCGGCTTGCTGGCGCTGAACGTATAGCGTGCCACCAGCGTTGCCGGGGTGGCGGCCTGCCGCTGCGGGCCGCCGGACTGCGGGGGGGACAGGATCACATTCGCCGTACGGGTTTCGATCTTATGCATCAGAAACGTGTTCTTGTCGATCCACCACGTCCAGGTGCTGCTGGGCAGCGTGATCGGCTGCTTATTGGCGTTGGTGGTTTCGATCCCCTTCAGCGTGCCGGTGACCACATAGACCGGATGCCCGTTGAAGGTGGTGGTCTCCTGCAGCGCCAGATTGACCAGCTCTTTCGGCAGCGTCTTCTTGCTCAGCCCATAGAGCGGGTCGAGGCTGGCGGTCACGCCCGCGCGCCGGAAGAGCAGGGGGAGCATCGCCGACAGGTCCGGAGCGGTCGGGCCGACCGTGTACTTTTTCGGCAGGGCGTCATAGACGATCAGCAGGGAGCCATCGCTCCAGATGGAGCGGCTTCCGACGGGCGTGGTGAAGTCCAGCATCAGCTTATTGGGCCGCTTATAGCGCATTTTGGCGCTGGAACCCTCCTGCTGGATGATCCCGCCCTGCGGGTTGAGCTTGATCTGGTCTATATTGGACTGGCCTTCATAGCTGGACATCTCCTGGTAGGTATTGATGGACTTTTGCAGGATGTCCCGCGCGCTCTGAACGCCGGCAGCCGGCGAACCGGCATTGCGCTGCGCCCCGGCCATGCCGGCCAGGCCGCAGATCAGGGCGAGGCCGACCAGCGCATGGCGACGCAGCGCGATATAGAGACGGGCCGTACTTTCGCCCGAGAGTACGTACATGGTGCGTAAGCCTCCGGAACCGTGTGGAACGGTCAGGGAAACCGCGCCGAACCGGGGCAGGCGCCCCGTTGCGGCAACAAACACCCATCAGTATAACAGACATCGGGCGGTGCGTCAACCGCCGGGCGCAGAATTACGCCTTTCCGGCGGACACAAAGCACAGGCTTTCATGCATCATGCGGGCGGCCAGTTCGACGGAAAGGGAACAGGCCGCCCACCATTCTAAGTGAAAGAGAGGATAGAGATCCGCGGGCCTCGCATTAGAGGACTTCGATGCCGCTCAGGGATCCGAACCCCTTATCGTTATAGTAGCGCACGATGATGCGCCCATAGAGGTCTGCCGTGACCGTAAACTGCTGGATCACGGCCGTGGAAAACCCCGGAGCAGGCGCGCCCTCATTGATCGCCGCCTGGGCGATGTCGAAGTTGGACAGTACGTTCACGCCGTTGATGAACACCTCCATGACGTGGTCGCCCGGAAACGCCCCCATGATGTCGGAGAAGTGCAGCCGCACCGTATACTGACCTCCGGGAACCAGATAAGGGAGCGCGAAGCTGGTCACCTCACCGGGGGCGTTGGTCCAGGCGGTATGGTAGACGGCCTGCGGCGCCGGATTGACCACATAGCTGGTATTGGTGCTGGGGTTTCCGTTCGTTCGAGAGCTGCCACCCTCATTCGCATTGGTCGCGGCGATCCAGGTTCCGGCGATGCCGCCGCCGCAACTGAGTTGATAGGTCGCCGGACCGGTCGGCGTCGCGCTGACCTCGGCGGAAGGCGCCCCCTCTCCCTTGGAGTTGACTGCCACGAGTTTGTAATAGAAGGTGCGGCCGTTGGGTACCCCCAGATCGGTGTAAGAGGTCCCGGTGATGCCCGTCGCTACGGGAACAGTTCCCTCTCCTCCGGGACTGGTGCTGCGATACAAATCATAGCTCGTCGCGCCGGCGACGGCATTCCAGGTAAATGTCGTCCGCTGATTGCCTCCTGTCGCGACCACTCCCGTCGGAGCGGGCGGACCGTAAGACAGGGGAATGATCTCGATCCCCTCGATACTTGGAGTACCGTTCGACGGAACCGGGGTGAAGTTTTGGGGGGCTATCTTCCCGTCGCAGTTCTGAGGGCTTGGCAATCCGCCGCTCTGGAGACCGCCGTTGGTGAAGGAGATGATGATATTACCGGAGCCATCGGGGCTTGCGGTGAACTCTTTCACCACCGCCTTATACATGCCGCCCGCCGCTGCTACGATGTCGAAATTGGTCAGAACGGGCGTGCCGTTGATGCTGACGTTGAAACCGCCGGTCGCGTACAGACCGGCGAAATGCAGGCGTACCTTATACGTTCCGGGAATGAGCCCCGGAATGGTGTAGTTGGACATGTTGAATCGTCCGCATTGGTAGACCGCTTGTGGCGCCGGGTTGACGACGCCGGAGGTGTCGATGGCGTGCGTCGTCGTCTCTATGTATCCGCCCGAAAAGTCCTGATCCGCCTGAAAATTGCCGACCGCCCCGCCGCCGCAATCGATCGCTCTCGCCTCCTCGACGATCAGGAGGTAAGGATAGTCCACCGCTGTCAGGTTCAGCGTCAGGCTGTTGCCGTCCTGTGCGGCAACCGCAACGGGAACCGAGGCGTCTTTGATCGGATCGTAGGCGGTTACCGTTGCCCCGGCGCCGTTGAGGCCGGTCAACTTCACCGTAAAGCTCTCCGGGGACATGTCCTGCATGATGTCGGCGGAGGCCACATAGTAAGGGATCACGAAGCGGTGCGCATTCACCTGATAAGGCAGGATCGCCAACACATCGTGGTTATAGAGGCTGGGATGAGCGGCCGTACCGTCGCCTGTAAAGTAGATCTGGTTGCTGGGCTCGGCGATGGAAGCGACCTGAATGGGCCGCGTCGAGGTGATCGTAGGATCGAGTTGATTGCTCATCTGGGTTACGATGTGGCTCAGCGTCGCCAGTGCGGGCGACGTATAGGGCACATCGTTGGTCGGGTAGGATGGCGGAGTAGTTTGAGTGACATAAGCCATGAAGTTATCCTGCACCACGCCCAGATAAAGATCGCCGTCTCGCGGGGTGAAATTGCTCGTGAAGGCAGGGTTGCCGTCGGCCGTATAGAGGTAGAGTTGCGTCACCCCCTTGTTGAGAAAGAAGCAATAGAATCGGGCCGTCGATTTGGCTTTGATCGCCAGCGCCCGGTCCGGGGTGATGCTCGCATTATCCTCCGCCGGCGCCACGCCGGTTTCCGTGACCTGAACCGGGCAGGGGTCGAAGTTGCCGTTGACCAGACGTGTGTAGCGGCCATGTTGCAGTTGCTGGATCACATTGGTCATAGGCGCCGTATCGCGCTCCATAAACTCCGTCTGGAGGGAGAACATCCCCTCCTCCGGGAAGAGGACCGAATAGCTGGGCAGGAAGCCGGGATTGAGCGGGTCGTCGGCGCTGTCGGGATCAAACCGGCCCAGGGCATTGACTTCAGTGGAAGGATACTCGTCATGCGGATAGGTTCGACGGCTGGGATAGGGGTGTTTGTTGATCGCTCCGATGCGCGGCGGCTCGACGCTGGAAGCATCCCAGGGGATCGTATTGGCGAACCCGTCGCTCAGTATGACGCCCACAAAGTCGGCGGGATTTTGGTCCGCAAACGCTGCGGTCTGCTTGACCAGGTCGTAATGTCCTTCGCGCGGATAGACAAACGGCGGATTGTAGTAGTTGTTGATGTCGAGAAAGGCCGAGCCGAAGCTGAGTTCATTCCAGATCTCCATATCGAAACCCAGGTCGGCCTGCCCGGTCGTGCCAAGCGTGCTGGCGACAAATTTGGCGATCGTATGGACGTATTTGAGCCAGCCGTTGCCGGTCTCCTGGGTGGAGGGATCGCTAGGGGTGGAGAAGGGACGATACTTCAGGACGCCCAACTGATATTGGATCGGGTTGTTATTGGCATCTTTAGCCGGCACATTTTGTCCCAACGGCTTGGAGAGGG
>DATGIG010000237.1:0-7892 GCA_035295825.1 Chthonomonadaceae bacterium | reverse complement strand
GGAACGATGGCCGTCGCCATGTGCTTCATCCCCTCCAGGCCATGAAACGGCGAATCGGGCTGAAAAGAGATCAGGCGGATGTTCGGATTGTACTCCCGCAGCCGCCGCCCGGTACCCATAAAGGTGCCGCTCGTTCCCAATCCGGCGACGAAGTGGGTGATCCGGCCCTGGGTCTGCGACCAGATCTCGGGAGCGGTGGTGTGGTAGTGCGCCTGCCAGTTGGCGGGGTTATTATACTGGTCGGGATAGAAATACTTCTCCGGATCGGCGGCATAGAGCTCCCGCGCCTTGAGAATCGCGCCATCCGAAGAGAGGCGGGGGTCGGTCAAAATCAGGTGCGCACCATAGGCCCGCAGCAGTTGTTTCCGCTCCTCGTTGGCATTGACCGGCAGGCAGAGATGCACCGGGTAGCCCTTCGCCGCGCCGATCATGGCATAGGCGATCCCGGTATTGCCCGAGGTGGCGTCCAGGATAATCTTGCCTGGCCGTAACTGTCCGCTCCGCTCCCCCTCCAGGATCATGTTCCTGGCAGGCCGATCCTTGACGGAGCCACCCGGATTGGCCCACTCCGCCTTGCCATAAATCTCGACTTTCGGGTTCCGCGGCACAAGGCGATGCAGCCGGATCAGCGGCGTATTGCCGATCAGGTCGATCAGGTCCGACGGTCCGGAAAGGACCCCTCTCTCGCCATGTCCGTTCTGACGGAGGGCAGGCCATTTTTCTTGCGTTTGTGTCTCCATCTGTCTAAAGTACGGTTTGCCGGACGCTCCTGTTCCGCTTTGCGCGGCGCCAGGAAAAAACTTGACCAATAGTATAGCATTACTCAGGATTGGGGTGCAAGCCGAAGCGAGGCAGCATGGAAGCTCCCGCTAAGCCGCCGGATAGTAAGAACGCCATCCAATCCGAAAATTGGATGGCGCGAAGACACACGACGATCCCAGCCTACATCTATCCGACTAGGGTTGGGACGGAGGATTGGTATCCGTCGGCGGCGCCGGGGTGGTATCCACGGGCGTGGAAGCGCTGGTATCCGGCGGAGGGGAGTAGGGCATTTCCGTGGGAGTGAAATTGCCGGTATCCGTCGGCGGCGCCGGGTTTGTATCCATGGATGTGGGGTAGCTGGTATCCGGCGGCGGAGGGGGTGTTTCCACGGGGGTATCGTAGCTGATATCCATGGCTGTGGTGACGGTTTCCATCGGCGGCGGATAGACCGGTTCCGTAGGCGCCGAGTAGCCTGTTGTCGGCGGATATGGATATTGTGGGGGCGGATAGGCGGCTCCGACGGGAGGCGGATAGAGGGCATTGGGATTGTTTTGGGGCAGGCCGGGCATAAAGAAGTCCCGGTAAACGACTGCCATCCCCAGATAGAGCAGCGGCATGGTAAACAGCATACCGAAACCGCAGGCGAGCGCGCCCAATCCCGCGATTAGCGGCAGGACGAACGCAAAGAGCGTCGCCATGAGCCAATCGCTTTTGAGAGCATTCCAGCTTGCTGTCATTGCCTCGATCACGCCCATCTTCCGATCCACGATCAGCGGTATCGTCAGGAAGAACAGGCCGGCGACAATGAAGCCGGGAATCACCAACAGCATACCGCCAATCCCAGTCGCAAGCCCCACCAGCAACGTGGCCCCCAGCACCGGCAGAAAGGCATCCCCTCCGCTGAAGAGATCACCAATGCCGATCGGTTCGCCCCGCACCTGACGGATTGCCATCCGAAGCATACCGGCGGTAAAGTAGGAGACTAACGCCAGTATCACCAGAGCCAGGATGGAATAGCCCAGAAAAAGCACTCCGAGCATGGCGCTGGGATCGCCACCATGCTGACCGGAAGCCGATCCGCCTGTAGCCATGAGGGTTCCGAATATCCCCACCATGAGCACGACGTATATCCCGATGTATATCGCAAAATAGATAGCGAGGAAGATCAATAGTGCCAGAATCCAGGTTCCCATCTGCTGGGAAAAGAGCTGCCAGGCTTCTCCAATCGCTTCAAAGCGGACTTTCGGGGCCATCCGGTATTCGGGAGGGGGATAACTACTGCCATATGGTGACATCTTCTTTCTCCTTCTGGAGCGTCCTTGAACTGCTTCCCTGCAATGCGGGAAGCACGGGAATGGAATCGAGAGAGGACGTTG
The DNA here is from genome assembly GCA_035295825.1 of Chthonomonadaceae bacterium. Lineage (GTDB taxonomy): Bacteria > Armatimonadota > Chthonomonadetes > Chthonomonadales > Chthonomonadaceae > DATGIG01. Next base: position 5,754 of record DATGIG010000237.1, on the reverse strand, counting down.
CGCCTACGCCGCACATCCTCAGGATGGAAAGTCATGCAATGCGCCGTCGGGTTCCAGTATAGCGCAATAACGAAACATCGCCCTCGCTGCATCGGAGAAGGCTTCGTAGGTGGCGCGGGGTATCCGGATGCGCACCGGATGGTTCTCGAATCGGAACCAGCCCCGAGAGTAGACCAGCGCTATATTGGGACGGGAGCGCGCGCCCCGACTGGGTGTTCCCCGATGCCAGACCCTTGGATCGCGCAGCAGCAGGTCTCCTGTTTTCAGCAGCGGGCGCACCGAAGGCATATTCAACACCGCATGCTCCAGATCCTTCGGCTGTCCAATAAGGTGGGTTCCACCGGGCCACATCTCCAGGGGGCCGTTCTCCTCCGTGAAGTCCACCAGGGGGGCGTTGACCACCAGGCTATAGACCGGGACCCCATAGGCGGCTTCGGGAAACGGCAGCCGGCAGTCGAGGTGGACCCTCTGGTAGTCGGAGCCGGGGAACGGCGTGTCAGAGGCGAAGTAGGTTAAGATGATGTCCTTGCCGAAGAGGTTCTCCACAATCGCCATCACGCTCGGGTTCTCGTACAGGATCGGGTCGGCGAACGGCAGCTCGAACGGCAGGTGCATCTGAAAGCGGTTGGCGCCCCGGTTGGAGGGTTCAGAGGCGCGCTTCGCCTCCAGCAGCGGGTCGAAGCGCTCCAGCATCTCCGCGATTTTCTCCTTCGGGATCGCCTGCTCCAGTATGACATAGCCATTCATACGTATCTCATCGGCGAGGGCCTGAATATCCATGATACTCTCCTTCTATTCTCTTACCAGTGGGCGGATACCTCCGGCGGGTCGGCAAACGCGGCATACTGATCGGCGACATGGGCGGCGGTCGTGTCGCCCTGGTGGAACAGCACCCGGTAGCGGAAGGTGATCTGCTCGCCCAGCGGGACAGTGTAGTCTCCTACACCCTTAGCGCCCAACCCGAAATCGTGGAGCCCGAACGGATTGGCAGTGAAGAGGCTGTAGTCGCGGGCGTGCCAGGTGGTGGGGTGGCGCAGGTTGGTGGGGGCGTCGAAGATGGCGACGCCGTAGACCTTCTCCCCCAGCGGCCCCCAGTAGTCCACCCAGTCGGCGCGCTTGCCCCAGGCGTCCTTATCTTTGATGCCCGCCGAGGTCTCGATATGGCCCTTGCCGGGGAACTTCGAGGACCTGTCCGGGGTGATGGCCATGACGTCTGGGACCCGCAGGCCGAAAGTGCCGTCCTTGTTGTCGCCGAACGTGAGCGGCCCGCCGACCGGCTTGAGGGTGATCTCGAAGTCCAGGATGCGGTCGTTGTTGGGCAAGGCGTAGATGCGCACATTGCGGGTATCGGTGGCGATCAGTTTGTTATCGGGCATCCGCCACTCGGTCTGCGCCTGGAACCCGCCGTACACGGGGCCGCTGGTGGTCTGCGGGAAGCCGACATTGATGGTCCTGCCCTGCTTGTTGGTGTCCGTCTCCATCCAGAAGTCCACGCCGTTGACGCTGCTGTGGGTGAACCAGAGGCCGCGATGGTGCGGGTGGTCGTGGCTCTCGCCGGGGAGGGCGTCCGGCTCGACAGGCCAGCGGCGCGTCATATGCTGCCCGTCCGGGGTGAGGATAGGGTAGAAGAAGGGCTTGTTCGGCCCGCTGTGGGTGGTATAGGCGGTAAACAGCTTCCCACCGATGAGGCAGTCCAGATCCGTGCCATTCGGCTTGATGTCTACAGCAGCCGGAGCGTATTCGTGCGGTTGCGATCCCCGCGCCCGGTGATACACTCTCTGCTTCCCTTTCGGGAGATCCGCAACGAGGAAGGTGAGGCGCAGCATGCCGCTCTCCGGCGTTACCTGGCAGGGGATCGCGGATTTCTCTCCGCCCGATGTCAAATAGATCGGCTCCGGATGATTGGGGTCCTGCCCCTTCGCCGGTTTGAGCATTACGGTGACCGGCGCGTTGTGCAGGTCGTGGCTGCCGGACTTCACGGTGATGGTCAGTTCGGCGTTCGCGGGCAGAGCGAAGGTGCATAGCAGGAAGTACCAGATACATCGAGCGAAGGACCTCATCCAATCGTCTCCTTTGTCGTTTGTCGCGCTCTCCACCAGGCACGAAGCGGCGCATCTTCGTCGGTCGGCAGGAAATAGCCTAACTGGGTATGGGCGTCGCCGAGCAGTTGGCGGCGGATAGGATCGCAGCGCTCCAGCACGGCCTGCGGCGTGGTCACGTAATCCATCGGGCGTATCCAGCGATAGGAGTAGCCAAAGAACAGGCTCTTGCGGGTGAGTTCGGAGCGGTTTGCACCGACCGCGTGCCAGGTACGCTGCTCGAACAGCACGGCGTCGCCGGGCCTGGCACAGATCTCGATGGCTCCGTAGGGGTTCGGAGCGCCTTCGGCCTGCGCCGGGCGTCCGACCAGGCGATTGCTGCCGGGCACAAAGCGAATGTTGCCCCGCCCCGGCTCCGATAGGTCGGTGAGCCAGTAGGCGATCTTGATGATGAGGCGCGGGTGCGGCTCCTGCATCTCCTGGGCGGAAGTGCCGCCATCCCGATGCCAGCCCTCGGGCAGAAAATCTTCGCCCACTCCGGGCGGATTGGGGGCGCGCACGATGAGGTGCGAGGTGGAGAGTTGGATGTTCCAATTGAGCAGGTCTACGACCAGGGGAAAGGTGGCGGGCCAGTCCAGCAGCTCCAGGAACAGGTCATCCGCCACGACGCAGTTCCGCAGGAACCACATGCCTTTGTCGGTCAGGCCCTTCTCACGGATGCCTGTCTCCATCAGCCGATCCACAACCGCCGTCAGCTTCGCGACCATCTCCGGCGGCAGCGCATTCGGCACGACCAGGAAGCCGTCGCGCTCGAATGCCGTACGCTGTTGTTCGGTCAAGAAGGCAGGTTTCATGCCATCAACCTCCTCGCTCATCTTCATGCCTCTTCCTTACCTGCTTCCGCAGCAATGAGATCCCTCCCGCTCTTCGCACCTGCCGTGCGCAGCCTCCATTCGATCTCTTTCACCAACTCCGGATTTTCCTCATCCGCTTCTCTTTGTCGTCGCTTGCCCCAGTAATTCCCATCGCTCGTAAGAAGAGGGCTTTCTTCGAGTGAAACCTGCAGGAGATCCAGGACTGTTTGATCTTTTTCGGTTCGGAGATTCACGTCGGCTTTATGTTCGAGCAGCAGACGAACGGTTTGCAAATCTCGGCGCAGCACAGCATGCGCTAACGGCGCATACTTGTAATAATCTACTCTATTGACATTTGCGCCGTATTCTACCAATAGTCGGATGCAACTGTGGCTATCGGTCAATAGAATAGGTGGTTCTGAAACCGTGGGAGCGGCATCGGGGTCAGCGCCATACTCTAACAGCAGGCGCATGATCTGCTCCTCTTTGAAGTAGGTAGCGAGATATAACAATGATATATTTCCTGCGACTGCATTGGGACTTCCACCTGCACAAAGCCACCTATGGACTTGTTCTGCGTTTCTCTTTGATTCTTCCTCTGCCCGTTTCTTGTCTCTCTCCTCCCTCTCTCTCCATACCTGTCGCTCAAAAGCAATAGATCGAAACGCGCGCCAGAAATCGGGCCGGTAATATTGGGGGATGCTCCTCTGTTGATAGCGTGCGATCGCTTCCTCTTCAGATTGTTGCATTTTGCGAGCCCAAATAGCTTTCAGAGCATCGTTGGTGACACCGTCGCCTACAAACAGGCCGCTGTACAGGGGATTCGAGATGAAATAGAGAACGGTTTCTGAATCCGACCCGATAAATTGCAGCGAGAGGTATTCGCGATCATCCAGCAAACCGCCTTCATCAATCTCTCGTTTGCCGGTCGTACAGTACACCCAGTCTATCAGCGCGCTGATAAACGCAAAAAGATAGACAAGAGGTCGGCTGATGACATAGAGGCAAAAGCTAAATATCCGTTTCAGGATTCTCTTCTTTGCCATGGTTGGTACCGAGTTCCTTACTTCGCTTTGCACCGGCGGTTCGCAGTCTCCATTCGATCTCTTCTGCAAGCTCAGGATTTTCTTTGTCCGTTGCTCTTTGCCATGCCTTTTGATGCCAATTTGGATCGCGATGATCCGATGGCACTTGTTTATCTAAAAGGAGATCCAGGGCCGTGTTACCATTTTCGCTTTTGAGATTTACGTCAACTTTATAATCGAGGAGTAACCGGACCATCTCTAAGTCTCGTAGAGAGACTGCACACCACAATCGTGTTTTAAGTCTACGTATATCTGCGCCATGTTCGATCAAGAGGCGGATGCACTCAGCATTGGAAGATCGAAATCGTGGGTCCCAAAGACGATCTTCATTCGGATCGGCACCATGTTCTAGCAGAAGACGCACAACCGGCACTTGATTATAGGAGGTGGCAAGACACAATAACGAAACAATAGGAAACGCTGGGTTCGATGGATCTGGCGAATAAAGACGCTCGGAAGGGGGCAAATAATCGGGAGCATGGAAGAGCTTGGCGTTGGGTTTTCCACCCGCCTTGAGCCACATGCGTACCTGCTCCGCATTTATCTCCGCCGCCTGCTCTTCCATCTTCCGTTTTTTCTCTCGTTCCACCTGTTGAACCTTCTCCCTAAAGGCAACATATCGAAATGTGCGCCAGAAATCAGGCTTATGGACAGAGTAGGATGATCTTCCGTCCAACGGTATAACATGCTCACCAATTGAAGCCGCCAGTGCTGAGGCTTTCTCTATCTTGCGTTTCATCTGGCGTTGCCGAGCATCAATAACGACTTCATCGGACACATTTGCGCCGACAAACATTCCTCTGTTCCAACCGTAACCCCAAAAGGAAGTCACATAGAAGTAGAGCACGGGAGACGTGTCGGTTCCGATGAATTCAAGTTGAAGATAGTCAGAGTCATCATCATATCCAATATACTCCTCTTCGCGTCTGGCACAATCTATAAGACCACCCACAATCGCCAAAAGATAGACAAAAGGACGACTGATGACATAGAGGCAGAACTTATATATTCGTCTCAGGATTCTCTTAAACAGGTAAGATTTCGGTGCCCATGCAACCTGCTGTTTCTTTATCATCGTCGGATTCCTATAAGGCAAATGGGTGAGATCGTCGAATCCTTCTCGATAGGCGGGTTCCATGGATGCGCGTTGGGCAGGCTATTTCGTCCCGATGCAGACGACTTCCTTAAGGCTGCGGTTGTAGAGCCGGTCGTTGCTGAAGCTGAGTGAGTTGAGGCTCCAGGTCTCGCCCGAAGGTCCCAGATCGCTGACGGAGAGCAGCGCCTTCTCGTCCAGCACTTTCGCCTTGCCGTCAATGACGTAGGTGATGCCCAGCATGGTGCTGAGATAGACCTTGCCGTTGATGGCGACGGGACTGCCGAAGAAGGCGGGGATCTGCCAGCCATCGGTGCGGGAGCGGTCTTCGGGGGCCACATCGCGCCCCTTGTAGTCTTCGGTTTTCGTGTTGACGGCCTGGCCGTAGAGATAGTGGTCCGGCATGCCCGGCTTCCGCTCCACGCTGACCGGGACCTCCAGATACTCTACCTTGCCCGTCTCGACGTTGACCCGCCCAATACAGTGGGACGGGCCGCTGAGGCCGGGCGGCGCGTGGTCGTTGCGGCGGTGCCCCGTCGAGGTGAAGAAGTAGTGGTAGCCGTAGGCGACGATGTTGGCGTGCCAGTTGGGAAAGACGTGCAGCACCTCGCCGGGCTTGAGCGGTACGCGGGGCGAGAGGTCTCTCATATCACGGATATTGACGTTCTGATGGACGATGTATT
>DATGIG010000236.1:0-4984 GCA_035295825.1 Chthonomonadaceae bacterium | reverse complement strand
CGGACATCCTGATCGCCTCCGCGCAAAACGCGCGTCCGTCGGACACCTGGGGAGAGGATCTCACGCGTGCCCCCCAATTCTGTCGCGCCAATCCCAAATGCCTTCTCTTTGACACTCCGGACTGCCCACGCCATCCCGGTTCCGTCCTGTCTCCGATGGCTTCTTCGCACGCAACATCTTTCCAAGCCACCCCCACCCCTCCCTGTGCATCCCTGCTTGTCCTGGTGCATGGCAGCCCCGATCCCAATGCCAATGCCGATATGTTTCGGGTCGTTGAGAACATACGGCAGCGCGGGATCTTTCCCCTTGTGGAGGTCGGGTTCCTGGATTGCAATGCGCCGGACATCCCGACGGCGATCGATGCGTGCGTAGCCAAGGGGGCAAACCGTGTCCTCGCGGCTCCCTATTTTCTTCATACCGGGAAACACGTCGCGAAGGACCTCCCTACCCTCCTCGAACAGGGCCAACAACGCCACCCACACGTCGCATTCCGTCTGGGCGATTATCTGGGCCGCTCCGAACTCCTCAGTCGTATCCTCGCAGATCGCATCTTCGCCACCCTCAAGCCCTGATCCTCTCGAGTTCGCGCTATCCCACTTCTCCGGCCCTTGCGCTCACCCCACGAGACTGATATAATGGCAGCATCACATAGGGGAGGTTTTCCATGCCCGCCGTGTCGTCATTTCAACGTGTCAGACGATTTCGTCTGCTTATCATATTCGGTCTCCTTATGAGTTTTGCCGTTCCCTCCACGGCGCAGCCACATGCCGAACTGCTTCCGAACGGAGGGTTCGAGGGCGGGAGCGGCAGCGATGGGAGTGGAGCAGGCGTCCCACGCTGGCAAGCGTATGAGAGCGGCTACGATGTGGACCGCCAGACGCACCATGGAGGAGATCAATCCATCCGCTGCGATAGCCTCCGTCCGAAATCCCTGCACGGCGCGCAGGCAGTGATTACACTCAATCAGACGCGCCCTTCGCCTATCATCGTCTCCGGATGGAGCAAAGCCGATCAGGTGAGCGGCTCACGGGATTCGGACTACTCGCTCTACATCGATCTGGAGTACATGGACGGTACGCCGCTCTGGGGTCAGTCGGCTTCGTTTCGCATCGGATCGCACGATTGGGAGCGGCGTCAGGTACTGATCCTGCCAGAGAAGCCCGTCAAAACGATGCATGTCTACGCCCTGTTCCGCAACCACACCGGCACGGCGTGGTTCGACGATTTCTCTGCAAACCAACTGAACGGTGCGGGTATTTTCGATGGCCAACCGCTGTTGCCCCTCCCCAGGATCCCCATCGTCTCGGCTATTCAGACCCCGGTGACCGGTCCGGACGGCCTGACCCTGATGTTCAGCCCCGCCGGAGATATTGTCGGCGTCACGGCAGGGAGCCGGCCCATCGGATCGCAAACGTCCGGGGGCTTCTGGGTGCGCGATGTCGCCGCAGATGCACCGCTCACTCCCGTTCATGGCGCCGTCAATACGCTCAATAAGAACAGTGTGAACCTCACTGCCGATGTCCCCCCGTCAAAGCTCCATCTTACCGCGTCCATCACGCCCTTCCTCGATACCCTCGCCGTGGAGGGTACGCTTACCGATGTTTCCAACACGGATCGCGCCGTTACGCTCTACCTGGCACTTCCGGTCGGAGCAGACGGTTGGCATTGGGATCAGGACATCCGGCATCGCGAAACCATCAACTCCCAACAGGAGTACAGCAATCAGACACGGGTGACGGTCGGCGCGACCGGAGGCATGTCGCTCTATCCCTTTGGCTGTGTCACCGGTCCAGGACAGGGTGTTGCCATCGCCAACCAGATGGACATGCCGGGCGTCTACCGCATCTTCTACAATGGTCCTACCCACCAACTCGTCATCGCCTGGGATTTTGCCCTCTCGGGTCGCTCCTCCTCCTGGCCCGCCCATACAGCCCGCTTCCACTGCAATCTGTTTGCCCTCTCCTCGGAACTGGCCCCCTGGGGCTTCCGCGCCGCGGCACAACGGTTCTATCGCCTCAATGCCCCGAATTTCAACCGGCAGGCGAAGGCCGAGGGGATCTGGGCGCCCTTTACCGATCCCAGCAAGGTGCCCAATCAGGCCGATTTCGGTTTCGCCTACCACGAGGGCGACAATAGCCTGAAGTCGGACGATGCTCTCGGCATCCTCAGCTTCCGCTATACGGAGCCGATGACCTACTGGCTCCCCATGCCGCCCGAAATGCCACGCACCTATGAGAACGCATTGGGGCTTATCAACAAGAATGCAACGGACCCGGACCCGAAACACAAAGAGGCCCACGACATGGCGCGTGCAGTCCTGAACAGCGGCACCCAGGACGAGAGCGGCCATTTCAACCTGGAATTTCGGAATGAACCCTGGGCGAACGGGGCCGTCTTTGTGCTGAACCCGAACCCAGAAATGCCCGCCTCGTCCGATAAGCCGACGAAAGGGTTTCTCTCCTACACACCGGAGATGGCTGCAAAGATGTATGGCAAAGCCGAAGGGGAGATGCGGGGATTCCAGGATGGCGAATACCTGGACTCCCTGGAAGCGTTCACTGACACCCAGGACTATCGTCCCTCCTCTATCGCCTTCTGTCCCTATCCGCTCACCTTCGATGTGGATAGCCGCCGTCCGGTAGTGCCTGAGTGGTTCTCGATCCATGCCTTCACGCGCTTCCTCCGCGATGACCTGCACAACCGGGGCAAGCTCCTCATGGCCAACACGACCCCTGTCCGGTTCGCCATCTATGCCCCGCTGCTCGACGTGATGGGCATCGAAGTCAACTGGCTGGATGACAAGGGCAATTACTCCCCCGACTCCGATGAGACCCTCAATCTCCGGCGCACACTCTCCGCGACCAAGCCGTATCTGCTGCTCATGAACACGGACTTCGATAAGTTCAACTCGCCCATGGTGGGGAAGTACTTCCAACGCTGTATGTTCTATGGGATCTATCCCAGCATGTTCAGCCACAATGCCGCCGACCACCCCTATTGGGAGGAGCCCAAGTGGTATAGCCGGGATCGCGCGCTCTTCCGGAAATACATCCCGATCCTCAAGCTCCTCTCCGCCGCCGGATGGGAACCGGTGACCTACGCAGGCAGCGATCATCCGAAGGTCTATGTGGAGCGCTTCGGCAGTCGGCTCTTCACGGTCATGAACGAGGAGAATAAACCTGCCGATTCCATAGTCAATATAGACATCCATGCGCTCGGGTTTCCACTCATGGCGGCAAAACATGCGGTCAACCTGGTCACAGGCGAAGTGATCCCTGTACAGCAAAAAGGGCCCTATCTGACCATTGCGCTGCATCTGGAAGCTCAGCAATCCCTGGCGCTCGAATGGAAATGATGTATAGGAGACAACTATGTATCCGGAACTCAACAACAAGATCGCGGTCATCAGCGGAGCGGGGGGAGGGTTGGGGTCAGCGGTCGTGCGTCGCTTTCGCAACGAAGGGGTTCGTATGGTGCTGATAGACGCCGCTCCCACCGGTTTAGAACGGTTGCAGCAGGAGTTGGCTCTGGACGCTAACGCGGCGCGCCTCGGCGTCATCGATTTGACCGACGGGAGCGCAGTAGACGCCTTTATCGTCGAGACTGCTTCCACCTTCGGCCCGCCGGATATTCTCGTGAACGTGGCGGGCACATTCCAGATGGGCGGATCCGTTCATGAGAATGATGACCGCCTCTGGGATACGCTCTACAACATCAACGTTAAAACCGCCTTCCACCTGAGCGCATCGGTCGTCCGCCAGATGGTTACCCGGGGCCGCGGTGGACGCATCGTCAGTGTCGCGGCCCGACCGGCGCTGGCCGGCGTGCCCGGCATCGCCGCCTACAGCGCATCCAAAGCCGCCCTCCTCCGTATGGTGGAGAGCATGGCCGCCGAACTTCTCGACAAAGGCATCACTGTGAACGCAGTTCTGCCCAGTACGATTGATACCCCCGCCAATCGAAAGAGCATGCCGCAGGCCGATTTCACGAAATGGGTGGCTCCCGATTCGCTCGCCGATGTCATCGCCTTCCTGGCCTCCGACGCCTCGCGCGACATCAGCGGAGCGGCCATCCCGGTCTATGGCCGCTCCTGAAGGATGGATTAGATGTTACGGCGCAGAACTTCCGAGGCCGAACTCCGTGAACCGTACGTGACCACCCGCTTCTTGCGCATCTGTTCTTTGTTTGCATCACTGGCAGCCTGATAGTCTTTATCGCGTTGCGCTAACATCTGAGGCCGATCACGCGCTTCATCCGCCAACCGCTGCGCCTTGGAGCGCTGGAACTCTTCCATTCGCTCCTTTTCGAGCTGTTCTGCGACAGATCCTGGCAGACAGCGTGATGAGAATTGCAGTTTATGCACATTGGTTGGTTCCGTAGACATGGTGACAAACTCCCTTCTGGCTTCTCGCCAGAGCAAACAGGTGAGGCCGGGGCGGCTTGGTTCGGAGGAAGAGAGGCAGGCAGGCGTAAAAAAACACCCCTCTCTCAACCGCGCTATTGCCAAAATGCGCGTGAGAGCGAAGTGTTGTCTTCATGCGTACTTGTCAGAGCGATCCTGGCGTGACCAGGACAACGATTAGTATCATTATACCACACTTTCGCCCGAAACAAACACAGCGGCTGACAATAACCTACAATGATTATCCCCAATTGTCGGGACTGCGAGCGAATTCGCTCGCAGTCCCGCTTATTGGGCATCAAAGATGTCAGGCGGTGACAGCCTGGACTTCCTCCTCGTGTCGGAACGAGAGCACGCCCTCTGCGTCGGCGTCCACAACGATGTGATCGCCTTCGTGGAATTCGCCGGCCAGGAGGCGCTGTGCCAGCGGGTCCACGACCTGCTTCTGGATCGCCCGCTTCAAGGGCCGCGCGCCGTAGACCGGATCGTAGCCCGCCATCGCCAGCGAGGAGGCCGCGGCATCAGTCAGGGTCAGCGTCAGTTTGCGCTCCACCAGCCGCTTCCGTAGCAGCCCCAACTGAA
>DATGIG010000235.1:0-23477 GCA_035295825.1 Chthonomonadaceae bacterium | reverse complement strand
CAGGTTTGCGAAGGAGTAACTGCCGTCAGAAGCGGTAGTTGTGGAGACGTTGACCGAGTGACCCAGGTCATCCGAGCCCGTGAGAGTGATCTTTACGTTGGCGATACCGGCTTCCGTACTCTGCTTGATGCCATCGTTATTGGCATCTACGTAGACGTATCCGGAGAGAGAAGCGGGCAACAGGTTGCCGAAGTCGTTGTCGGTTCCATTGATGCCCGAGTTGAGAGTGATGCTGGATATCTGATCGACGCCAACGCTGCCGGTTCCCTGCGAGCCCACCGAATCCTTGCCGTCGAGGTAACCTGCCGGCGGGGTCTCGGTGATGGAGTAGGTACCGGGCCGCAGGTTTGCGAAGGAGTAGCTGCCGTCAGAAGCGGTGGTTGTGGAGGCATTGACCGCATTGCCAAGGTCATCTGTGCCTTTCAGCGTGACCGTCACGCCGGCGATACCGGCTTCCGTACTCTGCTTCATGCCATCGTCATTGGCGTCTACATAGACGAAGCCGGAGAGGGAAGCGGGCTGAAGCTCACCGAAGTTATTGTTGATACCACTGACACCGGAACTGAGGGTGATGTTGGTAAACTGATCGTTCCCCGTAGTACCCGTTCCCGGCGTGCCCTGTGTATCCTTGCCGTCGAGGTAGCCGGCCGGCTGGGTCTCCTGGAGGGTGTAGGTTCCGGGAAGCAGGTTGCCGAAGCCGTACGCGCCGGTGGAGTCGGTCGTTACCGTGATGGGGCCGATGGGGCTGCCCAGGTTGGTGGTACCGGTCAATGTGACGCTGACGCCCTTGATCGGCGTTTCGTTGCCGTCGAACATGCCATTGTTGTTGGCATCGATATAGACATAGCCGCTCAAGGTAGATGCCGTGGTGTAGCCAAAGTCTACATTGTTGATGGGGGGTATGCTGGTACCCATCACACTGAGCGTGACCTGCGCCGAATTCGGCGTGGAGATTCCATCCAGGTCGTACGTTGGGAAGGTGTTGGATGGCAGCGTGGTGGGATCCACGACAACCTTGAAGTTGCCGGGAGGCAGGTTAGCGAACGCGTAGTGGCCGGAGGAATCGGTCTGCACCGAGGGAAATACCACATCGTCCCCGTCGCCGAAGACGCCGTCGGGACCCGCCCATATCAGGGTTACCGTGCCCGCCGGTATGCCATTGTCTCCGGGCAGGTTGCGTACGCCGTTGCCGTTCACATCGTTGAAGATGGTGCCGCTGATCGACCCGGTTCCCGTGTATCCAAAGTCCACGCCCAGCACAGGGGTCGGGGTGATATTGATCGTTGTCGTGTTGTCCAGAACGCCGTCGGGATCTGCTGTCTGGGTCATGCCGGCCGGCGGTATCACCGTGACATGATGGCCGTCGCCGATACAGACGTTCAGGAAGCTGTAGGAGCCGTCCGCATTCGTTACGGCCGGAGGAACCGGCGTTCCATCCAGGCACATACACGGCCCGCCGTCCTCATCAGTCAGAATGACGGTTACGCCCGGAATACCCGGTTCATTGCTATCCTGTTTGCCGTTGCCGTTGATATCGAAATAGACGGTGCCATAGACGGAAGACTTGATGCAGACGATGTAGAAGTTCGCGTTGGTGACCGAATTGGTCGCGTTGACGGTCTGCGACGTGGTGGAGGCGCCCGCCGTCCGGAAGCCGCTGGGAACCGTCTCCTTCACCGTATAGGTACCCGGGAGGAGGTTGCTGAAGCTGTAGTTTCCGTTGGCATCGGTGGTGGTTGTCACCGGGTTGCCATGGGAGTCGAGCACCGGGTTGCCTTGCGAATCGAACAGTTGGAGCGTGACACCGGCTTTTCCGGTATCGTTGCCGTCCACGATATTATCCTCGTTCCAGTCTATATCCACCGCGCCACTGATCGTTACGGAAGGCGGGATATAGGTGTAGACGACGGTAACCTTTGCGTCTGTGGAGGAGGTAATGACCTGAGCTACGCTCTTGAGATTGATGCCTCCTGGGGAATTGGGCGCTCCTAACCAGGGCTTTCCGTTCCAAGGCGCCAATCCCGTGATGCCGCTGAAAGACGAACTGGCCTGTGCCGAGAACGGAAGCTGGATGGAACCGGAACCTGTAAACAGCGCCAGGTCGCCCGGCAGGGACAATAACGCATTCAAACTCCCGGTTGCGGTGATCTGGCCGAAGTCGTGGCCGCTGGTGCCGCCGTAATCGACCACCAGGTCGCCCACGAAAGCGCCATTCTGAAACTGAACAAAGGGTTGAAGGGCTAACGGGCCGACGGTGGAGGTTGGGGTAAGGGTGACGATGTTGCTGAGATCAGGACGTTCCAGCATTAACGTTCCGGATGCCGTCGCCCCGACAGAGTGGCCGATGGTGTCTATCACCTCAATCTTCATAGAGGAGGTAATATCGCCCTGCAGCGTAATCGTGACCGATTGCAGCGACCCTAACGTCGGGTCAAATTTGGTGATGGGGAGATTGGTCTGATACGGTCCTGAGAGCGCCGTGGATGGGACCGAGACCGTCTGCGTCTGAGTTACGGTCTGAGCGCCCGCTCCGGCCGTGAGGATAGCCAGGAGCATGGCAAAGAGTGTGAGTACAAATGGGAACCGTTTTGATGAGAGTTTCATCTGGAATCCTTCCCTGGTAAATACATGCGCTATCTTCCCCAATAGCGGGCAGATGTGAAAATAGGTGTGGGTGAATTGGGGCGCGTAAGGATCTCAATGCGGGGTGGTGATTTGCAAACGCTCCAACAGATAGCCTACCACATGTTTGATGGTCCGTTCCGTTTCGCCAGGTTCTGGCCATCTAGGGCGCCGGAGGAAGGCGGCGTGTTTTTTGTAGAGGGCAATGGAAAAGCAGTTTCCAGAGGGGCTGCGAGGCACCCGTGCACTCAAGGCGAAGTCGCCAACGAGAGCGTCCATCGGCAGAACGAATCCACAATAGTGCTCACTGCAATATTCGTGCCAGGCGAACAAAAAGGGACACTTTTCGAAAAAGATTTTCTTCGCTTGATTGCCTGACCAAGACTCCTGCCCGGAAACGCCTGGTTTTGACATTTACGCCATCGGGCAGAGTTATCGTGTTATGAACAGGTGGGCGACCGCCTGGCTGAAGGCCGCCGCCTCGACTGGGAGGGAGCCATCCGGTACGCCCTCAGTAACCTCGAAACGGTTTGAATCTCCGTTGCCAATCTCATTCCAAGCTCAAATCCTCTTGGCGGGTATGTATTTTTTCCGTGCCTGCACGCTTTTTTTCTATGGAGTTACCGGGCATGCTCTATAGCAGAATCGAGTGAACAATATAATCGAGTATAATATCTTCAACTATATTTCGGCATGGATGCTGGAAGGCGTGCAATGTAGCGTCATCCAGCCCGCAGATAAGGAGCGACATATGGCAAATCGAACCAGGATGAGTGTCCTATACGTTGTTGCAGCCCTGTCCCTGCTGGCCGGCTGCGGTGGGGGCGGTGGCACCGGAGGAAGCAGCGTCCAATCCGGGAACCCATCCGGTTCCGGCAACACCGCCGCCGCCGGTCAGGGCGGCAATCCGTCCAGTTCTGGTGGCAGCACCTCCACGGGGCAAGGTAGTTCGGGTAATTCCGGAGGGGCGAGCAAACCAGGTAATACCGGAGGTTCGGGTAGCTCTGGAGGATCCGGTAATACTGGTGGATCGGGTAGCTCCGGAGGATCGGGTAGTTCCGGTGGATCCGGCAACTCCGGAGGATCGGGTAGCTCCGGTGGATCCGGCAACTCCGGGGGGGCCGGTAATTCCGGAGGGTCGGGTAGCTCCGGAGGAGCGGGCAACGCCAACCATTCGCTGCAGCGGATAGGAAATACCATTCTGAGATCGGGAGAGAGCTCTCTCTACACTGCCTGCATCGATACCACGCAGGGCTATGCCTACTTCGGCACCTCCGGCAGCGTCCATCCGGGCTATATCGTCAAGGTCGCTCTCGGAGCCGGCAGCGCGGCTCCGGTAGAGGTCGCCTCGCTTCCGTTGCCCTCCGGCCAGGAAGGAACCGCCTGCTCGGTAATTGACACGGTGCATGGTTATGCCTACTTCGGCAATTTGGGCTCACCCGCCCGCATCTTCAAGGTGGCGCTGGGGGCAGGGAACACGCCTCCGCGTCTGGTCGGCTCGCTGGTGCTCAATGCCGGAGAGAACAAGTTGTTTGATGGCGCGATCGATGTCGCCAATGGGTATGCCTACTTCGCCTGCGCCACCGACCCCGGCTATATCGTCAAGATTTCGCTCGGCCAGGGAGACGCTCTGCCGACGCGGGTCGGCGCGACCACGCTGGCTAACGGAACCGGGACCATCCATCGCCTGTTGATGGACGCGGCAAATGGTTATCTCTATTCCGTGAACAACGACGATCAGGAGATATGCGAGGTGATCAAAGTCGCGCTGGGGGCCGGCAATGCACCGCCGGCGCCGGTCAGTACGCTCATCTTGCCGGCGGGGGAGGATCATGTCGTGTATGCGGCGCTGGATACTGTGACCGGATATGCCTATCTGGCGACGTATGATCCGGGTGGGGTGTCAGACGCCACGACGCCTGGCAAGATCGTCAAGCTACGGCTGAACTCCGGAAGCCAGGCTCCGACGCGGATCGGCTCGATCACGGTGCCCCAGAAGTACTTCACTGCGGGAGGGATCGATCCCAACACCCACTACCTCTATCTGGGCAATGATCTCACGTTCCCGGCTTCCAACGTGCTGCAGATCGCACCCGGACAGGGAAATAGTCTGCCGAGTGTGGTCAGCACCATCCAACTCAATCCGGGCACAGTACACTATACCTTTGCCACCCGTCCGGCTCCGGCGGATGCGAAGCTGGCAGGAGAGATCTATATCCGGAGCGGCGTCATCGATCCCACGGGAGGTTATATCTACTTTGGGACCGATACCTACGCGGGGCAGGTCATCAAAGTGGCGATCCCTGCGCACTAGCCGGAACCGATCCACAAAACAGAGTGAATTCATCAGGAATTCATAAGCGCCAACGCCCACTTCCAACAGGAAGTGGGCGTCGCATTGATAGACTGTTTTCTATAAAGTGCATGAGAAGGCGATAACGAAACGACGTGAGGACCGACCGGCATAGTTTGCAGCTTAAGGAACCTGATACTCGCTATGGTCGTCCCTCTTGTGGGGACGATCCGGAATCTCCCAACGGCGACTTCACTCACAGGCGCGGGAGACGTCCCAGTTCCACAAACCGTTGTTCCGTCTGCGCACAGGGGCGTCCGCCGGATCCGCCCCGAGAGGGAAAGCGTCATGGCATCGTCATTCCTGGATAGAGAGCATGTCGGTCCGGATCTGGTGAGCCGGACCCATCCGGAGCGTGTACTGTTTCCTCAGGATGGGATCTCCAAGGGCGACCTGATGGATTACTATCTGGCGGTCTCCGTCGCGATGCTTCCCCATATGCGGGACCGTCCCCTCCACATGCAGCGCTTTCCGCGCGGCATCGGGGAGGAGGGCTTCGTTCAGAAGGAAGCGCCGGATTTCTATCCCGACTGGATCACCCGCGTGACCGTAGAGAAGGAGGGAGGCCGGCTGACCCAGGTGATCTGCGATAACGCCGCGACCCTGCTCTATCTGGCGAACCAGGCTTGCATCACCCCGCATGTCTGGCTGAGCCGGAAGGACCGTCTCCATGCTCCCGACCGGATGATCTTCGACCTGGACCCTGCGGAAGACGACTTTGAGATTGTGCGCGCGACGGCGCGCACGCTCCGGAGCCTGTTGGATCAGATCGGCCTGCCCGCCTTTGTGATGACCACCGGATCGCGCGGGCTGCATGTGTCGGTCCCCTTGCAGCGCAACGCGGATTTCGACATGATGCGCGCGTTCGCTCAGGAGATCGCCGCCGAATTAGCCCGGCGCGATCCCGAGCGCCTCACCACGGAACAGCGTAAGGAGGCACGCCGGGGTCGCCTCTTTCTGGACGTTGGCCGCAATGCCTACGCGCAGACGGCGGTGGCGCCGTACGCGGTGCGGGCGCGTCCAGGCGCGCCGGTGGCGACGCCGTTAGACTGGAGCGAACTGGAAGACCCGCAGCTCCATGCGCGCTGCTTCACCCTCCGTAGCTTCCCCCGCCGCCTGGATGAGCGGGGGGATCCCTGGAGAGAGATCGCGCAGCAGGCCACATCGCTCGCAGCGCCTCAGCGGAGGCTGGAGGCGCTGCAATCCGGAGAGGGTGCGTCCGCTCTCCATGTCCGTAAGGTGCGGGATGGAGAACCGGGCAGATCAGAGTGAGGAAAGGAGAGGCAGTGATATGTCTCCATCAATCTATTGTCGTGTACATGGGAGTTTATGGGCACGCTCTATTCTCGGCCTGGTTGCGCTGATGACGCTATGGGCCTCAGCGCTGCCGGCACAGACCACATCTCCGGAAAGACGGACGGAGCGTCCGGTTGCGCGCCGCCTGACGGTGACCGGCCAGGGAGAAGTCAAAATCCAGCCCGACAAGGCCGAGATCACCATCGGCGTCGTGACCGAAGATCGCTCGTCCCGGACCGCTGCCAGCGCCAACGCGACGGCCTCTCGAAAGGTTCAGGACGCCGTCAGGCGGTCGGGGATTGCGCAGAAGGACATCCAAACGCTCCAGTACAGCATCCAGCCGATCTATAGTTCGGAAGCGGTCCGTCCGAATGGGGTGCAACGCCCTGCCGTTATTACCGGCTATCGTGTCTCCAATCAGGTGCGCGTTACGGTACGCGATCTGGCCGGGTTGGGGGAAGTCATCGATGCGGCGAGCGCTGCCGGTTCCAATACCATCGACAGCATCGCCTTCGGGCGGGAAGATCCGTCGTCTGCGGAGAATGAGGCATTGAGCAAGGCGGTCGCCGCCGCACGCCGCAAAGCGGATCAGCTTGCCAGGGCGGCAGGGGTGCGTATTATGGGGATCTATGAGATGAACGAAGGGCCGATCCAGCGCCCCTATCCGATGATGTTTGGCCGCGCGGATGTCGCCGCTGCCGCAACCCCCATCAATCCGGGCGAGTTTACTGTGACGGCCAATGTCACCATCGTTTATGAGATGGGTGAGATGACGCGGGCATCTCAGGCGGCCCTTGAAACGCCGGCACATGGAAGCAGTGGGTTACAAAAATAGCAGCCGGAGCGTCAAGAGACGAGCAATCTCTTGACGCGTGTTCTACTGTCTGCTATAATTCCCATAGATATGACACATGCCGAGCCAATCGAAATCACAGAAGGGCTTGCGAGTACTGCGGATCCCCGGACGTTGACCGAGCCTGCTGAATCTTCCCCTCCCTCCCAAGCATCGGAAAGCGCCGATATCTTCTATCGGCGTATGGCGGACGCCATGCCTCAGATCGTCTGGACCGCCCGCCCCGATGGCTACATGGATTACTGCAACCGGCGCTGGTTCGACTTCACCGGATTTACCCAGGAGCAGAGCTTTACGGCGGAGTGGAAACAGATCCTGCACCCCGATGACCTGAGGCGGAGCGAGGGGGTCTGGTTGCAGGCAGTGGAGACCGGGGAGCCTTACGAGGTCGAATACCGTTTCATGGATCGCCTGCATGGCGTCTATCGCTGGTTCCTGGGCCGCGCCGAACCGGTACGCAATGAGCAGGGCGAGATCGTCAAATGGTTTGGGACGTGCACCGATATTGACGACCAGAAGCGCTCCGAGGAGGCGCAGCGTCAACTGAGTGAGCAGTTGCGTCAGGCCATTCAGGAGGTCCACCATCGCGTCAAGAACAACCTGCAGGCGGTGAGCAACCTGCTGCAGATGCAGGTGGAGGAGGTGGTGGAAACTCCTGTCGGGGGTATCCTGCGCGAGAGCCTGCGCCGGATCAAAGCGATTGCCCTCGTACACGATCTGCTGTCACGGGATCGCCCCATGGGTGAAGTGAACGTAGCGCAACTGCTCAGCAAACTGGCTGGGTTGCTGACGCGCGAGGCGGAGAAAGGGGGGTGGCCATTACCGGTGCTGGTCGAATCGGAGACCTTCTGGCTCTCTACCCAGGCCGCAACGGCCCTCTCCCTGGTAGTCGGTGAACTGATAGACAATGCCATCAAGCAGACGAACGCAGCGCAACGCAAGGCGGAGGACGCTGCTGTTTTCCTTCGGCTTGTCCCGCAGGGCGAATGGGCGGCGCTGACGGTGGAGGATCGCGGGCCGGGCTTCGGGCCGGCATTCGATCCCCAGCGGAGCGCCCGCCTCGGCCTGGAACTGGCGCTGACTTTGACGCGCAACGATCTGCGAGGTGAGATCTCCTTCGGTGACGTGCGGAATGCTTCAGGTCAGGTCTGCGGCGGACGTGTCGAGATCCTGCTGCCCGGCCTGGATATACGGGAGTAGCGGAAGCCCTGGCGATTTTGAGAGGCCGAATAGAGAACGCGATGAGATCGGGGAGCCCTCCGGCTCCCCGATTATGTGCCTGTACGGTTACGCTTCTTCCTCATATTCGTGGTATACTATAAGTCCCACTCTTTGTTCGAGCCGTCGCGAGGGAGCTAGGCATCATGACAGCCGTTGGCCTGCCACAACCGCAAGCGGAAGCGCCGTCCCCTCCCACCAGTGAGGGGACCAAGGAGCGTGCCCGGCAGGAAGCGATGCAGCGCGTCGGCGAGATGATGGACCGCATCCTGGCGAACCTGGCACGCTACCAGCCCCAGGCGGATCGCGACCTGGTGCAGCGCGCCTACGTCTTCGCCGAGGAGAAGCACCGCTCCCAACTGCGTAAGTGCGGCCTCCCCTACATCGTCCACCCCGTCGAAGTCACCGAGATCCTGAGCGAACTGGAGATGGATGAGCAGACGCTCGCCGCCGGTCTGCTCCACGATGTCGTGGAGGATTGCGAGGTGACGCTGGATGAGATCACCACACGGTTCGGCGCGGAAGTGGCGCACCTCGTGGATGGCGTGACCAAGCTGCAGATCTCCGGTGTGGACGAAGGCAAAGACAAGGACGCACAGCCCGAAGACGCCCTCGAAGTCAGTGCGGCTATGGCGGCGCGCCTGAAGAAGCAGGCGGAGATGGCGAAGAACGCCGCCAACCTCCGTAAGCTCTTCGTCGCGATGGCCAAGGATCTGCGGGTCATGATCATCAAGCTCGCCGATCGCCTGCACAATATGCGTACCCTCGGCGCGCTCTCCCCGGCCCGCCAGTTCCGTATGGCGACCGAGACCCTCCAGATCTTCGCCCCCCTCGCGCATCGCCTCGGCCTCTGGCAGCTCAAGTCCCAGCTCGAAGACCTCTCCTTCAAATATGTCGAACCGGAAGCCTATGCCCAGGTCGCCACGATGGTCGCCCGCAAGAAGGAGGAGCGCCAGAAAGAGGTGGACGAGGCGATCCTCATCCTCCAGGAGAAACTGAAGGAGGAGGGGATCGAAGCCCAGGTCAAAGGCCGCCCCAAGCACCTCTACAGCATCTATCAGAAGATGCTCCAGCAGAACCTGGATTTCAATGACCTGTTCGATCTGATCGCCGTGCGCGTTATCGTCCATACGCGCCAGGAGTGCTACCTGGCGTTTGGCGTCGTCAGCGCGCTCTGGCCGCTCATTCCCGGCATGTACAGCGACTACATCAACCAGAGCAAGACCAATATGTACCAGTCCCTGCACATGAAGGTCATGGGACCCAAAAACACGCCCCTCGAAGTCCAGATCCGCACCTGGGAGATGCACCGTACCGCCGAGTTCGGCGTCGCCGCCCACTGGCAGTATAAAGAGGGCGGCAAGACCAGCGACGTGTTCGAGCGACGCCTCTCGTTCCTGCGCCAGCAGATGTTCGATTGGCAGACCGAGAACCGCGACAACAAAGATTTTATGCGGAACGTGACCGAGGACCTGTTTACCGATCAGGTCTTTGTGCGCACCCCGAAAGGCGACATCATCGACCTCCCGGCGGGCAGCACGCCGGTGGATTTCGCCTATCGCGTCCATAGCAATGTGGGGCAGCACTGCGTCGGGGCGAAGGTGAACACCCGCATGGTGCCGCTCTCGTACCAGTTCAAGAACGGCGATGTGGTGGAGATCATCACACGGCCCAACGCCAACCCCAGCCGCGACTGGCTGGCTTTCGTCAAATCCTCCCACGCCAAGAGCCGTATCAAAGCCTACTTCAAGCGCCTGCATCACGATGAGAACGTGCTGACGGGCCGGGAACTGCTGGAGAAGGAGCTGGCGCACCAACTGGAGCGGGAGGCGAAAGCCTGGGGCGACGATCCGCGCGGGCTGCTCAAGGACGAATCGCTGCGCCTGGTGGCGCCGCTGTTCAACATGCCTACGGAGGTCGAACTGCTGGCCTCCATCGGCTACGGCACCCTGGCCGCGCTCTCCATCCTCAACAAACTCAAGCCCGCGCAGACGGAAGACCGCGACACCATCCAGGTGGGCGGCAAGAAGTCCAACGATAGCAAGCTCCAGGTCATGGCCGGCGGACTGGATGCCGAGAATGTGCTGTTCCGGCGCTCCCGCTGCTGCCTGCCGATCCCCGGCGACGATGTCATCGGCTATATAACGCGGGGGCGGGGCATGGCGCTGCATCGGCGCGAGTGCCCGAATGCGCAGCAGTACCTGAAGCGGGAGCCGGACCGCTGCACCGGCGTGGAGTACGTAGGCAACGATGGGCAGGTCTATCAGGTCTTCCTCAGCATCGAGACCATGGACCGGACGGGGCTGCTGGGGGATGTGGGGAGCGTCTTTGCGGAGAACAAGACCAACATCACGGCGGTCAAGACGCAATCGCATCGGGACAAGACGGCCACGCTGGAACTCGCCATCGAAGTCCGCAACACCGATCACCTCGCTGCCATCATTCAGAAAGTCTACAACCTCGGCGACATCATCGACATCCACCGCGCCACCGGCGCACGCGAAGAGCCCCGGCTGAAGTAGCCGGGGCTCTTCCCTCTCCCTCGCGTTCCTCACTGCGTCACGATCTTGACGTCTGCAACCGGAAACGTTTGCGGCGTATCTGAGAAAATCGGTTCTGGAATTTCAATGAACTGACCATTCTCGTAAACGCGTGTGTGATTTGCGATCTCAGTTACCCAACTCCCCCAGCCAATCAGCTTTGCCTGTATGAAACCCGCTTCGATAAAGTAATCTGGAGGAATAGTAACGTCTTGCAGCAGCGACAGATCGCTTGTACTGAAGATAAGCAGGTGATCCTTTCCGGACGCATCCTGTGCGTCTATGTAGATGTTATCGGAAACGCCGCCGTCCACCTTTGTCGTAAAGGGCGTCCCGTGTACCGTATAACCCTTGGAAAGCGTGATAACCCGCGTCGTATCCCGTCCGACGTGCTTATCGGGTGTGAGAATCCGCAAATCTCCTCCTTGACTATAGCCCGGAGAGACGCTCACAGCCAACTGGTTGGTTGCGCCGCAGAGTGCGATCCCATTCAGGACTCCCGCATAGGCATTGGTGGAGATGAGCGCTCCTGTGTCCCCTGCCAACTCATAGATCTTGCAAGGCGTCGTATCGGAGGGGTCGGTATAGTCCTGCGCGCCGACGAAAACCCGATGCGTGGCCGGGTTCACGCGGATGTACAGACCGCCTTGCGCAACGGGTACCTCTTTCAGTATCGTATCGGCGGCTCCGTCAATAATAGCCACCGTGGGCGAGGCTCCGACGTTGCCACAGGCGATATAGACGCGATTGGTGGTCGGATCAACGGCGACGTCGGACACCGTTTCGTACTGTTGCGGCAGTTTGATGGTTTTCAGAAGCGTGTTCTTACTGACGTCCGCGATGCCGACCCTGTCGCCCAGCCCAAAGTACAACTTTTTGGTCCCCGTATTCAGGGTAGGATAACGAGGGGGATACTGGCTTGCGGTCAGGGTAGAGATGGATGTGACAATTGCGTCCGTCGCCAGATCCAGGACGACAACCGTGCCTCCTGTTATGTGGCCTGTCTTATCCTGCTGAAGCACAGTGACATACGCCCGTCCCGCACCAATGTCGCCCGTGACGCCGGTGGGAACTCCCGGCATGGTGGGGGAAACATGCGGGGTGAGTGTGGTAGTTCCGCTACCGCTCTGGTTATTTCCAGTCTGGTTATTTCCTGCGCTGTTCCCGCCTGTCGTATTGGTGGTGGTTACGGTTCCGCTCCCATGGCTGCATCCGGCGCAGGCCAGGCCGATACCCAACGCGCAGGCGACCGCAAGGGATCGCGCGGCGGAAATGGTGTTGCATGTGGATTGCATCGAGAGTCCCTCCTTGATGGGTGGTATATCAACCCATTCTACAGGGAAACTCTCAAAGAACTCTGAAATGAATCCGGGGATTCTGCCGTTGCGCGGGGATTCGGAGCGAGGCATTGACCGACAAGTCGGTTGCTAGGGCTTCGTCTCCGGGAGCGGCTGGGGTTCCGGCTCCGGAAGACCCTTCACCCTCCCCATGATGACCGGTTCGATCTGCTCCCAGAGCGCGCTGATAAAGCGCTGCGTCTGCTCCCGTTTGTTGTGATCCACCCCGGCGGAGAGGTGCATGATGCGGATGAAGTAGGAGGGTTTGCCTGCATCGCCGAAGACCATCTGGCGGATGATGGCGTTGCGCATGTCCTCCTTGGAGTGTACGACCTGCTTGTTTTCGATGACATAGCAGTACATCATGATGTACTCGTAGGGCTGGTCGGCCTTCTGGTAGTAGGTCTCCAGGACGCGTAGCGTGCCCTGGGAGGAGGGGATGTCCACCAACTCCTGATCGGTCAGCCGGGCATCTGCTCCCATCGAGCAGGCGTGCGGGTCGTGGAAGGTCTTGCGCCCGTTGCCCGCCGTGATAAACAGGTGCAGGATCGAGCCGTCCGAGCCGGCGTAGTCCCGGTTGATGACCCGGCTGGGGCTGAGCGCATCCTGCGCCTCTTTCGGTAGTCGATCCCGATCCGGGTCCGTCTTGTATACGACCTGGGCGGTATGTGCGACCGGGTCGACCTGGAGCGTGACATTCTGCCAGGTGACGCCGTCCTTGGAGAAGGTCAGCGGGACCTGGGTGGTGGCGATAGGCGGTTCCGGATGCAGCCCTCGGGTCACGACCCCTTGCGCTCCCAGTGCCGCCAGCAGGGCCAGGTTAATGACCAGCGCAAAGGGTAGGACGCGTCCCAATTGCTCTCGGGTGGGTCGCCAGCCCAGCAGGTTGCGCACCCCCTGGATACCGAGCGCGAGCCAGCCCGGCGCGTTAGCGCGCGCTGTTTCTGAAGCGTCCGCAGCCGCCTTCTCCGCCTCCCGGTCGCGCCGCTCCTGCTCCTCCGTAAGCGGGATCCCCAGGAACCGCTCGCAGCGCAGCATCCGCGCGAAGTTGAATAGGAACAGGAACGCCAGCGTCAGGACGATAAAGCCGCTGTAGTCGTGGAACGTGGCCGCCGCCTGCCTGCTGATGAGGTCTCCGACGACCCCGATGAGGGTGATGCGCAGGGCATTGATGAACAGGCTGAGCGGGATGGTGGTCAGAAACAGAGTCCAGCGTTTCCACAGTTTGCCCTCCACCAGGTAGGCGAATGCGGCGGTAAAGGTGATCAGCGAGATCAGGGTCTTAAAGCCGCTGCAGGGGAGTTCGACCGCCATCTGGTAGTTGTCCATCTGGATCAGGGTGCCATGCTGGACCGAGTGGAGCGTCATCAGGTTCAGAAGGAAGGTGGCGAGCGAGGCGGAGCGCATCTGGATCGGGAACGCGATGATGTTGATAAGCTGGTCGGGCAGGAGCGGCATCATCATCACGATAAACAGCAGCGGAAACAGCAGGATGCCGGTATACTTCTTCCCCAGGATCAGCAGAACGACGCCGAACAGCAGCAGCATAAAGGAGAGCGACTGTACGGCGGTGACATCCAGGCGCTGGCCTATCAGCAGCAAGAGCATCGCCAGTCCGAACGGCCACAGCCCGGTCCAGGAGGGCCTCCACGCTACAGAGCGGAACTTCTCCCGGTTGCGCCAGATCATGACGCCCACAAAGAAGGGCACAAAGATCGCGTGCGCATAGAAGCTTCCCGGCGAGGTCCACTCCTCCCACCACCAGGCAAACGCGCTCCGGTAGAGGATGCTGACCAGCCCGACGGCGACCAGGAGCGGGAGCGCGTACCAGAATTTATGGATCGGTTTTAGGGCAGGAACGCTGCTGGCGGGAATGCTGCTCATATAGGTCTCCATAGAGGGTCCGCCCGCTGGGCGGGACGACGCGCGTTTGCCGACGGATGCTCCCCTCCGGGGAAGCGATGCCGCACAGGGCTACTGCTTTCCTGCCTCCGTTGTCGTAGTCACCCGCTCCGGGAACAGGATATGCTCGACGCTGACCCGGTCGTTGGGATCATCGAAGTCCAGCCGGGCCTTGGCCCAGAGCGTGGAGAGCAGTTCCGGATACGGCCTGGCATGGCGCAAGGCCACATTGTGTCGGAGTTTCTGGATGATCTTTGGGTCGTTCAGGTCGGCGCGATGCCCGACCTGGTTGTCTTCGAGGCGGACGATCAGCTTGCGCGCGCCCAGTTGCGCCAACTCGGGGGGCGCATCCAGCACCTTTACCTCCTTGGGGGTCATGGTGAAGATCCGCTGATTGTCCTGCGTTCCGAATGCCTGGAGGAAGGTATAGCGGTAGTTGTCTCCGATAAAGGTGACCTCGCGCGGAAACTCCTGCCGGATGGAGAGGGGGCTGATCGGCGGCGCCGTCTGCTCCATGCGGCGGCGAATGTCTTCGGTATGGGCCTCGCTGAGGATGACTGCGACCAGGCAGTGGGCTTTGTTGGGGGTGTCGTAGCGCTGCGGGTAGGTCGCATACTCCTCTTTCAACTCTTCGTCCGTCACCGGGATATCCTTGGCGCGCAGCGCCTCCTGCTCCTGCTGTTCGCGGATCTGGTTTTTGAACTCCTCGGCCATCCAGGGGTTATCCGCCAGTTGTTTGGCAAACTGCCACGTCAGCTCCCGCTCGCGATTGAACTGCTCATCTACCTCGTCATCGGTGGGCGCGACGCCCTGCGCATGCGCCTCCTGGTCGATCATCAAGCGCCGGACCATCATCGCCTTGAAGGAGGGACCATACTGCTGCTCCAGGTAGCCGTACATCGTGGCCTTGGTGACGCTCTGTCCGTTGACGCTGAGGATGGTGCGCGCCGCGCGGTATTTCAGGAACAGGATCATGTTCATGATGCCCGACAGCACCAGAAGGCAGATGATTACCGGAGTGACATAACGCATTACTTCTTCCTTTCTGCCGTCGCAGCGCTTGCGGTACAACGGGCGCGAGGGTCCGGTAGGGTGTGCATCACGGAGACGATCCGCTCGACCCAGTGGTCCAGCGTATAGTTCTCGACCAGTTCCCGGCGGGCCTGCGCGCCGAGGCAGGCGGCCTCTTCCGGGTTTGCCAGCATGCGCAGGATGGCCTGCCGGAGCGCCGGCGCATCGCCCGGCGGGACCGTCAAGCCATTGACCCCATCACACACGGTGTCGCCCTGCCCGGTGGTACGCGTGGCGATCACGGGCTTGCCCATCGCCATCCCCTCCAGAATGGTGGTGATGCCGGCCTGGAAGTCGGTCTCGTACAGAGGCACGACCACGGCGCGGGCATCGGCATAGAGCCGGCGCAGCGCTCCATACGGATAGCGTTGCGCGGTAACGTTGGGCGGGAGCGGACGGTTCTGCATCTCATTACGGCAGCGGCTCCAGGGACTGGCAGCGCCGATCCGAACCTTCACGTCCAGGCCGCGCACGGCCTCGACGAGGGTGGGATAGTCACGCCATTCCAGCCCGGCGCTACAGATCAGGCGCTCGGGAGCCTCCGGCACGGGGGGCAGGGGTCGAAAAAAGCGATGATCGGCATGGAACGGGATCCGATGCAACTTTGCTTCGGGGATCCCCAGTTCCTGTCGGGCATAGTTCCACTGGGGCGCCGCATAGAGGAAGAGCGCATCCATTTGGGGATGGAGGGCGCGGAGAAAGAGCCGTTTTTTCCTTGCCGAGAGCCGGTGCCCGATCAGAGCATGGGCAGGACGGCTGCGATCCCGTTTGAGTAACAGCGCCAGTGGAATGCCGACGTTTTCGCCGTTTGAGAATATTATATCATAATTGTGGCGTTGGGAGTAGCCCATTGCGGCCAGGGCGACATCGCGCCCGGCGCGGCAGGCCAGACGCGCCAGGGCAGGCATGGACGCGGCCTCCAATGCGGAGTAGTCGAGAATATCGGCGTGGAGGGCGGACTGGAGCGCAAAATAGTCGCGTTGTGGGCCGCTATCGTCCGTGCCATCCACGTTGTCTTCCCGGACAACGCTTGGAATCAGCAGTAACACTCTCGGATTGGAATGGGGACTGTTCACCTTCTATACTTCTGTCTATCGGTTGTACGCCAATGCTTTCATCTTTGCAAGAATCGTGCCATAGTTGCTTTGCGCATCAAACCGCGCTTCCGCATGTCGGCGGGCGGCCTGGGCAAACGCCCGGCGTCGCGACGCATCCGTCGTCAGGGCATAGATCGCCTGCTGGAGCGCCGGCACGTCGCCCGGCGGCACAAGCAGGCCGTTCTCGCCTGTGAGGACCGCCTCGCTCAGCGCCCCCACCTCCGTCGCCACTACGGGCAGCCCCGATGCCAGCGCCTCCAGCAGCGCTAAAGGTAAGCAGTCGCCCAGGGTCGGCAGCACAAAAAGGTCGGCCTGCGCATAGAGCCTTCGCATGCCTTCGCTGTTGGCGTCCAGATCGCAGTGGACGCGGACCCCCTCCACGGCCTGTAGCTCCTGCTCCACCTCCCGATCTCGGGTAACAATATCGAGCGTGCAGGTCTCCGCCAACCCACTGCGAAACGCCTCCAGCAGCAGCGGCCCTCCCTTGCGCTGGAAGTCGCCTCCCACAAAGAGCAGGCGGACCGACCCCCCCTCTCTGTCCGGATCGCGCTTGCCGTCCCAGAGCCGGAGGTCTATGCCCGGCGGAACGACCGCTATTTTCTCGGCAGGGACGCCATACTCCTGCACGAGCGACGTTTTCGCCCAGGCGCTCCACGCAATAAACTCTGTCGCCGCCGCGAAGGTGCGGCAGTGCCAGGCGAACTTCCGCCGCTCCAGCCAGCTATTCTCATCGGTGCGGTGCCCATAGGCCGCGCCGATCCGGTCGAAGTTGCGCGGAGTGGCGTCCAGCGAGAGCAGTGTGGGAATGCGTCGCATAAACGAGAGAGCGAACAGCGCCACCGTCTGCGTATGCACAAACAGCGCATCCAACTTCTGCTCCTGCATCGTCCTTATCAGCGCATCCCTTGCCCTCAAACTGCCTTTGAGCGACCAGTTGCCGCGCACGCCGGGCAGGCGCTCCCAGAGGTCCTGTCGATGCGGCGCAATCGGCATCCATACCGGACAGACATCGGGTTCTGCCTCCACACGCCGGGCCAGGTTCTGCCCGTGCGTCACATGCCCCAGCGTCTGCTCCAGCACAAATCCAAAATGCGGCCTTGCGCTCACTCCTTCGCCCCCGCCCCTCGCAGCAGGCGGAAGACTGCGATCTCGGCGGGGCAGTTGTAGCGGAAGGGCTTTCCGGTAACGCCGATTCCGCGGTTGACATAGATATGCGAGCGTCCGTAGTGGTACCATCCGGCGACCTGGTTGCAATGGAGGTGGAGCTTGACGATCAGACGCGCGCTGAGCAGGGGCAGGACGATCTGGCCGCCGTGGGTGTGGCCGGAGAGCATGAAGAGGTCGCGGTCGATTTTCTCGATGAAGGTAGGATTGTGGGAGAGGACGATGGGGGTCACGTCTTCCGGGATGCCGGCGAGGGTGCGAGGCAGGTCGGGTTTGCCCTCATAGTAGTCGTCCACCCCAGCCAGCCAGAGGCCGTCGGCGATACAAACGTTTTCATTATGGAGGACGCGGACGCCGCCCCGTTCGACCGCACGGCGGGTGGCAACGATGCCGCGCCGGTGGTCGTGGTTGCCGAAGGAGCCATACGCGCCGAGCCGCGCCTCGAAGCGCCCCAGGATCTCATGGATGGGAAAGTCGTTGCGGTTGGTATCGTTGATATAGTCGCCGGTGAAGAGAATCAGGTCGGGCTTCAGGGCGTTGACGCGGGCAATGGCCTCTTCGAAGACCGGCTCAGTATTGCCGAACCCGCCGTGAAAGTCGGTGATATGAACGAGGGTCGCCCCATGGAGAGCGGTGGGCAATCGGGTGATACACGCGTCGTGCCGGGTGATTTCCAGCATGTAAGGGCTTTTGCGCCCGGTGTGGATGGGAATGAGTGTCTGGGTCACGGACGTTCGATCTTCTCCCTTTGGGCGGCTCGGGCCTGGCTTTCGTGAACGAGTTCGAGGGCGGCGACGATGGTGCGGCGGATGAGCTCTCGGGCGAATGGGACCTCGGTGACAGGCCGCTCGGAGGCGAGCTGAATGGCGTGGTAGAGGGCTTGCTTCGCTTCCGTGGTCTTCTCGCGCCGGCGCAGCACGTCGGCGCTCTCTTCGAGCCGGGAAACATAGTGAGCCCGCAGTTCCGGCGTCAACAGTGTGCCGACCGCGTCCGTGAGGATGCGCTCCCGCCTCTCCTGTTTGACGTCCTCGGTGACGATCAGGGTTCCCGAATCCACGCCCTCCCAGGGTTCGAGCCAGGGCACGGCATCGCGGGCGTCCAGGAACCAGGCGTCGAACCAGGCGAGCGCGAAGAGGTCTTCCGGGGCGCGGGCGAGGGTCAGGTCGTTGGCGACGGTCTCGGCGGGGAACTGGGCGTAGATGGGCGATTGATCGAAGCGCGCATGGGGTTCGCCGATGCGGGGCAGCAGGTCGAGGAAACCGCCTGGGGTGGTGCGCGAGAGGCGCTGATTGATGGCCCGCGCCTGCGCCAGCAGCCACCGGCCATACTCCGGTTCGATTTCGGCGAGGGCGAGGCCCTGCTCCAACTGGTCGAGGAAGCGGGTGACGCGCGTATCCACCTCCCGGCGCGGCATGCGGTTGACGCCGACATCCTGGATGCCCTGCTCATCGTTAAAGAGGATCTGAACCAGGGTGGGGGAGCCGCCATCGGGATCGGACAGCAGGAAGAGCAGCAGGCGATTGCCCGCGCCATCGATGGCGCTGGCGAAGACGCGCAGCATATCGGGCTTCTGGGCGGCGGGGGTGGGTGCGGCGGCACGCTTCGTCGGCGCGATCCCGCTCTGGCTCAAACGAAAGAGGGCGCGGCGGGCCTCTTTGCGGGTCTCTTTATCGGGTGTGGTCTCGGCCAGGTCGCGGAGCGCATCGGCGGCTTCCGGCGTGGCCTGGGCCAGCAAGTCGGCGATGGACGCCGGGGACTTCGTGGTCTGGGGCTTGGGCATCGGTCTCTCCTCGCTACTATTATGCCATTGACCTGTAGGAGAAAGCAAGATATCCCGAAGTATGGTATACTGAGTGTGGCTGTTTAGCAAGGCCCGTTTGTACGACGACAAAGCCACGAACGCCCACAGGAATCGCCTGTCAGTCTTCCAGCGTTCGTTCCGGGAAGGAGAACCGATCAACCGAAATTCCAATGCCGTCCTCAATCCGTTCGGTTTGTGCGACTCCTGCGCCCCGGTAGGCTTGATGAAGCCGGCCCCGGAGGCGTTTTGCGTTTCAGGGCCTGGCGTGAAGAGCGCCGACACTTGCCACCGAGTCATGAGGAGAACCGAACCATCGCAAAAAATGTTTCCTTTGTTTCCGGTCGAGACGTGGAGAGGCTCGATACCGAGCCGAATGCGGAGGGCGCGTTTGAAGGCATCGTCCTGAAGATCACCAGCGGACAGTACCACGTTCAGGCCGATACCGACAAAGACAGCCATCCGCGCATGCTCCTCTGTACCCTGCGGGGGAACCTGAAGAAGCGATTTACCTACTCCACCAGCGGCAGCCAACCCCGGCGTGTCACACACGCCAAGCAGCCGCACAACGTGGATGTCGCCGCCGTGGGCGACCGCGTCCGCTTTCTGCCGATCGATGCGCAGACCGGCATTATCGAAGCTGTCCTGCCCCGCCGCACCCGCTTCGTTCGTTCCGGCTTCCGGGGCCGCGAACAGACCCTCATCACCAACCTCGACCAACTCGTCATCGTCTTTGCCTGCGCCGAACCGAACCCCGACCTCTGGCGCATCGATCGCTGGATCGCCGCTGCTGAATCCAACGGCCTGCAGCCCCTTATCCTCGCCAATAAGCGGGACCGGGTGGGGGAAGCGGCGTTTCAGGAGGCGTTCAGGGAGTTTGCGCGGATCGGCTATCGGGTCATTGCCACCAGCGCGAAAGCGAACCTGGGCATCGAGGAGCTACGCACAGCGCTGCGCGGGCGCATCTCCGCCTTTACCGGGCCGTCGGGCGTGGGCAAGTCCAGCCTGCTCAATGCCGTCCAGCCCGGCCTGGCGCTGGGAACCGGCGTGGTCGGCGAGGTCACCTTCAAAGGGCGCCATACGACTACGGTGCGGGAATTGATCCCTCTGGAGAGCGGCGGCTGGGTTGCGGACACCCCCGGCCTACGCCAGTTGGAGCTGCTCCGTATGGCCCGCGAGGAGCTGATCGAATGCTTTATCGAGTTTGTTCCCTTCCTGGAGACGCCCTGCCGTTTTCGCGATTGTCGCCATGAGAACGAACCGGGCTGCAACCTCAAGAACGCAGTCGCTGCGGGCCTGGTCTCCACACGGCGCTATGAGAGCTTCCTGGCGCTCGCCCGTGAGGGCGAGACCGCGCGTTAACCTTGCCTGGCGGACCACCCCTTCGCTTCAAAAGTAAGAGTATAGGGTGAGGTTTTTGCCCGCTAAGAAACGATTCGATCCCGACTTCCCGTATACGGTACGAAGGGCTTTCACGCGCCTGTCCGGCGTCCCGGTGAAAGCGGCGAAATCGCGACGCATGTTCCGGTATGCACGCGGTAGGAGAACGGAGTGCCTGCGCGGCATTTCAATGATTATCAAGAGGGTAGCGGGCAGAGAAGCCGTAAGCCGCTCCGCCCTCTGGAGGAGATGCATTGTCCAATCGTCCTTTTTTACTGATCATTGTGTTCTTGGCGGTGGCGATCGGGGTGGCCTGGTTCGCTTCATCGGTGCATCCCGGTGGAGATCCGCCGCCTGCAGAGAAAGAAGCCGAAGATGAGCAACAGAAGGCGGACGCCGAGAAGGCGGCTCACGATAAGCGCCAGGCCCAGGTGGATCATAGCCCGCAGGCGTTCGATAAGGTGAAGGAGGGCGCGGTCCGCGCCACGATGGAGATCGAGGGGCGTGGGACCCTCGTGCTGGAGTTCTATCCCAAGGCGGCGCCGAAATCCGTTGCGCACATCACCGACCTGATCAAGCAGCACTTCTATGACGGCATCAAAGTCCATCGCATCGTGCCGTCGAAACCCGCCGTGATCCAGATGGGTGATCCGTACTCCAAGGGCGTGGATCCGGGAAATTTCACGGCGGCGCATATCGGGGAGCATGGTTCCGGCAAGACGGTCCCGCTGGAGGTCCTCCTGCCTCATAAAAAGTACAGCATCGGCATGGCGCGCTCCCAGGACCTGGATTCCGCGGACAGCCAGTTCTATATCAACACCGACGACAATTCCGGCCTGGACGGCGAATACTGCGTGTTCGGACAGGTGATCCAGGGGATGGACGTGCTGCCCAGTATCAAATTGGGCGACAAGATCAAGAGCCTGAAACTCAACTGAGGGTCAGGCGTGGGGATACTCGACGGTAGGGAAGGAGCCTCCGACTTCATGGGGTTTTTAGGTTTTTCCGGCGCAATGCGGATGCGTTCCCCGCTCCGTGGCGTCGGTTTGCTGCTGGTTTCGGCGGCGGTGGCCCTGGTGACGCAGGCGACCGTCGCCGGGCCGCCCGCCAAGGCGGCGGCCCCTCCTCGCCTCAGCATCGTGATCGAAGGGCGCGGGACGCTCATCGTCGAACTGGATACCAAGACCGCACCTAAGACCTGCGCCCACATTGTGGCCCTGGCGACCAGCAAGTTCTACGACCATCTCCTGTTTCATCGGGTCATCAAAGGGTATGTCGCCCAGATGGGCGATCCCAAGTCCCGGAATGTGGACGGCGCGAAGATCCGGGATCTCTCCGATCAGGAGGTCACCAACCGTTTTGGGTTGGGCAACGGCGGCTCCAATAACCCCGTCGTTCTGGAGCCGGGCGGCATCCATGAGCGCGGAACCGTGGGAATGGCGCGCGGCGCGAAGGTAGATAGCAACGACAGCCAGTTCTTCTTCAACCTGGATACCAACCACTCCCTCGATTACGCCTATACGGAGTTCGGCAAAGTCGTTTCCGGGATCGAGGAGCTTCCGAAGCCGAAGCCCGGCGAAAAGCAGGATCGGACCATGACGCTGGAGCGCGGCCTGAAAGTGATGGACGCCATCAAGCAGGGGGATCGCATTGCGACCGTGCGCGTGCTCGCTCCGGTGAGCCCCGCCTCTAAGAAGTGATTTCGGGGCGATTTTTTAGAGGGGCTTCACGGCGACATAGTGGGGCGGGGTGCGGTCGATGTGGACCGGATTGCGCAGCGGCCTGCCGTAGGGCGTCCAGGCGACCTCCATGATATCCCCCTCCTCCAGAGCGATCCCCGCCCCGAAGCTGAACGCGTCCGCACCGAAGAAGTGGAGGTGGACGTCGCCGGGCCGACGGTGCGCCGGGTACTTGAAGTGGTGGTACTCCAGGTTCGCCAGGGTATGTACCATGTAGTCCTCCCCGGTCGTGATGTCATGGGACCAGACGGTCTGCCCCGCACGCTCCACACGGACGGTTCCCGATACGTGGTCGAAGGGAGCATCTACCAGCAGTTCCGGCCCCATCGCGCAGACGCGCAGCTTGGAGGGAGCCAGGTAGAGATAGCTCTTCCGCTCCAGAATGTGGTCGGAGAACTCATTGCCGATGGCGAAGCCGACGCGATAGGGCTGTGCATTCTTCCCTACCAGATAGACGCCGACCACCTCCGGCTCCTCGCCGCCATCCTCCGCGAAATCCGGCACGTCCAGCATCTCTCCGCAGGCCCTCACGATCAGCCCGTTGCCCTTATAGAACCATTCTGGCTGCGCGCCGATCTCTCCCGGTTGTGGCCGCCCTCCCTCCGCGCCCCACTGGTACATCCGCATGCTCTCGGTGATCTCCTCATGCGCCCTGGTCTGGTGCATCGCAGCCCGGTTGGCGGCGCTTTTGCGGTGCGTCAACCCGGTCCCGCTGACGAGGCAGCGGGCCGGCTCCTCGGGGTGGTCGAAGGGGGGCAGGAGCCGCCAGTCCGAACTCCCGGAATAGATCGAGTCGTAGTCCAGCGTCGCCTCGGAGAGGT
This sequence comes from Chthonomonadaceae bacterium, assembly GCA_035295825.1. Classification (GTDB taxonomy): domain Bacteria; phylum Armatimonadota; class Chthonomonadetes; order Chthonomonadales; family Chthonomonadaceae; genus DATGIG01. The sequence continues at coordinate 286 of DATGIG010000235.1, read as the reverse complement.
CGGAGGCGACGAAGGTGGAGAGGCGCTCTCCCTGCTCCAGTACGGTGTTCGCGCAGGCATAGAGGGTCGTATAGGTACACAGCAGGCGCAGGCGTGGTTCCTCGACCACGGCGACGCGGCGACCCTCGGAGGGGTGGATAATCTGTACCAGGCGCAGCATGGTGTGTGTTGCTCCTTACAACTTTGCCCCCCACCCCCTTCCCCTCCCCCATTCTGGGAGAGGGGAGACTGTTGGCGGAGGATTTACGAGGTCATTCAGGGCAGAGTAATTTCCGGCGGGGCCTTG
>DATGIG010000234.1:0-8987 GCA_035295825.1 Chthonomonadaceae bacterium | reverse complement strand
AATGCGCTGCAACTGGATCCCCATTCGACCCAGGTACAACAGCGGCTGAAGTTGCTTCGGGCGCAAATACCGCAAGGGCAACCATGAGACGTGACACGCCAATGCTCTTCCTCACGCTATTTTGCCTGCTCTGCTTGCTCCCAGGCTGCACCCCATCGCCTCACCTCTCAGCTCCGCCCCCACCTTCTCAGACACCTTTGCTGCCTGCGGAGAACCCGCCATTTCGCTTCGTCCCCGTCACGCAGCAAGCGGGGATCCACTTCAAACTCGGCCACAATCGCAAATCGCCCCTGACCATTCTGGAGACCTCGGGAGGCGGCTGCGCCTTCCTGGATTACGATAACGACGGCTGGCCCGACATTCTGCTCGTGGGGCCGTACAACGTCGCTCTCTACCACAATGAACACGATGGCACCTTCAAAGATGTCACCGCGCAGAGCGGCCTCGATCCCCATCGCTACTGGATGGGCTGCGCCGTCGGTGACTATGACGGCGATGGGCTTCCGGACATCTTCCTGACGGGCTATCACTGCTTCGCCCTCTATCGGAACCTGGGCGGCGGTAAGTTTCAGGATGTAACTCAGGAGAGTGGCCTTACCGGGTTGGACTGGAGCCTGAGCGCAGCCTTCGCCGATTTCAATGGCGACGGGAAGTTGGATCTCTATGTCTCCCAGTACCTGAAGTTCGACCAGCAGACCAAGCAGATCTGCGAGGTGGGAAACGTCCGATCCGCCTGCGGCCCGGAGATCTATGAGCCCCTCTCCGGCAAACTCTTTCTCAATACGGATGGCCGCCACTTCCGGGCCGTTCCGGATTGGAAAGATACGGGGAAGACCTGGGGGGCGCTCGCTTCCGACCTGATGGGCGTCGGGCAGCCGGCGCTCTACCTGGCGAACGATATGATGCAAGGCGACCTGTGGGTGAGGAATAAGGCGGGACAATGGGAGAACCGAGGCTATGCCAGCGGAACGCAGGGCGACGCCCAGGGCCATCTTCAGGGCGGGATGGGCGTGGACTCCGGTGATTACGACAACGATGGCAAACTCGATCTGGTAGTAACCACCTACTTTGCGCAGGCGATCAGCCTCTACCATAATGATGGCAACGGCCTGTTTACCGTGACCAGCAATGCGACCGGATTAGGCCCGCCCACCATGCCCTACGTGAAATTCGGCGTCGGCTTTGCCGACCTCGACAACGACGGCTGGCTCGACCTGATGGTGACCAACGGGCATGTGCGCGACAATGTGCACGACTTCGACAGCTCCGAGACGTACGCGCAACCGATCCAGGTCTTTCATAATGTGAAGGGACGCTTTACGGATGTCTCTGCAAAGTTGGGGGCGGTTTCCGACCTGCGGCTCGTCGGGCGGGGCCTGGCGTTCGGCGACTACAATCGCGATGGTCGCGTAGACGTGCTGATCTGCAACCTGGAGGGCGAGGCGGTGCTGCTGGAGAACCAGACGCCCCCGCGCCACTGGCTGGATGTGCGCCTGAACGCGCCCAACAGCCCGAACCGCTTCGGCCTCGGCGCGCTGGTGACGCTTACGGTGAATGGACAGTCGCAACTCCGCGAGATCCGGACCTGCGGCAGCGTCCTCTCGGCCCGTGAGCCGCTTGCTCACTTCGGGCTGGGGGATGCGACCGGTCCGGTTGCGCTCTCCATTCGCTGGCCGGACGGAAAAACCCAGGCGCTCCGCGTCGAGAAGGTGGATACCGCCGTCACCGTCTCGCACCCCTGATGCCTCCTCTGCTTCTGGGCAAGAGAGGCGTCGCATCGGTTTTTCCTACTCTCTTCTTCAAAATGGACAACAAGTTAGCATCAGAACCGGAACACGCAACCGGGGCAGGAATTCCTGCCCCGGTTGCGTGTTCCGAGTTTCCGATTCACTTCGGGAGAGCTATCTTGATGAAGTCGCACCCTTTCGCCGCCTCGGCAGGGCGGACGAAATGGGCCATGTTCACTCGACGTCTCTATTGGTAATCGAAAGTGGCGCCGCACGAGCTACTCGTGGCGCTGCACATATAGGAATAGGAGTAGGTGTAGGTCTGGCCGCCCCAACTGTAGGTGTAGGTGTAACACTGTGCATCGGCGCCCGGTACCCCTTGCTGATATCCGGCGGAGACCGCCCCACGCGAGAGCCATTTGGCATGGCCGTCCGCCATCAAGAAGTTGGAACTGCCGGAGTGACGTCCTGTTGGAGCTCGGTACAGGGAGGGATTGAGGGCGCCAGGGCATCCCACATAGCCGGTATCGAAGAGCGCACTCCCGTTGCTATAGTTCGAATTGGCATACAGGGCGGTGTAGTCATCGCCCGCGGGAGAATAATTACCGTTCGCTCCCGTCGGGAATTCACCGGGCATGCCCAGGCTGGCAGTTGCGCCATAAGCCTCGCCGATCAGGATGGTTTTGGAGACGCCGTTGAATTGAGCCAGTCGCAGACCTTCACCATACTGAGATGCGAGCACGTTGTAGAAGTAGGAAACCGGGTACTGCGCCGGGTACTGACCGTTTGCTGCCACGGCGGCAGTGGGATCATCCGGGCATTTGAAGATCTGGAAATTTTTGGTATAGGGGTTGAGCTCGTTTGCCCAGCCCGCGCCAGGGATCGGGTAAGAGTAGGAATAGCTATTCCCGTTTCCATCGCTCCACGTATAGGTATACTCGGCTGAACCTTGAGGAGTGGTCTCATCGTAGTCCTGCACATACTGCATCAGGGCCAATCCAATCTGTTTTTCGTTGGATAGGCATGAGGTTTGCCGGGCCTTCTCCCTGGCCTGGGCAAATACCGGAAACAGGATCGCCGCCAGGGTCGCGATGATCGCGATGACGACGAGGAGTTCGATGAGAGTGAAACCGGTTCGTGTACGACGGCACATAGAAACCTCCTATCGAAATGAAAGCACACTTATGAGAGCGCAGCGTCCCTCCTGAGAGGCGGGGCGCCATCAAGTAATCACGGCTTTGCGTTCTTGGAGCCGCTGTCCTTCGTGTCTGCTGAAGTTCCCTTGGTCTGAGTAACCTTGACGCCGGGAGGCAATCCGGTAACGGTTCCGTCCGGACTTACCGTAACTCCTGGAGGTATTCCCGGTTGGCCGGGCGTTCCCCCTCCAGGCATCCCCGGCATTCCCGGTTGGCCGGGCATTCCACCAGGCATTCCCGGCATCCCAGGTCGACCGGGCATTCCCCCTCCAGGCATCCCTGGCATTCCAGGCCGACCGGGCATTCCGCCAGGCATCCCCGCCATTCCAGGCCGACCAGGCATTCCGCCAGGCATCCCTGGCATTCCACCCGACATTCCAGGTCGCATTCCAGGTGGTGGAGCGGGCATTCCTCCGGCTCCATGCGGTAAACCAGGTTGCTGTCCCTGAACCATCTGGATCGGCATACCATAGGGCAATGGATGGTCTTTCAGATGCTGCTCCATTTCGCGGGCATCCGGCGCAGGCGGCCTATCCTGACGGTTGACCAGAAACAGGCCTGTGGAGACGGCAACGATGAGGAAGACAACCACCAGCCCAATGGCGACAGGCATATTAACCTGATTTTTCACTGCAAAGTTCTCCTGAACGGGGCTAAGCCTCCGGCTTCCGACCTCTTACCGGAGGGGCAGCAGGCCCAACCAGCCTCGAATGATGAAAGCGCGATGCGAAGCCTACTTGCCATCCCAGTCCGGTCGGAACTGATACGTATGGCAATCAAACGGATCTAAGTTCGGATATACTCCCAGGCCCGTGCTTCCATAACCGGCCCAGGGATTGATCTTGGGATCGTTTAAGTAGTGGCCACCGCTCTCAAAACTGTAGTCCCACTGGCTCGCGCCAGCCGGCCCCAGAACGCGAAACTTCGCATGGCCGTCCGCCATCTCGAAGTTCATCCCTTGAGCATGCACCCAGGCGGTGGGATACGACTCGTATAGGTAGCTTGCCGCTCCTGTTCCGCCGCCATACGGGGATTCCCCATTGCAACCTTGTACGGGGGGCTGGTAACGACAGGTGGGACTGACGTCACAGTTGAGGTACGGTAAGGAATAGGCGTAGCCTAGTTCGCTGGTTTTCCCAAATCCCTCCCAAAAGACGGGCAGTTGGGCCGCTGTGTTGACGCCTGCCATCGCTTCGGCATGCAGTAATCCGTTGTAAGTGTAGGAGAAGTTGCTGTAGCCCGGATAAGTGTAGGTGATGGCGGACGGGCACGCGAAGATATTCATGTTCTTGATGTAGGGCTGCATCGCGTTCGCCCAGAAGGACTTCTCGAAGTCGTAGTAGGGCGGCACGTCCGCTGCGTTTTCCCAGAAACCGCCCGAGTAGCCTCCCCCCCAGTCGTAGCTGAACCATACGTCTGCGAGCGGGTATGTCTCATCGTAATCCTGAACGTACATCATCTCGGCGAGGCCGAGCTGTTTCTCGTTGGAGAGGCAGGTAGTCTGCCGCGCCTTTTCGCGGGCCTGGGCAAAGACCGGGAAGAGAATCGCCGCGAGGATCGCGATAATCGCAATCACCACGAGCAATTCAATCAGTGTAAAACCATTGCCTTGTCGTAACTTCATACAAACCCCCTTACTTGTGATGTCCTCAACGGACGTTACAACAGACGCGAAGTCTCTGCCAGGTTCAAGCTGCGGAGCAATTGCGATAAGAGCAGCACGACGTTAAAGATTGCGAATGAGTGAACACGTTTTTTGAGAGAGCGTTCGGAGCCAGTTGCACGAACTTACCATGTGATACTGACCTTGATGTCTTTCGAACGGTTTCCACAACCTGCGCCTGACGTTTGCGTCTGTTCTTCGATGGCCTGTAGCAGCGCTTTTCCGCGTTCATTCCGAATTGGTTCGTTACGAGCAGGGAAGGCTGCTTTAGGAATACAAGGTTAGCACTATGTGCGTTCGCTGCGGCCTGCGGACAGGCACGCATGCGTCTACATCATTGTAGGGGACAACAGCCTCGCTGGGCTGCCGGAGGATGGAAGCATCGAAAACTTCGATACATGGATAACATTATAAACCGACCGGGGTAGAATGTCAAGCGGTTTTTTAACCGGATTTTAATAAAACGACGAACCTATTCTGTTAGGGACGTGGTCTGGACGGCAAAAGTTCAATTTTTACCCGCTTTTCACGTTAAAAAGCGGACTTTTTGTGCCGACGCCTCGCATCCAGTGCGGACGCGTCGCTTCATAATCGGCAATAGCCCCCGCGTTCTGCAGGGTCAGACCGATGTCATCCAGACCGTTCAGCAGGCAGTGGCGGCGAAACGCATCCACTTCAAACGACGCGGAGAAACCGTGCGCATCGGTGACCGTCTGCGTCTGGAGATCCACGGTCAACTGGTATCCCGGTGTCGCCTTCGCCCGCTCCAGCAGCGTCTGCACCGTGGCTTCCGGCAGGATGACGGGCAGTAGCCCGTTCTTGAAGCAGTTATTATAGAAGATATCCGCGTAGGAGGGCGCAATGATCGCACGGAAGCCGTAGTCCTGCAAGGCCCAGGGCGCATGCTCCCGCGAGGAGCCGCAACCGAAGTTTTTGCCCGCGAGCAGGATGGTCGCGCCCTGCAGTTGCGGGGCGTTCAGTTCAAAAGCGGGATCGGGCGTCTCGCCATCGGATAGGTATCTCCAGTCGAAAAAGAGATACTGCCCGAACCCGGTCCGTTCGATCCGCTTTAGAAACTGCTTCGGGATGATCTGGTCGGTATCTACGTTCACGCGGTCCAGGGGAGCCGCGATGCCGGTCACACATACAAAGGCTTCCATGCTGTCTCCTATTTCTTCCATTCGCGCACATCCACCAGGCGCCCGGCGATGGCGGCGGCGGCGGCCATCTGCGGGCTGACCAGATGGGTGCGCCCTCCCTTGCCCTGCCGCCCCTCGAAGTTGCGATTGGATGTGGAGGCGCAGCGCTCTCCCGGCTGCAGAATATCGGGGTTCATCCCCAGGCACATGGAGCAGCCCGCCTCGCGCCAATCGAACCCCGCCTCGCGGAAGATTGTGTCCAGCCCTTCGGCCTCCGCCTGCTGCTTGACCGCGAAGGAGCCGGGAACGACCATCGCATGGACATGGGGGTTGACTTTATGGCCTTTGGCGATCTCGGCGGCGGCGCGCAGGTCTTCCAGGCGTCCATTGGTGCAGGAGCCGATAAAGACCTTGTCGAGCGCGATCTCCTGCAGGGGCGTATCCGGTTGCAGCCCCATGTATTCGAGGGCGCGCGCGGCGGCGCGGCGGTCGGATTCGTTGGCATAGGCATCGGGCGCGGGCACTCTGCTGGTGATGGGCGCGACCATGCCGGGATTGGTTCCCCAGGTCACATAGGGCGCGATCTCCGCCCCCTCCAACTCGACCAGCGTGTCGAAGGTCGCTCCGGGATCGGTAGGGAGCGCGCTCCACGCGGCCACGGCGGCCTCCCAATCCCCGCCCTGCGGGGCGAACGGACGGCCCTGGACATAGGCGAAGGTCTTCGCGTCGGGGGCGATCATTCCGGCCCTGGCGCCGGCCTCGATGCTCATGTTGCAGACCGTCATCCTGCCCTCCATCGAGAGGCTGCGGATGACCTCGCCGGTATATTCGACCACGTAGCCGGTCGCGCCGTCCGTACCGATCTTACCGATGATGGCGAGGATCACATCCTTGGCGGTCACCCCCTGTCCCAGCGCGCCGTTGACCCGGATCTCCATTGTCTTCGGGCGGGCCTGGAGGAGGCATTGGGTCGCCAATACGTGTTCGACCTCGCTGGTCCCGATGCCGAAGGCGAGCGATCCGAACGCGCCGTGGGTGCTGGTGTGGCTGTCGCCGCAGACGATGGTCATGCCCGGTTGGGTCAGGCCTTGTTCCGGCCCGATGACATGGACGATGCCCTGCCGCCGGTCGTGAATATCGTAGAGGGTGATGCCGAACTCCGCGCAGTTGCGGGCGAGGGCGTCCATCTGCGCCTTGGCAATAGCGTCGGTGATGGGCTGGGAGCGGTCCGTCGTGGGGACATTGTGGTCCATGGTGGCGACGGTGAGGTCCGGACGGCGGACCTTGCGGCCATGCAGCCGCAGCCCGTCGAACGCCTGCGGCGAGGTGACCTCATGCACCAGATGCAGATCTATATAGAGCAGGGCGGGCTGCCCCGGCTCCTCATGGACGACATGCGCGTCCCAGATTTTCTCAAACATGGTTTTGGGCATCGTCTCTTCTTCCTCCTCACAAATGCCCTATCATTATACCCTATGCCCAGCAACCTCATTGCGAGACGATATTCAGAGCAAAACCATTGCCATCATCCAAAAAACTCACTCTAAAGCTCCCTGCCGGCGGCGGATCGCAATTCTGTGCCAGAGGACCAAAGCCGGGGCTGGCAGCCAGCGCCTGCTGCAGATTATGGTCGTTGATATTGGCAAAGCGAAAGGCGATGTTAGCCCCCATGCTGTTGCCCTGACAGACGAAAATGGCCCCGGTTTGAAAGAAGGGCTCCCAGAGGCTGATATAGCCCGAACTATTATTCATCATTTACCTCCCGCCGACTGCGGCTGGGCCGCTCCCGTCTGGTTCAAATCCACAAAAGAGATGGGGCGCGTCAGCAACTCGATGACATCGCCGATGGTGGGAAAGATGCTGGTCTGCCCCAGAACGAGGCTCTGCTGAACGATCGGCGCGCGGCCTTTGCTGACGGTAAACCAGCCGATGAGGGGAATGTCGCGCAGGACGGGTAGGTCTCTGAGGATCGGGATGCCTCCGGAATGGCGCGTGGGCAGACCGATCTGGGCGTTCGAATCGAACTGCGAGATCGTGCGGATTTCGTTGTTGCTCAACTGCACCTCGGTGTTGATGCTGTGGCGCTCGATCCGCGACAACTGCGGATTGGTGGTATTGTTCGGTTCCCGGATCGGCGAAGAGAGCACATGATCGAAGCGAAACCGCAGGGCCTGCCCGGTCGGGTCGGCGATAGGGGTGACCTGAAATACGTTGCCCGTGGTGATGCCATAGACGCCGGGGGGCGTGCTGGGCGGAAGGCGATCCAGGCCGCCCAATACGGAGGTCAGGCCCCCTGTTTGCGCCGCCCCGATCAGTTGGGTCAATTGCAGTGTCTCCTGCAGGATATTCTGCTCCTCTCCGACCGCCAACTGCGCGGAGGCGCTCGGGTCCACCCGCGCCACCAGGCGATTGGAGGCGAGAACGGAGGTGCGCTGAATGATGCCGACGCCGACTTTCGCCTCCATGACAAGACGTTTGCGCAGGCGGTCAAACATCGGCTCGACGAATTGCTGTTGCAGATCATCGTCCACGGCCTGGACATACTTCTTGAGGGTCTCATTCAGCGCGGCTTCCCGCGCATTGGCCAATCGGAACCGGGCCGCATCGCGAAACCCTCTCGCCTGCGCCTCCAACTCCGCAGAGGAGGCATTGCCGATGCTCTTTACAATATCCTCGTTGAGAAAATCGTTCTGATAGACTGTGGATCGCGCCAGCCATCCGAAGGCTACCTGGAGATCCTTCTGTACCGTGGGCTGCTGTGCCTTGAGCAGCGCCCGATGATCCACCAGGTCTGGAGGGAGCATCGGGTTCGCTTTTGCCTGTGCATCTATTTCCTGGAGCCGCTTCGCCAGATCGTCTTTGCGCGCCGCCAATCCCCGCAGGTACTCCAGCATCGGAGAGATCGCATTCCGCCCCAGTTGGTCCACAACCTCACGCTGAAAACTATGGATGCCCGCGCCATCCTCTGTCCCCGTGCCCATAAACCGTTTGAGGTTTGGGAAGGTTGTGCGTACCTGATACTCAGCGGCCAGCGTGGAGACGCCCAGCGCCTCCTGGGTGCTGGTCCGGATGAAGGGGTTTACCCGGCTGGAAAAATCGTTCCAGATGCCGATCTGATAACTCCGTTTTGCCAGGCTGAGCACAACCAGCGCCTCCGCCAGCGTGGTCGTACCCGAGGGCTGGGGAATGACGGCGCGGAGGAAGTTGGTATTCACACGCTGCTGTATAAAGGAATTACGCCACCCCAGACTGGAGAGCGCAT
>DATGIG010000233.1:0-2896 GCA_035295825.1 Chthonomonadaceae bacterium | reverse complement strand
GCCCGTGATGAGCAGAGGCGCATACCGGCCCGGATCGAGCTGCTGGGTCAGAAGAACGATATGGATCGCGGGGCCCCCGATATTCAGCCGACCTATGATCTGTAGTACTCTCTTCATTCGCAAGTCCTTTGCGCTTCGGCGTAAGGAGCACGCTTCCGGGGCGCGCCGAAGCGGGCCGGAGGGACACGCGCCTCCCACCAGAGGACCGTCTGCTTCCCGGAAGCGGGCGCGCCCGGTCGGGAGGGCCGTTGCGGCGGTCCGCGCGGTCCGCTATCCGGCAGGCAGGCCGTTTTCAGGCGGCGCGAACTGCCGCGACGCGCGCCCGGCAGGCTGCGGACCAGGTCCCGTTTCCAGGAGAAGCAGAGAGAGTGCAGGCCGCGTGCGGAAAAGGCGCCATCGAGGACAGCCTTTGCACGCGCTTCTGCTATGGGCATGGGGGATGCCCCGGAACACAGTCTTATTGTACCTTACACCTGGTAATAAGACTTATACCATTCCACAAAATTTGTCACGCCCACCTCGATAGGGGTCGTAGGCGCGTAGCCGGTGTCGCGCGTCAGGGCTTCGACGTCGGCATAGGTATCGAGCAGGTCGTCCGGCTGCAGGGGCATCAGGTTGAGGATCGCCTTCTTGCCCAGGCGCTCTTCCAGGAGGGCGATGAAACGCATCAGCTCCACGGGCCGGGCCGCGCCGATATTGTAGAGGCGGTAAGGCGCGCTGCTGGCGGCCGGGTCCGGCGCGGCGCCCGACCAGGCGGGATCCGGGGTGGCGGGCCGATCCAGCACCCGGACAATTCCCTCGACAATATCCTCTACATACGTAAAGTCTCGGCGCATGTTCCCGTGATTGTACACATCCAGGGGCCGGCCTTCCAGGATGGCCTGCGTGAATTTGAAGAGGGCCATGTCCGGGCGACCCCAGGGTCCGTAGACGGTGAAGAAGCGCAGGCCGGTGGCGGGCAGGCCGTAGAGATGGCTGTAGGTATGGGCCATCAGCTCGCCGGCCTTCTTGCTGGCGGCGTAGAGGCTGAGCGGATGGTCCACGTTGTCATGCACGGAGAACGGGATGCGCGTATTGGCGCCGTAGACGGAGGAGGAGGAGGCGAAGACGAGATGGCGGACGCCGCCAGCCTGGCGGCAGCCTTCCAGGACATGGAGGAAGCCGACGACGTTGCTCTGGATGTAGACGTGGGGGTTTTCGCGGGCGTAACGCACACCCGGCTGCGCGGCGAGGTGGACCACCGAATCGGGGCGGTGATCGGCGAAAAGGGATTCCACGCCCTCCCGGTCGGCCAGGTCGCGCCGGTAGAACACGAAATGGGGATGAGGGGTCAACAGCTCCAGCCGCGCCTCTTTGAGGCGGACGTCGTAGTAGTCGTTGAGGTTGTCCAGGCCGATGACGGCCTCCCCTCGCGCCAGCAGGCGCCGGCACAGGTGAAAGCCGATGAAGCCGGCGGCTCCGGTCACAAAGACAGGCGACACGGCGCTCCCTCCTGCCCTCCTGTTCTGCTTTCCTGCCGCCGGTTCCTTCCCATTGAAGAAAGAAAATGTGGCTATTATATACCTACGTAAACTAAATGCCTAGTCGCCTCCACTAGACATTTTTTGTCTGCCGGGGCCGCTTGGCACGAAACTTGCTGTGGTATAATTTCGTATGGGGTATGGAATGAAAGTTATGCAGGAATCCCTAAATTCCTGCCGAATTGGTTTACCAAAGGAGGAAACCAATGCCTGATACCGAGTACAACAAAGCAGTCACGGATGTGGCAAGCGTTATTGTTGCTACTGGCGGCTCTGCAACAGGAGGCGCTTTTGTCGGTGCTGCCATAGGTGGCCCTGCTGGGGCCGTCGTGGGAGGCTTACTCGGCGGGGTTTTAGGGGCTGCGAGTTCTATTTCGCACTCCGATAAATCTGTGGTTTGTGCGGTCGATTCCTCCAAAGAACAAGGCGATCACTCTAAATAACGGAGTAACGTCATGTCACCGCCGGCTAATGGTTCACCGCGTCAGCCGGCCACCCCATCAGGACAAGCCCAACAGGTACAAGACACCGATGCTATCGGATGGACGCTTGGTCACGACAGGCAAATCGGAACGGTTGTGGCTGTGTTCTGCGGGATACTATGTATTTATTACCGGGTTAAACGCCATCGTGATGTCTTTGACGAACGATTGGCAGTGCCAGTTCTTTCAAGTGGTCTAGCAGGCTATGCAGTCGTGCAGTGTTCTCTGCTTTTGTACTGCGCTGGATTCGACATCAATCAACTGACCCAGTTACATGATTACCCAATTTACATAGTGCTGGCCGCGCTCGCTGGAATCATCATCGCAGTCGTAACCATCTACAACTTTGTGAAGAAGCCGCAGTAAACTGCTAGTTCTGTTTAGCAGATCGGCGCTTCTTCCTCTCCTCCTTCTTTACGGCCAACTCTTGCATGACCTCCTGCTTGGGGGCCGCTAGAATGGCGCGCATGGCGTCCTCGAATTTTTGGGCGTCGGTCGGTTCGCCTTTTTCCGTTTCTTCCTGCTTAGCCACAGTGAAGCCTCCTGAAGGTAGATACTAATATTATAGCAGCGAAAACCGGAAAAGGCCGATTTTGGCACGCGGATTGCAGAGACACGTATTAGAGAGGGTACTGGTGTGGGATGGCTGCAACCAATAATCGAATAGACCTGTCCCGTTCTTAGGGAGGAATCCCTTTCCAGGGGGGCGAACAGTGCTGCCAGGAGAGGGAGATATATCAGATGGCTGATACTTTAGTACTACAGTTGTAGATGCAGGGCTCTTTTGAACGTGCGACGATAATGACACGCTCGGGCCACAGCTTGGTGCGCCCTGCGCCAGAAGGACCAAGCCAGCCAGTGCAACGGGGAAAACGGCATGGGCAACCCTAGCGC
>DATGIG010000232.1:0-29424 GCA_035295825.1 Chthonomonadaceae bacterium | reverse complement strand
CGAAGCTGCGCATCGTGGTGCTACGCGTCACCTATGGGCAACTGCCCGACGCCATCGCCAACGCCGCCTGCATCGCCCAGAACGGCTGGGGCAACCCCTACATGCTGGAGTTGCGGGAGATCGAGATCTACTGACGGGAGGTCAAACCGTGGCTCGCACTTTGAGCGAGCGGGAAACAAGCTCCAAGGCAAACGGTTCATCACCGTTTGCCCTGGCGTCTTTGTTGTGGATTAGGCGTGGAAGGGTCACCCGAGGGAAGAGCTGGTCAGGCGGGCGCGACCGGCTATATTGGCTTCTGTGCGCCGTATCTGCGCTTTGATCTGCTCCTCGCGCGCAATGGCGCGGAAGTGGGTGCTGAGGTGGCGCAAACGTCCGCCGGCCTGCATGGCCAGTTGGGGCAGGGGCGACCGTCCCGAATCGGCGAAGAGGGAGACTAACTCCAGGCGCAACTGATCCAGAGCCAGGGCTATGCGCACCGCATCCTGCTCGCCGCCGTTCTCTGCGGCTTTCAACTCGAGCACAAACTCCTGGAGCTTGGACTCGAAATCGGCGAGGTCGCGCTGCAACTGCTGCAGCTCCTGGGTCAACGGCTGGGTCAGCGTCTCTAAGGTCGCCTGGGGAAGGTTGGTATCTATCATGTCTAGACCCGTTTCTTCGGAGAACATCCCGAGGGGAATGAGGGCGTCGTCACCTCAATTGGGAATCAATACCTGGTATTGCTCGCTTGAGTCAATCCCGGCCCGAAAATTTAACATTCTCTTAATTAATGTGCGAAGCCGGGTATCGGCATCATTGGGTGCCGTGTTGTAAAAACCCTATGAGCGAGAGACCGCCAACCGTTGAAAGCAGTAGAGTGGGAGCCAAAAGCGCCAGACAGCGTATCGGAAAACGTCGGTATAGAAGCCGGGCAGAACTGGACGAACGGCGGGGGTCGTCTATCAAAAGTAACAGGTACATTTCGCACCAATATAATAGCATATTCCAGCCAAAAAGAGAAATGTGACACAAAAAATGCCGCTTGGAGCTTCGCAAGAGGGCGATTGCCCGGTATCGGAAGGCATACAGGGCGGCATTCCGGAAATATTTTCAGCCCGGTTGCACAAGGAGGGGAGGGAAACCGGTAAAAATACCGAAAACTAAGTTCGGAGGTATCACTCATGCCGAATGTTCATGCTTTTCACGTCGTTCCTGCCCTGCCCGACGCCCTGCAAGGCCTGCGCTCTCTGGCCTTCAATCTGCGCTGGGCCTGGGATCATGAAACTATTGAATTCTTTCGCCGTCTCGACCGCGAACTGTGGGAGACCAGCGGACATAACCCTATGCGTATGCTGGGCACGATTTCGCAGGAACGCCTGCGGGAGGCGGCTCAGGATGAGACGTTTCTGGCGCAACTCGATCGCGTGCTGCGCAGCCAGGAGAACTATCTCAAGGCGAGCAATACCTGGTATCTGCGGACGCATCCGGAAGCCATCGCCCAGGACACCCGGATCGCCTACTTCTCCATGGAGTTCGGCCTGACGGAGTGCCTGCCGATCTACTCCGGCGGCCTCGGCGTGCTCTCCGGCGACCACCTCAAATCGTCCAGCGATCTGGGGCTGCCGCTCGTCGGGATCGGCCTGCTGTATCAGCAGGGTTACTTCCGGCAATATCTCAACGCGGATGGCTGGCAGCAGGAGCGCTATCCCGAGAACGATTTCTATAACATGCCCATCCAGCCGATGCGGGACGGCAAGGGCGAGCCGCTGCGCGTCAGTGTGGACTTTCCGGGCCGCCAGGTCTGGATCCAGGTCTGGAAGGTGCAGGTGGGCCGCATTCCGCTCTACCTGCTCGACACCAATATTGCGCCCAACAACCCCGGCGATCAGAACATCACCGACCAGCTCTACGGCGGGGATGTGGAGATGCGCCTGCAGCAGGAGATCGTGCTGGGCATCGGCGGCATCCGCGCCCTCACCGCGATGGGGATCAAGCCGACCATCTGCCATATGAACGAGGGCCACTCCGCGTTTATGGCGCTGGAGCGCACGCGCATGCTCATGCAGGAGAAGGGGCTCAACTACTGGGAGGCGCGGGAGGCGACTGCCGCCGGGAACCTGTTCACCACGCACACTCCTGTGCCCGCCGGCTTCGATGTCTTCACTCCGGAGCTGTTGGGCCGCTACTTCGGCGGCTATATCGGGGCGCTGGGCATCTCCTTCGACGAATTCATGGGCCTGGGACGCGTCCATCGCGAGGACGCGGCGGAGAAGTTCAACATGGCGGTCATGGCTCTGCGCCATGCCCACCACTGCAACGGCGTCAGCAAGCTGCACGGCGCGGTGACGCGCCGCATGGTGCAGACCGGCTATCCCGGTTTCCCCGAGGACGAAATCCCGGTAGAGAGCGTGACCAACGGCATCCACACCCGCTCGTTTGTCTCGCAGGAGATGGCCGACATTCTGGACCGCTATATCGGCGGGCGCTGGTCGCAGGATGTCAGCGATTCCGGCGTCTGGGAGCGCGTGGACGATATTCCCGATGAGGATCTCTGGAGGATCAAGGAGCGCCGGCGGGAGCGCCTCGTCCTCTTTGCGCGGGAGCGCCTGCGCAAACAGTACGAACAGCGTGGCATGAGCGAGTACGAGATCCGGCAGACCCGCGATGTCCTCAGCCCGAACGCCCTCACCATCGGGTTCGCGCGCCGCTTCGCCACGTACAAACGGGCGACGCTGCTGCTCTCCGATCCCGACCGGCTGATCCGCCTGCTCAACGATGTGCAGCGTCCGGTCCAGATCGTCTTTGCGGGCAAGGCGCATCCTCGCGACGATGGCGGCAAGGCCCTCATCCAGCAGATCGTGCGCTTCGCCCGGCGTGAGGAGGTGCGGCATCGGCTCGTCTTCCTGGAGGACTACGACCTGTCCGTCGCCCGACAGTTGGTGCAGGGCGTGGATATCTGGCTCAATACGCCGCGCCGCCCCATGGAGGCCAGCGGTACCAGCGGCATGAAGGTGCTGGCCAACGGCGGCCTCAACGTCTCCGTTCCGGATGGCTGGTGGGCGGAGGGCTACAAAGCGAGTGTCGGCTGGTCTATCGGCAAAGGCGAGGAGTATGCCGATCCCGACTACCAGGACAAGGTGGAGGCGATGGCCCTCTACGACATTCTGGAGAAGGAGGTCGTCCCGCTCTTCTACGACCGCAGCGTGGAGAGCCTGCCGCGCGCCTGGATCGCCCGAATGAAGAACTCCATGCGCGAACTCTGCCCGGTCTTCAACACCAACCGTATGGTCTCCGAGTACGCCGAGACCTACTACTTCCCGGCGACAACCCGCTACCATAAGCTGAGCGCGGGGAACGCAGCCCACTCTCGCGATCTCGTCGCCTGGAAACAGAAGCTGCACAAAAACTGGGCCCAGGTGCGGATCGAGAACGTGCAGACGGCTGCGCCCGAGGGCGATGTGATGCCCGAGGCGGAAAACGGCTCGGCTGCCGAGACCTTCCGGGTCGGCATGTCCCTTAAGATCACAGCGGGCGTACGCCTGGGGGGACTGTCGCCGCAGGACGTGGTGGTGCAGGCCGTGCATGGCCTGCTGGATAGCAATCACCAGGTGGTCCACGGCACCCCGCTCGCGTTGACCTGGCAGGAAGAGAAGGACGGCTTACACCGGTACGCAGGGGAGATCCCCTGTGATTCCAGCGGTTTGCAGGGCTTCTCGCTGCGCGTCCTTCCCTATCATCCCGACGCCGCCCTGCCGCAGGAGCTGTCGCTGATTACCTGGGAGTGACTACCTAACCCCAGCCCCGGAAAGGGGCTGGGGTTAGGTGGTCGGCTTTTCGGCGCTTACCAGGGAGTAGTAGCCGCTGGAAGGGGTTATGGCGATGTTGATGAATCCCGCTGCCTCAAGCAGTTGTCGCAACTCTTCCGCTGTAAATTGCCGTCCCTCAGTTAGCGTGGTCAGCCCCAGGAAGTAGGCCATCGGTGTTAAGGGGCCGTCTTTGGTGTCGGAGAGCAGGATCTCATGGACATAGATGCGCCCGCCCGCCGGCAGGCGCTCGAAACTGTGACGCGCCAGTTGGTGGCAGCGCGCCTCATTCCAGTCGTGGAACACCTCACTGAAGAAGATCGCATCGTGTCCGGGAGGCCAGTCGGCGTTGAACATATCTGCGGCATGGGTGTGGATACGCTGCTGCAGGCCGTATCGAGCCACATACTGGTCCGTCAGGGTGCAAATGACCGGTAACTCCAGAACGGTGCACTCCATTTCCGGATACCGCTGCGCCAGTGCGATGCAGTAGCAGCCGGACCCTCCTCCCACATCCAGCATGCGCCGGACACCCTCGAAAGAGCCGCGTTGTGCCAGATACATGGCCGATACAAAGGAGTGGCTGTGCATCAGGCGGGTGATGCGCTCCGCAAGCTCCGGGCCAAGCTGGCCCGCCGCCCAGTCGCCTGTCATACGCTTACTCTCGGCTGCCGCATCTCGCACCAGAGCCTTACGGATAAATTGGTGGAGTTTGTCGGTGCGGCTGGGATGGAGGACGCCATCCCAATAGTAGGGGCTGTTGGGAAGCAAGAAGTTTCGCGCCGGTTCCGTAAGGTGAAACTGCCGCTCGTACGGAACCAGGAAGCCCAGGGAGGTCAGGAGGCCCAGGAGAGCAATCGTAGGATGGAGATGCAGCGAAAGGGCTTCCGCAACGGCCTTCGCTGGCCGAGGCTCCTGTTCCAGCAGCGAGAATACGCCCAATTCATCCGCCACCGTCACGGCAGGAAAGTAGTAGACCGATTCCCAGAGATCGTACATGCTACGGTCATCGCAGGTTGGCGGTTGAAGCAGGGACAATCGGCTAAGTGCGATATTCTCAGGGTTTGTCATCCTCTACGCTCCTCCAGGGGGTTGGTCGGAGTGAATGAGTTCACTCACGACAAAAGAGGGCGGTTACTTCCCCCGGCGTGTGGCACAGGACCTCGGCGCCCGCTTCCTGCAGTTCTGTGCAGTCTCCATAGCCATACGTGACGCCGGCAGCATAGAGGCCGTGTTGCCGGGCTCCGAGCATATCGTGTTTCCGGTCGCCGATCATGGCCGCCTCCGATGGAGTGAATTGCTCCCTTGCGAGCAGATACGCAATCACTTCGGCTTTGTGGGAGCGCGTGCCGTCCAGTTCACTGCCATAGATGCCCACAAATTGCGTGTCGAGGGCAAAGTGCCGAAGGATGCGGACGGCGAAAGGAGTGGGCTTGGAGGTCGCGACATAGAGCCGCTTGCCCATTGCGTTGAGTTGGCGCAGCATGGTTTCCACACCGGGATAAACGGCATTCTCCAGCAATCCCTGGGCGGAGTAGCGCTCGCGGTAGAGGGCCACCGCAGACTGGATGGCCTGGGCGTCCTCGGTCTGTAAAAGGTTGGCGAAGGTCTGCTGGATGGGAGGACCGATGCAGGGGAGCAGCTCCTCTCGGTCGGGAATCGGCAGCCCCAATCGGCTGCAGGCGTATTGAATGCTCCGTGTGAAGCCCTCCGCCGGATCCGTGAGCGTGCCGTCCAGGTCGAAACAGATGATTTGTCGCATGGGTCTCTCCCCTGGTTCAGGCTTCGATCAGGTCTTGCAGGCGGGGCGCTTTGACCAGAGCGCGCAGGCCTTCGGTATCGAGGATCTCCAGAAAAAACGCGGCAGGCGGCTTGACCAAGACGGAGAACAGGCGATTGCGGTTCGCTTCATCCATGGGAGCGAGGGCGTCCAGATAGGTTTCGGTGACCTGGAGCAGCCGTGCGTATTCGTAGAAGGTGAGCCCCCAGGCGATGGAGACGGAGGTATCGGTATACAGCACGATGCTGTCGTTGAGCGGGATGGTGCGGGCGAAATGCTCATCGAAGGTCGCAAACGTCACCTCCAGCACATCCTCATCCTCTTCATAGATTACCTCGAACGACGGCATAGCTTCTCCCTTTCAAAACAACAGGACGCCCGAAGCAAAGGCGCTTCGGGCGTCCCTATACGCTATGGCGTAGTGTATCACGTCTTCTCGTCCGCTGTCAAACCCTATTCGGCGGGCGCGGTAACCTCCATACCGCCATAGATGGTCGCGTAGTAGTCCCACTCCGGATCCGTCGCCTGCCGGATAAAGGCCACCTGGCCGGCGTGGTAGAAATCCTCGGACGAAATGTAGGCGATGGCGCGTCCCATCTTCATGGGCGTGCCGTAGGCGGGAACCAGGGTGTCCAGCGGGGCGTCGGAGAAGCGCGTCCGGAGGCCGGCGACCAGATTGGCATGGGACGCGTCCAGGAGGCTGCGGAGGCGGGTGAGGTCGCCCCCCGCTTCGGCGGTCACAGCGGCCAGCATGCCCTCATAGTCCGGCTCGCCGGGATTGTCCAGCACGCTCAGAGCCGCCCGGTCATCCACGACCAGGTGTACCAGGGTGTCCCGCAGGGATTTGCACTCCGCATACGGTTTCCAGTCCCACTGATCCTCCTTCACGCCCTCCAGATGTTTGAGAAAGTGCTTGCGCGATTCCTGCAGACCTTCCTGCAGGTCGTCAAAGGTGAAAGCCATGATGTTTCTCCTTTTAGGCGCGTCATTAGCGCCATAAAAATCAGCCCATTTGCGTCGGCCATCCCAACCGCAACGACAGGCAATTATAGCACATCCGGAACAGAAAAACAACTATTTTTGTCCACTTTATAGGTGGTTTGCGTTTGAGACAGACCCGCTCGCGAGGCGACTAACACCCATGCAGCAATCCTAACGCAAGTTCTCAGCCGATCCGCCTTGTTTGGGGAACTACCCCGCACTACGTAGGGGCAAAAACGAAAGCGCGCAACTCTCTGCACTGCTGGTTTCACCATTTCACTCTGAGCGAACAAACGTACCGAAAGTATAGCACACTTCTGTCTGTTTGTCTACTGAAAAGTGGTCTCCCTCTCTTCGAGCTGAGCGTCGAAAATCGCGTCGGGCGAAAGCCTTTCCACGGGTCCTCTTCCGAGCAGACGGGAAAAGCTTCTCAGGAAATCGCGCACTCCATGCAGGATGTCGCCAACGCCGGCAATCAGTCCGCCATGACCAGCCAGCAGATGGCCAACGCCGCACGCCAAGCCAACAGCATTGCTCAGACAGGGGGTAAGGCTGTCCAACAGACGGTTGCCAGCATGGAGCGCATCAAGCAGCAACTCCAGCGTGAAATCATGATCTTCCGCTAGAACCGCCACGAAGTCAATGTCATTGGGTCGGATCGTTCCAGGATGTCGTGGTAGCCAGTGCATCTACGAGCGTTGCAGGGATAACTTGCCTTGTATGCCTATCCCGGAGGAAGATCGCGGATTGGTGGTTCACAGGACCATTAACTCCGATTTCGTCTTACTGAGTTCGTCCTCGAAAAACAGTTTCTCCCCGCGCTGAAGCCGCACGTCTACCAACTGATAGACAGGAAACGGAGACTCGTAAAGTGTGTCATGGATGAAGGAAATTTCGGCAGCAGCAGAGAAACCATAGCAAGCCTTGCCCGACTTGCAATGGGGAATATTCCGGCTGTATCGGACAGAAAGGAACCATTATGGAAGTAGACGATCAAGCACGGATAAACACGTGTCTCTGATCCGGCGGATTGGCTGGTAAGCCTGGGGTGTTATGTCACGAGGCATACAGCGTCGCCAATAAGCGTAAGGCTTTTGGGGAGGTAGATCGTATGAAAAAGCAAGATGCAGATGCGCGGCGGCATTTCCTGAAGACGGGGATTGCTGCCGCGGGAACAACCCTCTGGTCCGGAACGTTCTTCCAAGCGCTTGCGGCCGCCGACGAGCAGAAGTCGCCTGCAGACGCCGCCACGATTGGACGACGCGAGCTGTTAGAGGGATTGGACGGCATGAGCCGGGTCGCGGATGCGCACAACACCTTCGCAGGCGGGCACACCGCCGCGGCGGTGATGGCGTCAGCCTTCTTCTGCAGGGAACAGAAGCTTGACAATCGGACGCAGAAGGAGATCCTTACCCTGATCGAGACCCGGCTCCTCAAAAGCAGCATCTACGCGCCTCGTCCAGAGGAGAAGGTCGATCCCGAACTGATCGGGGCACTGGTCAAGGATCTGGATGCCGGGATCGACACTCTGCGGCAGTCGGGCCACAACATTATCTTCACCAACATCTGCCTGAAGGCGCTCCGCGAAGTCCCGGAAGCCGCCACGCCCGAACGCATGGAGGGTCTGCGCAAGATGGTGCAGAGTTTCGGCAATCGGAAGGGGGCCGGCTCTCCGTTGGATCACAAGGAGACCTTTGTTGACCTCCGCGACGAGACCAAGTTCATCCATTTTGTCTTCGAGGAGTATTTGAAGGCCATGGACCTTTATCGCAACGGCAAAGGGTATCATGGGTTCGCCGGGCATCTGCTGACGGCCGGGCACGCGCTGGTCGAGCTGCGCCGCATGGGGTATCGGGAGACAGCTGATAAGGGAGTAGAAGCCTACTGGCAGTTCGTCCAGCAGGCCCGCGACGGGGCGGACCTTGGCGGGGAGAAAGTCGGGAGCGCGCCGGTGCATGCGCCCACGCCGCTCATTCGGGATTACTGGCTCGTTCAGGAAGAACGACAAACCAGCGTGATCGTCAGCAGCCATCTCGTCAAGTATCCGTACAGCTTTTTTGCCCTGGCGAAGGAGCTGCACGACGACGCCCTGAAGCAGCGCGTCCTCGACACGATCTACTATCTGACGGCAGTTTCCTGAAGCCGATGCGGGCAGCCAGCCCGAATTATCGAATGGGAAGCGGCAGCGGCGGTTTGACCATGAGGTGTCCAGTATATCTGTGCCCTACAAGACCGGTTTCTTGCCTGGCAAGGCAGGCCATTCCGCACGTCTTTGCGCGCTGATATAATCCCGAAGCCCGGAAACGAAGACCCCGCCCGCCATCAGAGTAAGCAGCCAGGAGAGAAGTCCATAGCGGGCATATCCGAATGCCGTGGCTTGATGTGTCCATTGGAAGACGTTGGGAAGCAGATACGCCAGAAACAGACCGTACAGAATACCCATGATCGCGTGCATCACGCGCTCACCGGGAGGCAGTTTGCGAGTACGGTCTTCTTCCAGAAAGTCTGCCAGAGTGATCACGATTTCCATGAGCAGCAGAAGCAGAAAGAGCCAGGCAAACAGGCCGTTCCAGGTCAGCCAGCCTATGGTCCCGAACAGAAGCGCATAGATAAAGTCTCGAAAGGCATGTAACTGCAGTTCATGGCGCGCGTGCGGTTGGGCAGGCAGACGCAGTTTGTACTCATGATAATAGAGCGTATCGCATGCGCCAAGCACCCCTTGAGCCAGCAACAGCAGTAACGCAATGGTCATCGCGGCGTCACCTTCCCTTCATACTGTGTGAGCAGTCCCAGCACGGGAAGCTCAATACCTACCTGTACCCACCAGCCATTTTCATGTTCGGTAACCCAGCCATGGACACGCGGAGCGAGAGCGTTGGGGAGAGGCAAAAGGAATAGCCAGCATCGTACAAACGCAAACCGCATCCCCGTTGCGTCTGTCGACACCTTGAAACCGATACGAAAAGGACCTGCAGTCTCAACCAGGAGACCCTGCCGCAGCCATTGCCGGGAGACCAGACGCCGCGAACCAAAATCGCGTGTCCAATACTCCATGTCCCCTTTTGTTCGCACCTGAACCAGGGCCGGAACCTGCTCTCCCGGCAACGGTAAGCGCATCCCGGTGGCCAGCGCCTGTCTCAACCACCCCTGACCCCATGTAATACGAAACGATCCCTCCGCGATGGCTCCCCCTGGCGTATCGTGAAATCGCTGCAATACCGGAGGCAGGCTGTCGAAAGATTCGCCGAGCGTCCGACGATAAAGGCTCAGATTATTGTGGTCAGGGTCGGCCATATCGGATCTTTCCTATTTCCCGGATGGGGCGAACAATGTGCGAAGCGAATAGGCGTATAGCGTGTCCTTACTGAGAAGGTAAAGTGAATCTCCCTCTAGGGAATTTGTTGCTACCAGGGATAACTCCTGCTTTTCGACAGAGGAATCAGCAAAGCAGAAGCGAATGAAGGGATAGGATTGCCTGCATTGTAGACGAGGAGAGTTTCTGATGAAAAACCTGCTGATATATGCCTTGATAGGTTCCCTGGCCTTTCCAGGTTCGCAGGCGTGGGCTCAATCTGCGCAGCCGTTTTCGGATGTTCCGCAAGGCCATTGGGCCGGGTCGGCTATCCTGGAACTCAAGCAGAAGAATATTCTCTTCGGTTTACCCGATGGCCGTTTTGGCGGCAACCTGCTTATGGATCGGGGTCAGGCGGCTATTGCCGCCTGGCGTGTTCTGGCAGCATCCGGGCAAGATCCCAGCGCGCATCCTCCTGACCTCACAACCCAATGTCTGCTCAGCGTGTTCTCTCCTTCGGAGTCATCGGCTCAACAAGCATCCGGTACCGAATTCGGCTTCCGGGATGTGCCGCAAGACATCTTCGAAGTATCTCTCAATAATCTGCTTCGAGCAGGCATCGTGCGAGGTTACCCGGATGCCAGCTATCAGAGCAGACAACCTCTCAGACGTACGGAACTCGCCATGATTGTTGCCCGTCTCGTTCTCCGCCTGGAACGCCGACCGAAGCTTCGTCTGGAAAAGGCAGAGTTCGCTGATGTTTCCGGGCGAGAGTGGTGGTTCGGTGCGCAACTGATCGCAACCGGAACCGGCGTGATGACCGGCTATGCCGACCATACTTTTCGGGGCGATCAGCCCGTGACGCGCAATGAGTTCGCGGTCACTCTGGCCCGTCTGATGCGCCTGACACAGCCATCACAACCGGGGCAGGGAGAACAGAAGCAGGACAGGCAACCCATTTCGAGGGGGTCGCATATTTACATCGCAGATTATGATAGTGGGCGCGTCTTTCAACTCAACGGCTTCTCCACAACGAATTGGACTGCTTATGGCAGGCAGGGAGTCCGAGACGAGGAGGGCAACGACATTTTTATTGAGACATCCGGTATCGGAGTGGATAACCAAGAACGGATATACCTTGCCGATTATGGAAATCAACGTATTGTTCGTGTGGACGACATGAGAGGTCGTAATTGGGTATCGTTCCGGTTGAAGATGCTGCCGGCTGCGATCTATGTGACTGCCTCCGGCCGGATCTACATTCTGCTCCAATTGATTTACGCAGGCGACAAGTTCCATATTCTTCGTATGGATGATATGACCGGTCGTGGGCTTGTAGATCTGTCGCTTTCTCTTGGTTCAGGGGAGATGCAACTAGCTTCGCCTCAAGCCTTGTTCGTTGACGCTCAGGAGCGCATTTACGTTGCCGACACAACCAATCATCGTATCGTTCGGATGGATAACATGCAGGGAAATGGATGGGTGACATTGGGCACCTTTGGGACAGGACCTCTGCAATTTCGATGGCCGGTGGGACTATTCGTTTCTATGCAAGGTCAAATCTATGTCGCTGATTTGGAGGCAAAAAGGATTGTGCGTTTTGATGACATGGCTGGTAAAGGGTGGATAGTATTTTCCGGAACAAGAAATCACCAGTTGTCTGCTCCGCGCGCTTTATGGATTGGAATGGACAACCGCATCTATTTTGTCGAAGGGTTGGACAACACCATCAAACGTATGGATGACATGAGCGGTCACCATCTTTCCGTGCTGACGCTACCTACCGGTTTGACATCCCCGAACGCAATCATTGTACGATGAATCGACCTCTGCACGATAGAGAGGTTTCAATCCACCTGCGCGGACATAGCATATCAGAACGGCGTTTATGAACTTTGAGTAATTGATCCCGTTCAAGCGAGCAATGGTTTTTGTCCGCGCACGCGGACACTTGGCCGCAGGCCCGCAGCGAAGAACTTTAGTTCGTCGTGCCAGGCCGTTCGGTGCTAATTTGTCAAAAATATCAAAGCCGTCAAGATGTTGGCGCGACGGAGCAGACCCCCACGCCGAAATCTTCGTTTGCGTAGGTAGCTTTGTCCGTGGTCATCTGGAAAGAGCGGATCTGAGATTTGCCCGGCTCGAAGTCCAGGTAGCCGACGACCGTCGCATCCACCATGTTGTTATCAGGTTTGCCGGGATAGAATTGGTGATGCATCCGCAGGCTGCCCTCCAGGCGAACGTGCGCCACCCCCTTTTGAACCGAGACGACGGTCGCGTTAAGCTCCAGATGGTCAATCCGGTTCTTCAGCACCTTGCTGTCTTCGGTCTGCTCCGTCTGCGGGTAGAAGTAGCGCAGCAGCTTTTCGGCGGTCTCCCTGCGGACGCTCCAGGTCGTTCCTGTGGCAGCTTTGCCGGGCGGCAGGAAGCTTCTATACTCCTCTGGGGCGAACACTATCCAGTTCTCGGAAGGAAACTCACGCCACGAGCCATGGCCGGTGCCCCGCGCCACCAGATGCAGCGCCAGCGCATCTGGCGCGGTTTTCGGACGGACCGAGAGCCGGGTTGGGGCGATCACGGGCGGTCCTTGTGGCGTTTTGAGCGTTGCGGCTGCGTCTTTCAAGGCCTGGATCATTTTGTTCGTGTCCATCGCCGAGCCGATGTCGAGGCCGGAGAGGGCATGCCCGTCCGGCTTGAGCAGATAGACATGGACATTCCCGGTTCCCATATGCTTATCGGAGAACTCCTGGAAGACGCTATCATACGCGGCGCGCTCTGTCGGAGACGCCATGCCGTTGTCGCGATAATCCTCGTTGGAGACATAGACCGGAATGAAGTAGCCGTTGAGCAGGGAGATGACCTGGGGATTGGAGAGCGGACCCGCTCTCAGCGCGAACGCGCCCCCTCAACAGCGGCCTGTGCCGATGCGGCCATCATGGGTAAAGAGGAACACCGGGCGGTTGGATTTTTGGGCCAGTTGTTTGGCGCTCAGAATATCCTTCGCCCACCCGATCTCATCAATGCGGCGCTCCTGAGCAGTCGGCTGCAACTCCTGGATGCGCTGCTCCACCCAGGCGGCATCATGTGCTGCAGCCTGTTGGGGCTGCGCGAAAGCCTGACTGGCGCAAGAGCCTATCACCAGTATCAACAGACTGCAGAGGAACATTCTGGTTCTTGCTGTCAACATGGTTGATCCCTCCATCGGGCTCCAAGTGTTAGATGCGGCTCGGTTCGGACGCCGCAGGCAGGGAGGCCTGATCCCGGCGGGCAAAGCAGAAGATGGCGACGAAGAGGAGGGCCGCCCCAACCAGATAAATGATACCGCCAAAGGCGATAGCCTCGCTCATATTCGCCATCTCGCCGACATGGCGTCCGTTTTTAGCCACCCAGCCCACGGCGAGCGGACCGAGGGCGCCTCCGCCCCAGCCCACTGTGTTCATCAGGCCCGCTGCCGTGCCGCGCGCCCTCGGCTCGACCACATCGTAGAGTGAGGCGAAGATGCCCGAATCATAGAAGCCCTTGCAGAAGCCGAAGCAGGACATCGCGAGAAGTAGGGTGGTGACATCCTGCGTGGTCCCTACCAGCGCCACGAAAGCGGCTCCCGCCAGCAGGCCCAGCGCCTGCACCAGGATACGGCCCCCGGCAAGCCGACGCGCAAAGCGGTCCGCCAATAGGCCCGCCAGCGGCACGCTGAACGCGCTGGCCAGTTGAATGAAGACGCTGCCGGAGAGCCCCGCCGCCGTCAGTTTGAAGTGGAACTTCTCCACCAGAAAGGTCGGCGTCCAGATGAGAAAGATCGTGGCGACAAAGTTCGCCCCCAGAAAGACTGCCATCAGGAGCCAAACGGTGGGCTTGCCAAGGAAATCGAAGGTGGTTTCGTCCGTGCTACGTGCCGCCTCGTGGGGGGCGCGCTCGACAGGACGCTCTTCGGAAGCACCCCGCTGAGGCTCCTGTAGGAACCTCCAGAGCGCCAGGGCCAGGATCATGCCCGCGAGGCCGAAGAAGTAGAAGCCATAGCGCCAGCCGAGGCGCTCCGCAAACCACGCCCCCGCCCAGCTTCCGGCGATGGTGCCGATATAGACGCTCGACTGGTGGAGGGACAGCGCCCGTGAGCGCGTTTTGGGGCCGTGATAGTCGCTTACCAGCGACATGGAGGCGGGGAAGTAGAAGGTCTCGCCCAGCCCCTCCAGGGCGCGGACGGTGATGAACTGCCAGAGCTTGCCGCACCACCCGGTCAGGACGGTGACGGCGCTCCAGAACAGGCAGCCGCCCAGGATCAACTCCTTGCGCCGCAGCCGGTCGCCGAGATAACCGGCGAAGGGCGCGCCCGCCGCGTAGACCCACATAAAGGCGGAGCCGATCAGGCCAAGCTGCACCTTGTCGAAGTGGAACTCCTTCTCCAGTGTCGGAAAGACGGAGGAGATGGCCTGCCGGTCCGCATAGTTGAAGAAGCAGACGAACCAGAGCATGAACACGACCCACCATTTGTAGTTGGGGGACTCTTTATATATCAATTTCGTGCCATGTTTTAGCCGCTACGAAACGGCTGAGATGTCCAACATTGGTTGTTACGACGACAACGTCCGGTGCGCCCAGAGTTACAGCCTGTGCCGCCAAAATCACGTCTCCATCCAATGCCTCGTTGGGTGCCGTCGGCTGTCCAATTCGTCGGGCCTGTGCCCAGAAATCGGCAGCCAATCTCATGGCAGCAGTCGTGATGGGCAGATATTCCAAAGTGGAGATAATAACATCCAGGCGGCGCAACCCTCGTATCTTACCGGCTCTTAGAAGCTCACGCCGAATCTCATAATCCGCAATCTCCGGAAGGATAACGCGCCTTTCCGCAGCAATCAACCCTTCAAGCCATTGATAGCAGGCAAGGTTTTCTCCGGATTGTTTCGGATTCGTCACAAGACCCAGTGGCCCCGTATCCAGGATGATTACGCTCATGTGAACAGTTTCCGGGAGGAGAGACGATCTTCATCCAGTGCATGAAGAAGGTATTCTCCAGTCTCCCGTTGCTCTTCCTCATCATCATCCAAGAGAGACCGCAGTGCTTCAATTTTTTTCGCGGTTTCCTTGCCAGGAAGCAAATGCCTCACTGCCTGTAGAACATACTCATCGGGAGCCATACCTTGCTCGGCCGCGGCGGCAGAGAGTTGGGCTTCCTCTTCCGGTGTCAGTTTTAATGTTAAGGTCATTCGTTTGCTCCATTAGCTTTCTGTGGGCGTTTCCATCCACGGCTATCCTTTGAAGGTGACAACGGTCGCCCCCTCGCCGCCCTCGCCCTCTTCGCCCAGGCGGATAGAGGCGACGGCGGGGTGGTTGCGCAGAAAGTCCCAGACGACCCGCCGCAGCGCTCCGGTCCCTTTCCCATGAATGATCCGCGCCTGATGCAGCCCGGCGGCGTAGGCGTCGTCCATGTACTTGTCCAGCATGGATTGCGCCTCCTCCGCCCGCATGGCCTTGAGCATCAGTTCGGGCGCGATGTGCAGCGCCTTCTGCATCACGATCTCGCTGGCTCCGCTGCTCTGGGTCGCCCGCTTGCGCTCCTCCCGCTTGGCGATCTCCTGCGCCTCGGTCTGCTTGAGGGGGCGGAGTTGCTCTAAGGGCAGGGTGGCCCGCATCGCCCCGATCTGGACCGCGACCAC
Organism: Chthonomonadaceae bacterium; assembly: GCA_035295825.1. Taxonomy (GTDB): domain Bacteria; phylum Armatimonadota; class Chthonomonadetes; order Chthonomonadales; family Chthonomonadaceae; genus DATGIG01. The sequence goes on along the minus strand of DATGIG010000232.1, from coordinate 13,944 downwards.
GCCCTCCTTCGGCGCTTCCAGCAGTTGCCCGTCCATGTTCAGGGTCATCACTCGGACCCGGTCGCCGGCCCGGAACTTATGCTTCGGATCGATGGGCGCCAGTTCCTCCTGCGGCAACTCCTCGGGAGCTTCGAGCGCGGAGTAGGTCTCCGTGCGGACCGTGTTGAGCCGCTGGCGCACGGAGGGGCCTTTCCGCGTGCCTTTGTTCATCTTCTGGAGGTCTTTAAGGATATTCTCGGCCTTGTCCGTGGCGCGGCGGAGCACCTCGCGGGCCTCCTCCTGCGCCTGCTGCCGCACATTGCGCTGCACCTCCGCGATCTGCTGCACCCGCGTCTGATACTCCTCGCGGGCGGCATACGCCTCCTCGCGGGCGCGGAGGGCGTTGCGCTCCGCTTCGGCGGCGGACCGGCGGCTCGCCTCGATCTGCTGCAGCAGTTCGCCCGTCTCGATCTCCCGGTTGGAGAGGAAGGCGCGCGCATCCTCCACGATCTCCGTGCGCAGCCCCAGCCGCGAGGCGATATAGAAGGCGTTGGACATGCCGGGCACGCCCAGCAGGATGCGGTAGGTGGGCGAGAGCGTCTCCTTGTTGAACTCCACGCTGGCATTCTCGACCCCCGCCCGCGCATAGGCGTACTCCTTGAGTTCGCCGTAGTGGGTGGTGGCGACGACACGGGCGTTGTGGAGCATCAGGTGGTCGAGTAGGGCCTTGGCGAGGGCCGCGCCCTCCGCCGGATCGGTGCCCGCCCCCACCTCATCCATCAGCACCAGGGCGTTGCTCCCGATGGTCTCCACGATGCGGACGATGTTCTTGAGGTGAGCGCTGAAGGTGGAGAGGGACTGCTGGATGTCCTGCTCGTCGCCGATGTCGGCATAGACCTGGTCGAAGAGGGCGAGGTCGCTGTCCGGATTGGCAGGGATCTGCATGCCCGCTAAGGTCATTAAGGTGAGCAGGCCGATGGTCTTGAGAGTGACGGTCTTGCCGCCTGTGTTCGGGCCGGTGATGAGCAGGGTGGTAAAGCGCTCGCCGACCTCCACATCGATAGGGACCACCTTGCCGGAGAGCAGCGGGTGCCGGGCGTTGTAGAGTTTGACGATGCCTTTGCGGTTGAGGTGCGGCTCCGACGCCCCCATCTCCTCAGCGAGGATGGCCTTGGCGTGGATCACATCCAGATGCCCCAGAATGGAAGCCATACGCTGCAACTCGTCGTAGTAGGAGCCGACCATCGCGGAGAGATCCCGCAGGATGCGCTCGACCTCCTGCTCCTCCTTGATGGTGAGCTGCTTCAACTCGTTCCCCAACTCCAGGGTCTGCGCCGGCTCGATGAAGACGGTCGCGCCGGACTGGCTGCTGTCGTGGACGATCCCGCCGAACGCCTTGGCGTACTCCGCCTTGACCGGAATGCAGTAGCGCCCCTCCCGCACGGTGACCACAAACTCCTGAATGAAGGTCTTCACGCGGTCGTTGGCGAGCAGTCCCTGCAGGCGGTCGTTGAGGCGCTGACTGGTGATCTTGATCTGGCTGCGGAGGCGGCCCAGTTCCGGCGAGGCGCTGTCCTTCACCTCGGCGCTCTCGGCGATGCTGTTCTCGATGCGCTGCTCCATGAGTTGCAGGAGGGGCAGGTTGGTCGCCATCTCAGCCAGCAGCGGGCACTTCTCCTGGCGGTGGAGCAGGTACATCCGCATCCGGCGTCCCGCCGCCGTGGTGTGCAAAATCTCCAGCAGTTCGTGCGGGGTCAGGCGCGACTCGATGCGGGCGCGCTCCGCCGTCGTGCGGATATCGCGGATGCCGCCCAGGGGCATGCCGCTGTCGTGGTCGCGCAGTTCGCGGGCCTCGCGGGTCTCCTGCAGGCGGCGGATCACAGTCTCCGGGTAGGGGAGCGGTTCCAGTTGCCCGGCGAACTCGCGCCCGATGCCGTTGGAGGTGTGCGTCAGCAGCCGCTCCAGGACCTTCCGATATTCCAATACATGTAGGGAGTGTGCGTCCATAGGTTTCCGTCACCGTCCAATTCATATTTCCGGCGGCAAACGTCTCTATTATATCCGAAGGGGAGCGGTTTTGCCGAACCTCTCCTTATTCCGTTGCCGACCGCCTGTTTGCTAAAGAAAACGCGCCCGCCGGTTTGTATATAGAGATGAGAACGCGTCACGCCCCCTATAAGCGAGCGTTTAGAAGGAGGGAAGGTGAAGTTTATTCCGCCTGCTCGATAGTTTTACCGAAATTCCTAATCTATCGCACTTCCATGGCCCTGTCGTCCCGCATTGCCCCGGTTCACGAAGACCTGCGGACGGCATAGGAGGAACGGTCTCATGAAGAGTAGTAGGCTTTTATTGCCAGGTATCATCCTGATAGCAGGGCTCCTGGCCGGTTGTGGCGGAGGAGGCAGCAGCACACAGTTGGTGCCCAATTCCCGCCCGGTATCCCCGCAAGTGCGGGCGCACGTCGTCGCCACCACGCGCGTCGCCCGCTCCATGTTCATCGTCGCCGGCATCGGCAAGCAGATCACCCGGTCCGCTCAGACCGGCAAGCCCCTGCGCTTCCAACGGATCCTGGCGGCCCTGAAGCACCGACGGACCGTGGCCTCGGATTTCAATAATGACCTGGGGCTGTACGAAAATTTTGTCGCGAATAGCGATGGCTCCGGATTGCAAAACCTGTTCGCGGATGCAGCACATCAACAGGCCGCAGGCAGCTTTACCTGGAGCGCGCCCCAGTGGTTCAACGGGCGGACGGATTCCTATCCCGCACAGATCAATACGGTCTATTCGATCACCAGGGGCAATCTCACGGGCAATCAGGGCACCATGACCGCGACGATCCAGGATCCGAATTTCAATAACGGCACGATCCACCTCACGTTCAAAGACGCTCAGGGGGAGCTTGGGATCGCCGACTTCACCATTACGAACGGGCTGATCAGCGCCAAGGATAGGATTACGCTGGCAGACCTCCTTATCATCACGGCAGATGACGAGGAGGATGATAACTACACCGATGTGTGTAACTTCTTCTTCCCGGACGACAGCGAGATCAGCGTTACCATCAATCCGGACGGAACGGATTCGGAGACCTACACCGACCCCTCGGGAGACACCATCTCTACCGGCACGATCCAAGACAATGGGGACGCAACGATCCAGTACGATGATGGCAGTACCCAGAACGTGAACGTGGATACAGGGGATGACAGCTCCGACAGCGGTGGTGATAGTAGTGGCGATAGTAGCGGAGGTGGCGATAGCTCCATGAAGGTCCACAAGCCGACCGGGATCCAGCCCACACCACGGAGCGTGGCCCGACCCTCGCGGCGGTAATCTCCAATCTCATCCAGCCTGTAGGGGCAGACCCCTACAGGCATCGGCAGGGGGCGGAGCCCCTGCCCTACATAGGTGCGTAGGGCGTAGGCTCCGTCCTACGCCGATCTAGCCCCTACGATGACAATCCCTCTTGCGAATATTACCGCTTTTGTCGGAACAGGCAATTTGCGATAAAAATATGCCCCCAGATTAGGGTATTCTCACCGGTGAGAATGGTTTGAATACCGGAAGGAGGCAAAAACAGTGAAACTGCTTATTCTGGGTGGGACGATTTTTCTGGGGCGGTATCTGGTCGAGGCGGCGCAGGCGCGCGGCCATGAGATCACGCTGTTCAATCGGGGCAAGCACAATCCCGATCTGTTCCCGGAGATCGAAAAACTGCGGGGACAGCGCTCCGCGCGCGGGCCGGAGGGCGAGGCGCTTGAGAGCGACCTGAGCGCCCTGCAGGGGCGTACGTGGGATGCCGTGATTGATACCTGCGGTTATTTTCCCCGCCAGGTGCGGGAGGCGGCGGAGGTTCTTGCGGGTTCGGTAGGGCACTACACCTTTATCTCCAGCATCTCCGCCTACTCCTCCTTCAGCCAGCCGGACATGGACGAGAGCGGACCGGTCGGCACGCTGGAAGACCAGACCATAGAGCAGGTGACGGGCGAATCCTATGGCCCGCTCAAGGTCCTCTGTGAGCAGGCGGCGGAGCAGGCGTTCCTAGGCCGCGCGCTCAACCTCCGGGCCGGTCTGATCGTCGGGCCGCACGATCCCTCCGACCGCTTCACCTACTGGCCCTGCCGTGTGGCACAAGGCGGCGCGGTGCTGGCCCCCGGCGGGCCGGAGGTTGGGACACAGTTCATCGATGTACGCGACCTGGCGGAGTGGAATATTCGCATGGTCGAAGCCGGTAAGGCCGGCGTCTACAACGCGACCGGGCCGGACTATCCCATGACGCTGGGCGCGGTGCTGGAGGCGAGCAAGACCCTCAGCGGCAGCGACGCCGAGTTTGTCTGGGCCGATGAGAAGTGGCTGGTGGAGAAAGGCGTCGCGCCCTGGATGGAGATGCCGCTCTGGGTGCCTTCGGAAGAGGAGTACAAAGGCTTCAACTCGGTGAACTGCCGCAAGGCCATCGCCGATGGCCTGACCTTCCGCCCCGTCGCCGATACGGTGCGCGATACGCTCGCCTGGGCGGCGACGCGCCCCGCCGACTATACGCTCCGCGCCGGAATGAAACCGGAGAAAGAGGCGGAAGTATTGGAAGCCTGGCGCGCCAGAGTGTGAAAAAATTCACTTCGCAGAGGGTGCGGAAAATGCTATAGTAGCAGTGAGGACAGTTTCACATGTGGCGGCGTCACAAAGCGCTGCACGACGAAGAAAGGAGCGAACCCATGCTCTCTCTACCGGAATCCTTACTGCTGCTCTCTCTCGATGAGGGCGGCCATAATAGGGCGGTGGCGACCGGCGTTCTGAACTATGCCGTGGCCGGCGCCGTGCTGTTCGAACTGCATCTGCGGCAATGCATTCGCGTGGTGGCGAAGCAGGTAGAGGTGCTGGATGCGACGCCCACGGGCGACGCTTGTCTGGACGCGGTCCTGGAGGCGCTGCAGGCTTCCACGGCGCAACGCAGCATTCAATACTGGATCTTGACCCTGTCGCGTAACGTCAGAATGGTCGAAAACGTGGCCTCTGGGCTGGTCGCACGCGGCATCCTCCGGGAGGAGCAGAACCGGGTGCTGGGACTGATCCCGGTCCGCCGTTACCCCACCGAGGACCCCAATGCGGGCGCTGACCTGCGGGATCGGCTCTATAGCGCTATCATGGGCGACCTCGCCCCGGACGTTCGCGACCGCGCACTGATCGCCCTGGCGCACCGCTGCGCCCTGCTGGCCCCCCTGTTTCTCAAAGAGGAGCGGCAGGAGGCGAAGATGCGGATCCTCGCGCTGCTCAAAGCGCCCTCCGCGCCGAGCGCCGATTTTGCGGGTGCGGTTCAGGCGCTCGACAGCGCCAATGCCGCCGTGATCGCCTCCATGGCGGCCACCATCGCGGTATGCTCCTCGTAACGTTACCGAAATCTTCCCCGTGTGGAAAAAAGTTCAAAGCGAATCGCCGCACCATGGCACCGGTAGATGAGACACCGAAATGGGAGTTCTTTAAATGGAACTGAGGGAGCTCATCTGCCGTGCCAGGGCGGGCGATAGCAACGCCTTTACGGAACTGGTACACCGCTATCGGAACCGGGCGTTCGCCTATGCCTATGTCCTGTTGCGCGACTTTCAGTTGGCGGAGGACGCGGCGCAGGAGGCCTTTCTCGCCGCCTATGCCGACCTGGGCAGGCTGCAGGAGCCGGAGGCGTTTCCCGGCTGGCTGCGCGGCATCGTCGCACACCAGTGCGGGCGTATCCGCCGTAAGCGACCAGTAAACCTGGTCCCACTGGAAGCTGTCCGGGAGATCGCGGCCAGCGCCGCCGATCCGGAACTACAGTGGGAGGCGAAGGAGAGCCGGAATGCCGTCCTGGCCGCCGTCAACGCGCTGCCGCAGGCGCAGCGTGAGGTGACCACCCTCTACTACATTCAGGAACACTCCCAACAGGAGATCGCCGCGTTTCTCGGCATTCCGGTCACGACCGTGAACAACCGGCTGCACGCGGCGCGCACACGCCTTAAGAGGAGGATGCTTCCGATGGTTAAAGAGACACTGCAACAGAACGCACTGCCGTCCGAATTCGCCGACCGGATCGGCCGGATCGTGCAGGTGCGGGGCGGGGTCGTGGATGCCCGTTTCGCCGCCGATGCGACGCCCGAAATCTACGATGCGCTGAGGATCCAGGATACGGTCCGCCAGGTCGAAGTCGAGGCCAGGGTGGCCCAGCGACTGGCCGAGAACGTGGTGCGCTGTATCGTCCTCTCCTCCGAGCTGGGCCTGGAACCCGGCATGGAGGTGGTGCGGCTGGAGGGGCAGGAGCACGCCTCCCTGGCCGGGCCGGAGTTGGCGCAGGCGGTACGCACGCTGGGCGGCGCGCCGCCGGAGCCGCCAGTCTTGCTGGAGACGGGCATCAAGGGGATTGACCTGCTCTGCCCGTTCCCGCAAGGAGGCAATGTCGGTCTCTATAGCGGGCGTGGGGTGGGGGCAGTGGTCCTCATCGGCGAGCTGACACGCCGTCTCGCCGATCACCCGCAGGGCCTCTCGCTGTTCAAGCTGAGCCGCAAGGCCGATGTAGACATCGCGCAGATCGGATTGGTGCGTGACGCGGAGTTCCTGGGGCAGACGGATGCCGTGGGCAAGGTCCAGAAGTTCTGGCTGCTGGCGGATCAGGCCACCGATCCCGAAGCCGCTTCAGAGCCTACGCCATTTGATGCCGCTGTCTACCTCAGCCCGCTCCTGGGGGTGCAGGGACTCTGGCCCGCCGTGGATGGCCTCCACTCCAGCTCACGTCTGCTGACCCCGGAGACGGTCGGGCAGGAGCACTGCGACCTGGCACGTCGGGTACGCGAAACGCTCCAGCAGGCCCGAAGCCTGCTCATTGACCCCCTCTTTCTGGAGTATGTGGCGTATGGGGCGACCCAAAAGGCCCGGCAGTGCGCTCAGGAGTTCCTGCCGCGGCGTCTGGCGCAACTCTCCGCCGAGGAGCGGCAGGTGGTGCAGCGCGCCCGCAAGCTCGAACGCTTCCTGACACAGCCCTTCTTCGTCGCAGAACCCTATACCCAGAACCCCGGCGCGTTCGTGCCACTCGCCGAGACCCTGCGCGGCGTGGAAGCCTTGCTCAATGGCGAGGGAGACGACCTGCCGGAAGAGGCTCTCCTGATGGTCGGGACCCTGGAGCAGGCCCGCGAAAAAGCCGCGACTCTGTAGTCATCAGCTCATGGTTCGCTATTGCTACAACTCGAATGTGGCTTGGCCGCTCCAATGGCTGGTTGGGCCGCAAGCGGCATTCACTTGCTATTTGTCTTCACTGTCCGGTTTGCTTCCCGGAGGCAGTCCACGCTCGAAACGGAGCAATACATTTTCCAACCGGAGGCGCTGTATTTCCCGGTCACGTTCGGCATTCTCCCGGTCGCGCTGGAACTCAAAGGCCAAACGCTCGACAACACGGGTTAACTCGTTCATCTCCTGACGTAGTCGGTTGAAGTCCTGCTGTATGGCTTTGATGTCTTGTCGGATTTCCTTGATGTCCTCCTCATGCTTCTGCTGTTTCTGTGTGAGGGAGAATATCTGTTTGCCGAATTCGATGACCTTCTGCCACATTATGCAAAAACCGCCTTCAAGCGTGATAACGCCGCTCGGTTCTCCGTTTCGAGGTGCGCCGCCACCTCCCGCAAGAGGCGTGTTTCCGTTTTCAATTGGTCTATCTCGACACGATCACTCTTCATAAGTTCATTGAGCCGTTGCATATCGGCAAGCAATTGGTCGGCGATGGCTTCGTACTCCGTATCATTTTTCATCACAGGATCGGTTGATGTTACATTGCTCATGGTTTATTGCCTCCTCTGACAGTATATCACGCTTCCTCATGGTTTACCAGTGGCTTGCGTACGGAATGTCCTGCCTCTACGCTCCGTCCTCGTATCTGGCCAGCGGGGCACGGTCTGGTGCAGCGACTGGTTGGGCATTGGCCCACAGACGGTTCATTGAGCGCGACGCTTAGGATGCGTGCAAACCTTGCATTGCCAGTTATACTGCTGGCTCACTTTGTTCCAGAACCTTGTGACGTGCATATGTTCGTATTCGTCCTCGAATGCCTTGCCACATTTTCGACAAGTATCAGCCCATTCAAGTTCAACAGTATCATAGATGTTCGCTCCGCAAAGTGGACAACATGACTTTCCCCAGACAAACCTATCTCCTAAATCTACAGCACGGATGCCGCGCTTTGCTAAAGCGGTTACTCGCCCGGCGCCTTCACCGATAGCCCCACCCACAAATACGACGCCACATCCGGAACACGTATGCCTCATACGGTACTCAACGCGTTTCATAGAACCTTCCAATTTGCACACTGGCTTCACAGTGCGGAACTTGTCAATATGACGTACAATCCGGGGAATGGTTGAGTTTGGCATCAACAAGAAATATATGTGGATTTCCTCGCCTGCGTAGTATACACATTATAACCAGCAGGTTGGGCACTGTCAAGACAAGGGGCGATATGATTAGGGATGGCGAGGGGGATGGATCTGCCGGAAGAGGCGCTCCTGATGGTCGGGACCTGGCGCTGGCCATACAGAATGCCTACCAACGGATTGGCGTCGAGTGCGATCTGCCGATTGTTCGCACGCTAGCGGAAGGCAGGACGTTGCTTGCGAGGGATGGAGAGATCCATGCGGCTGCCCGCGAATGCCTGTCAGTCCTCGAAGGGCGTATCGAGAGCGAAAGAGGCAGCCAGGTTCTCCTGCGTGCCTCCTGTCGAACTGTTGCGTCCCGCCGTAATGGGAGGCTGTGTGACGCCGGAGGCGCGCGTAATCAGCGGGCCGACTTGAAGGGTCTGCTCGGTGACGCTTGCATCGCCTGCGGAGCCTCCGCCTCCACCACATCCCGACAACATCACTCCCAACGCAAACACCATCGCTGGCGTGAGGAGGTATCGCGCTCGTTCCACGTTCATGGTCTCTCCTGATCCGTTCCGATTGGCCCTATCCGGGTCCGATACGCCAGTATATCCCTCCGGCATATACGGTTCCGTATGCAAATCTCAGGAAAAACCGTTTACAACGACCTGGGCTCTCGTTTCCACCAGAGAAATGGCAGACAGAACGAGCGCCTCCGGCTCTGGAGCCGGAGGCGCTCGATGGAATTTGCGGTCAGGCGGCGTTTCCTGCACCGAAGCCGAGACACGCGTTATTTCTTCGGCGGGGTCACCGTGAGGGTGATCGGCGCGACGTACCAGGTCTTCATGACGAAGTTGATGCTAACATTCGCCATGACCGCGAGGGGCCAGTTGGTGATGGCGTGGGCGTTCCCATCGGCGCGTAGCGTGATCGTGCCCTTGTTCTGGCCTTCGGGGATCGTGATGGCGTCGTCGCAGCTAATGCCCTGTGGGAGCGGGTTGGTATGGATGCCGCCCAGGTGGTTGACGCGCACGTCGAGGGTGACCGCTTTCGTATAGTCGGCTTTCCGTTTGATGGTCACTTCGATCTTGGCCGTGCCACCGGGTGCGAGGGTGATCTGTGCGTTGTCTACAGAGACCTCGATGTCATTCGGCTCCGTTACGGCGACGCCCTGGGTGTGAACCTCATAGGTCCCGCGCCCGCCGCCGGGCATATAGATCTCGGTAAGCGGGTGTACAGGGCGCACGGCAGGGGCGGGCTTGCCGTCGGGGCCGGGTAGGGGCCCGGTCCCGGTGATCCGGACGGTGGAGAAGTCCACCTTCGCGTCCGAGGCCGCCGTAAGAATGAGGACACCCTGGGTCATCTCGGGCGGGATGGTGAGGGCCGAGGCGGTCACTCCGGCGGGCAGGTCGGCGACATCCACCTTGACCTCGCCGCTGAAGCCATACTTGCGCTCAAGGAGGATAAACCAGGCCGTGCGGTTACCGGGCGCGATCATTGCCCGGTCCATGTCGCACTTGATCCGAAAGTCGGGCGTCAGGCGCTGCGCGGTCAGATTATAGAAGTAGGTGGGGCCGGCATGGTTCGCCAGGTCGCGCACCTCGATGGAATAATCGCCCTCCTCGGGAGCCGTCCAGTCGATGCGCGAATCCTTGCCGAAGGCGTCGTCGTTCTCTGCCAGCACTCCTCCGCCGGCATTGCGCAGCTTCAGTTCCGGGTCCATTTCGGAATCGAGCCGCCGCGAAGTCACCTCGAAGCCCCACGCCTCGCCCTTTTTGGCATGGAACCGGTAGCGGTCGATCTCACCCACTTTCTCGATCCAGGAGTTGACGCCGCCCGGAAGCGTGAGCGTGCCACGGGTGGGGAGGGGGGCAGCGCCCTTCGCTCCCGCCTCTACGGTGTGGTTGTCGGCGGTCGGCGGGGTGGTGACGACCTGCTGCGGCACATCCGATACCAGCAGCGGGATGAGATTGGAGGTGCCGTTAGGAAACTTCAAGGAGGCAGCCCACTGCCCTGGAGGCGCATTCGCGGGTACATCCACATGCACGGACTGCGTTCCGCCCAGGTTGAAGCCCACCACATGCAGTTCCGTACTCTGGCCCGGACGGACGGCGCACGGGACGGTCGCAACGACATAGGGCCGCGAAGTGATGTTGAGGCGATAGACCCAATGCCCATTGCCCTGGTAGCCCACATCGCGGATCTGGACCTGATACTCGCCCGCCTTTTCGAACTTGTAGTGCATCATGGGATCGGCGCGGTAGTAGTCGTCGTTGCGGGCCAGTTCGTTGCCCGCCTTATCCCTTAGCACCAGCGTCGGGTCGGCGTGGGGAGCGATGTCGTGGACCTTATCCTGCAGGCGGGCGCAGAGGACCGCGAAGGTCACCTCCTGCCCGGCGGCGACCGTGAACTTGTAGTTGTCCACGTCCTCGCCCTGCTGGATCTTGCCATTGACCACACAGGGGATCGTAACAGCCTGCGCATGCTCAGGATCGTTGTTCGGCTCGACCTCGTTGATTTCCGGCTCATCCCCAATGACCAGTTGCCCGACGGTTGAGATCCCTTGGCGCGGTGTCGCCACCCGGTACTCGCGGGTTCCGAGCGGCGCGTCCGCCGCGACGGTCACCCGCATGGTGACGGTGGAGACGCCGGGCAGCTCATTGGGCTTCTTGGGGTCCTTGGCGGGCCAGCCCTTCTCCGGCGGCACGATCTCCGCCTTGACGCCCTCGCCCTCGAAGATCGCCTTATACGCGCCGTAGAGGTTGGTGTTGCCGCCGCCGTTGCTGGTGCCCACATTCACGGTCACGTCCGTGGTCTTGCCCCGCTGCACGCCCGCCGGATAGGTGGACATAATCATTGGGTAGCAGGTCTGCGCGGAGGCGACGCCGATCAGTCCGAAAATGCCGCAGAACAGGCTGAAGGCCACAAATAGGGTATGCCCCCACCCCCGGCCCCTCCCCCAATATTGGGGGAGGGGAGCTACCAGGTGGAGGGTTATACCAGGCATTCCGGAAAGAACCGGATGGCGACGAGCGTGCATGGGAGAACCTCCTCACTTCTTCGGCGGGGTCGAGGATTTGTTGGGTGTGGTTGGAGCCGTGGACTTGGACGGCATCGGGGTCGTGGTCGGTTTGGTCGCCGGAGGCGGCGCGGGAGCGGCGGGCGGCTTAGCGGCATCCAGGGGAGCGCCCTGCCACGCCTTGACCACGCTCTCCGGCTGGTGCAGCGCCTTCGTCCAATCCAGCAGGCGCGGCGCGTGTCCGGGCTGCGTGCCCACCACCGGATGGAGGCCGGAGGCCCAGCCCGCCGAGGCGTCGTAGAAACCTTCCGGGGTGAAGACGGCCCACTCCGGCAGCGGCTTCTCGCCAGGCCACTGGAGCAGCATCAGGCGGAGGCGTCCGTTCGCGGTCTCCCAGATCCGGATGATGCCCTCCGCGCCCGCGCCCGCCGTAAACTTGGCGTCCGGGCTGATGGCGACTGTGTAGAGCCAGTCGGTCGCGCCCTCCAGCGCACGCTGCTGCCCCGTGCCGATCCCGTCCCATACGCGCACGGTCTTGTCGGCGGAGGCGGAGACCAGCGTCTTGCCATCCTTGCTGAACACCATGTCGTTGACCGGACCGTTGTGTCCGCCGTTGTTGTTGGTCGTGTCGCCCGTATCCGTGTTCCACCAGCGCAGCGGCGCTTCCGTGCCGGAGGAGACGACCCGCTTACCATCCCCATTGACGGCCAGGGCGATCACGCCCTCGTTATGCCCGGTGAAGACGCGCACCACCGTCCCCTTGTCGCAATCGAAGCGGCGGACGTTGTGGTCCATGCTCCCCGTATAGAGCGATTTGCCGTCCGGCGAGAAGGCGACCCGAGTAACCGCATCTCCGTGATCCTTGAACGCCTTCAGCTCCTTGCCGGAGGGCCACTCCCACAGGCGGGCGCTCTTGTCCTGGCTGGCGGTGGCGAGGCGCGTGCCATCGTTGTTCCAGGCCACGCTCAGTACCACATCCGTATGCCCCTCCAGCGTGGGGCCGACCGGGGCTAAGGTCTTCGTATCGTAGATCCGCACATCGCCCTTCGCGCCGGGGGAGCCGCCCGCGACCGCGATCTGGGTCCCATCGGCCCGATACGCCAGCGCCTGTACAGGTCCCGCCAGATGCGTCAGGCAGGCGACCGGTTGCCCCGCCGTCGTATCCCAAAAAGTAACCGCGCGATAGGAGCCGACCGCCAGGCGCTTTCCATCCGGACTGTAAGCCAGTGCGGTGATCGGTGGAAGCGGTCCGACCTTGAGCGCAAAAGCCAACGCCGCATCTTTCGGCGCATCCTTGTCGAGCATATCCGGGGCGGGCTTGAGGAGCGTGGCGAAGCGCACGTCCTGCGCGGCGGGGTTGGCAGGCATGGGGACCACAGGAGACGCGAGCTTTACGTTGGTTGCACCGGAAGGGGCATCTCCTGCGGGCGCACCCGCCTCGATCCACCGCTTAAACAGGGCGATCTGCGCGGATGATAGTGCCGGCCCCCCCTTGGGCATCAGCTTCGTGGGGCTGGTGGCCGTCAGGCGCGCCATCAGCTCGCCCTCGGCGCTCTTACCCGCCACAAAGATCGCCTTCGCTCCGTCCTTGCCGACCACGCCCTTCTTCACCGCATCGAAACTATCCAGCGCCAGGCCGCCCGACACCGCCGGAGCGTTCAGCGTGGAAGCGCTATGGCAGACGACGCACCGATCCTGCAAGATCGGACGGATATCCCTGGCATAATTCGGCGCGCTCCCTGCAGCCGGCTTCGCCTTGCCCTGCGCCCAAACAGAATAGCCGCAAAAAAGCGCAAAAGACGCAAAAAGATAAGCCCACATCCGGACATCCAAACCGTGCGTGCGAAACTTGTCAACCATGCGGACCATCGTGTCACTCATCCGATAAACCATTTCTTTTTGCGTCTTTTGCGCTTTTTTGCGGCTATATTTCGCTTTTGTGGCCTTACGCGAGGAGTTCGCTGATGGGAGTGCCGTCGTAGTTGATCTTGATGGGGCGCTCCTGCGGCGACATATACTCTTTCTCGGCGTTGACGCCCATGACCTTGTAGATAGTCGCAGCGACATCTTCCACGCGCAGCGGGCGGTCCTTCGGGTACTCGCCGCGCTCGTTGCTGGAGCCGACTACCATACCGGTCTTGACGCCGCCGCCGCCCAGGCAGACACTGATGGCGCCGGGCCAGTGGTCGCGGCCCGCGCTGGAGTTGACGCGGGGCGTGCGCCCGAACTCGCCCATCCAGACCACCAGGGTGGTGTCCAGGAGGCCGCGCTGCTTCAGATCGTTGATGAGGGCGGCGTAGCCCGCGTCGAGCGGGGGCAGGAGGCCGTTCTTAAGCGCGTTGAAGTTGTCGGTGTGGGTGTCCCAGGTGTTGTTGAGGTTCGAGCCCGCGGAGACGACGACCACACGGGCCCCCGCCTCGACGAGCCGGCGCGCCAGGAGCAGGCTCCCCCCGAACGGGTTCGGGCCGTACGCGTCCTTGAGTGAGTCGGCCTCGTCCCCCACCGCGAACGCCTTCCGCAGCGCGGGCTATGCCATGATTCCCCTCGCCCGGTCCCGCAGCTCCCGCCACTCGGCGTGGG
>DATGIG010000231.1:0-6082 GCA_035295825.1 Chthonomonadaceae bacterium | reverse complement strand
CCTCCGGACGCCTTCCAACGTTGGGAGCATTTCCGTCCGTGAGGACGGTTAGCCGAAGGCTCTCCAGGCGGGTACGTTCTGTACCCGACCTGCAAGCAGTTCAAATGCCCGGCTGTGTAAGATAAGTTGGATAATTCGCCTGGCGGGCAACAGCCGTCGCAATGCAGCCGACAATGCTACTGAAAGAGGAGCCTACCTATGAATGCAAAACAGGCTGTCTTCCTCGATTTACAAGGCACGCTGGGAGGGGAGGGGCTAGGGGATATTCTGGATTTCACCTTTTATCCCTGCGCCCTTCCTGCCGTTCGTATGCTCAATCAGAATGGGTTGCTGGCAATAGTTGTTACCAACCAAAGCCATATCGCCAAGGGACGGTTTACCTACAATCAGTATGAAGAGCGAGCCGCACAGATCCAGCAAGAACTCATCCGGAATGGAGCACACCTGGATGCCATCTATTGCTGCCCCCATCGGCATATGGACCATTGCGCCTGTCAGAAACCAAAACTTGGCCTGTTAATGGAAGCGCAACGCTCCTTTGGGATCGCATTGCCAGCATCCTATGTTGTCGGGGATATGGGCACCTCAGACATGCTGATGGCGCACGCAGCAGGATGTAAGGGTATTCTGGTGCGCACTGGCGTGGGTGAAAGTTCCTTAACCGAATATCGGCACACATGGGCCGATATAGAGCCGGATTATATCGCATCCGATGTGCTACAAGCTGTGGAGTGGATCGTTCGAGACAAAGGCTAGGGCTGTACGGCGTCAACGGATTTCGTTGCGTCTCCGGCGAATAGATCGGGTCGTTCACCGCGAAGGCAGAATTAATCGTTTAATCCTGAAAATTAAACGATTAATCGCTTGTAAGACGAGTGGGTATGTCGTATACTGACATTGATAGTCCGCTGCCAAGGAGAACACGCCATGCATCGTCGCAAACAAGCTTTCACGCTGATTGAGTTGTTGGTGGTTATTGCCATCATCGCTATTCTCGCTGCCATCCTTTTCCCCGTATTTGCGCAGGCGCGCGAAAAGGCCCGTCAGACATCCTGTATATCGAACTTCAAGCAGATAGGACTGGCCGTCATGATGTACGCGCAAGACTATGACGAAAGCTACAACCCGTCTGAGGTATCGCTCAGCGGGGGAGGAAACTTCGTCACCGGTTATGACTGGACGTTTGTCGTCAATCCCTACATCAAAAACGGTTCCAACCAGGCCGCACCCACGGAAGGCAGGACGATCCAGGGTTATATCGCCGGCGTCTATGCCTGTCCCTCCGCCATCCGCCCGAGGCAACAGGATCAGTTCGTGGTCCGGGCCGATGTCTTCCCCGTCTGGTACAATAACAGCGCCCCCCTGTCCAGCGGCGCCTCCGGCTCCGCCTGCACGATGGCGTCTATCGATGCCCCCGCCACCCGGATCGGAATATGGGAAGCCGGCTCAAACGGTCTCGACACCAACAACTTTGGACCGTACTATCCCATGGACGGTTGGGCCTGGTACTCGGGATTCGCCTACCACTCCGGTAACTTCCTCGGCGCCACCAAGGACTGTGACCAGCCCGCAGGGGTCGAGGGCGGCGGATTCCAGTCCTGCAACACCCTGCCTCGCTACCGGCACAGCAACACCTCCGATATGCTCTTCCTCGATGGCCATGTGAAGGCCATGCACAAAGCCGATTGGTACCTCGATGATTTCTTTATCCCTGGTTTGTGCGAGAACTTTTGGGAGACATGCAGCGTGACTCCTTAATCCGTGGAAGGAATGAAGAGACCCATGATGGAGAGTACCTGGATCAAAGCGGCTTCTCGGGCGGGGGTTATCCTGATTGCCCTGGCGCTGGCAGGCTGCACCTATCCCGGCGATACGTCGGGGTTCAAAGCCGAGACCAAGCCGACGAAAGCGGAGATCCAACAGCAGATCGAGGATCTTAAGGCCAATTCCAAAGTGCCCGAAGGCATCAAACAGACGGCCATGAAGAAGCTGGAGAAAGACCTGGAAACCGCCCAATAGCGGCGCGCTTGCCGAGACAATCCACTTCACCCGAATCCAAAAGGCCCCTTGCCAGGCAAGGGGCCTTTTGGACATTCTACGGTCCGGTCGGTCGAGACGCCGCCGTTCAGCGCGAGGGAGGGCCGGTGCTCTCGCGAACCACCAGCGAAGGCGAAAGGACCTCCACACCGAGAGAGGGTCGTGCCGTCGGTTCGATAGGGAGGGCTTCCACAGGCTCGCAAACGCTTTCGCTCCGTTCGCGGTGATCGATCTCGGCCAACAACAGATCCACTGCGCAGCGGGCCATCTCGTCAAAAGGTTGCCTCACCGTTGTGAGTAAGGGACGTGTCATTTGCGCCATGTGCGTATCATCGAATCCGATGATGGAAATGTCCTGTGGCACGCGAATAGCGTATGCGGCGAGCGTCTGTATACATCCGAATGCAGCCGCATCGTTTGCACAGAAGATCGCCGTAGGCAACGCAGCCCTGCCATAGCGAGCAATCAATTCCGCCGTCCGGTGAACACCGGATTCCATGGTGTAATACCCCGGAATAACGGGGGAGGCGTCACGAGAAATACCCGATTCCGCCGTCGCACGCTCAAAACCGCGAACGCGACGCCGCGCTCCTGCAAGCTCGAGCGGCCCCGTAAAATACGCGATCTCGCGGTGACCCAGATCCAGCAGATAGCGCGTCGCGGCATAGGCCCCACCCTCATCATCTATGTCCACATTGTGATAATTCGGCGAAGGATTGCTCCCCTGAATGGCGACGATGGGCGTCGTTCGGTTGACGATTGCCATGAGAGAGTCGACGATATAGGGCGCCACGAGGATCAAGCCGTCAATACGGCCGTCACAGCACTCTTGAAACGTCTGGGCGCCCTTTTCCCCCGGCGGCACGGCGAACACTGTGACACTCTGACCGCGATCTGTTGCGGCCTGGAGGATACCGCTCAAAACCGCGAGGAAATAGTGATTGGTTGCACACCCTCGGATCGTTGCTGCGACCCCGATCGCATTCATGCGACGCTGGGATAGGCCAAGCGCTACCGCGTTGCGGCGATAGTGCAGCCGCGCAGCCGCTTCGAGTATTCGGCTGCGCGTGCCCTCTGAAATACGTGCCGAGGAACTCGCTCCGTTGAGGACTACGGAGGCAGCGCTTACCGTCGCCGCCGCTTCTCGAGCCACATCCTTCAGCGTTGGAGCCAGATGACGTTTCATTCCTCTGCCTGTTATCTCCCGGCTTCATCAGAACGAAGCAAGTGCCTTTCATACTGAGGAGATGGGCGTGGCGCAGCCTGTCAGGCTTGCGACACCTTGACCCAGGACTGCGTATGCGCCCCTTTGTAGGCCGCTTCCATGACTGCGACGCGCATCGCCGCCTCGCTCGGTTTCACCAGCGAATCGTGGGGTTTGCCCTCCAGAGCATTCAGGAACTGCTCGATGGGCGGGGGCGGGCCGGATGGCAGGTTCGTCTGGGCATCTTTCACCTTGTTGCTCCGGAAATCGAGCCGCCCTTTGACGATGGAGGCAAAGCCCTCGGTCCCGCTGATTTCCAGCGTCACCGGGTTGGCAATATCGACCCAGCCGGCCGCCAGCGTGCCGATGGCTCCATTCTGAAATTTGAGCAGCGCCTCCCCGCTCTCGTCGCAGCCGGCATAGCGGTTGGTGACGATATTGATATCCGCCGTCGCCGATTCGACCCCGCCCAACAGCCACATCATGATATCGAGCGAGTGCGTGCCCAGGTCGCCGAAAGCGCCGACGCCTGCGATCTTGGGATCGGCCATCCAGCGGTACTCGCCGTCAAACCAGCCCCCCAGCGAACCGCTATGGCAGTTCGAGCCGCGAATGCGGGTGATCTTGCCGAAATTGCCTGCCTCTACCTGTGATTTGAGGAACAGATGCTGCGGGTCCGTCCGCATGAAGTAGCCCGTGGTGAAGAGCAGGTTCGCCTTTTCTATCGCCTCCGCCATGGCGAAGCTCTCTTTCGCGGTGATGCCGAGCGGCTTTTCGACGAACATATGTTTTTTGGCATGGGCCGCCTCCAGCACCAGGTCATGGTGCCGGTTGGTCTCGGAGCAGATCACCACGGCGGCGATCTCCGGATCGTCCCAGATCTCCTTCAAGTCCGCAGTGGTCTTGCTGCCCACCTCCTTCGCGCGCTTATCGGCACGGGCCGCATCGTGATCCCAGGTGTATTTGACCTTCACGCCGGCGCGGCTCTTCAATGCCCCCACATACTGCGGGGTGTGAATATGTGCGCCGCCCACCAGCGCCACCCCAATCGGCTTCGTCGCATCCTGCGCGTAGGCAGCCGCTGGAGCGGCGAGGGCCGCCGCAGCCGTCGCGGATGCCGCCGCCCCGAGAACCTCCCGTCGGGTCATCGTCTTATCCTGCATCAACTTCGTCTCCTCTCTTAAGCCTCATGGCAACGCTCTGGAATCGGCAATCGTGTCACCCGTTTTCCGGCAACACCGCGCTCTTCGGTCTTTTCACCAAAAGCAACGCCCTTCCCTCTCCACTTTGCAACCTTTTCTCCTGCGCAAGCTTTACAGCGCGTGGGTGTACACATTCGCCTCTCCGTCGTTGACCATGTGCATGGGTTTCCCATCCGCATCGCTCACAATCAGCAGCACCTGAGGCGGCTCCTTGGCAGAGGGGCCTGCTACGCTCCAGGTAGTCTTCCAGCTATGTTGGACCTTCTGGTGCTGCGGGACTTCCTGCAGTGTCATTCGCGCACTCTTAGGAGCTATACCCATCTCTTGCAGGCTGAGCAGGGCGACGTTTGCCGCCTCCTCCGGAGTACGGATCTTTGGCGTTGCCGTATTGGGCGCGACATACTGTGGGCGCAGGTCCAGAATGTTGCCGGTGACATCATTAAAATCCAGGAAGCAGTCCTTGTTGTCCGTCTTGCAGAGCACCGTCCAGATAACACGCCGCATGGAGCGCGTCTGGCTGTAGACATACTCGAGTTTGTATTGCGGTTCCGAGATCAGCCGGGCCGAATTGCTGAAGGTGAGGCAGAACGTGAGCGCCCTCTGTCGGATCTGTGCGGCGGTGAAGTGGGTTCGGCTCGGAGCAATCGCCTGGGCCTGCGCCTCTCTGTGGACCTGCCAGGAGCCGTTGAAACAGGCAGTGAGCAGAAGCACAAGAAAGATGAGCCAGGCCTTACGACGAAATGATAATCGCACGAGAAGATGCTGCAACATGTCTGTTCCCTCCTGTCGTGAACCTGCGCCTCAAGGCGCCGATAGGGGTCTCCTGTTCTATCCCCTGTTGATGCCTCCATTCTAACGGGCTAACGTCGTCAGAACCGTCGTACAATTGGCAGGAAAATCGTCGTACAGAGAGATTTTTCAGGCGAAGGATGGGTCTGCGGGAAGTTATTCGGCCGCTGCCGCGGTCGAAGGTGTCGGGGAAATCTACCATCGAGGAGAATCGAAAGGAGATCGCATACAGGCGAGCAACATGCCTGCAGAAGGATAGTCATCGCGCCAACGTTTCCGAAAGCGCAAATCGGATAGCCTGCTCTCGCGTCATGGCGCGTCCCTCCAGCCATGCTGCATCAAAAGCGGCGTCATCCGCCAGGGCGGCGCGGACGGCGGCAATCTGTGCTTCATTCCGGAGCCGATCATGGGGCGGCAGGGGCGCGCCGGTCTCTTCCCGCAGTTGCTTCACCGCGCCTAGGAGGATCGCCGCTCGCGAGGGGTTGGACAGAGAAGCGGCGAGGCTGGCGAACTCTTCCAGCGAATGCATGATGTTCCGCTGGTCCCCCAGTTCCTGCCAGATGGCAATGCTCTCCCTGTACAGAGAGAGGGCCGAGATGTAGTCGCCCTGATTCTTCGCCACAATCCCCAGGTGGTGGAGGGCGTTGGAGATGCCCCCTCTGTTCCCTAATTCCCTGCTGATCGCCAGGCTCTGCTCATGCAGAGAACGGGCTGAGGCGTAGTCGCCCTGATCCCTGTCCAGCGACCCCAGTTCAACAAGATTCAAACTCTCCCATAATCGGTTGCCTATCTCTCGATTGATCTGTAGGGCCTCCTCATAGTACAACCTCGCTGTCTGGTTCTTTCCGAT
>DATGIG010000230.1:0-7704 GCA_035295825.1 Chthonomonadaceae bacterium | reverse complement strand
CCTTCATCGTCGCACGCACATGATCGTCGATGATCTTCGGGCCACGGGTCATATCCCCGTACTGGGCTGTATCGGAGATGGAGTAGCGCATTCCAGCGATCCCCGCTTCGTACATGAGGTCCACGATGAGTTTCAGTTCGTGCAGGCACTCGAAGTAGGCGATCTCCGGCTGGTACCCCGCATCTACCAGGGTCTCGAACGCCGCCTTCACCAGGGCTGTGGTTCCACCGCAGAGGACCGTCTGCTCCCCGAACAGATCCGTTTCGGTCTCCTCCTGGAAGGTGGTCTCCAGAACGCCCGCCCGGGTGCCCCCGATGGCTTTGGCATACGCCAGGGCGATGTTTTTCGCCTCTCCGGTGTGGTTCTGATGGATGGCGATCAGGCAGGGAACGCCCTTCCCCTCCGAATAGACACGGCGAACCAGATGACCGGGGCCCTTGGGGGCGACCATGAAGACGTCTATGTGGGATGGGGGAACGATCTGGCCGAAGTGAATGTTAAAGCCGTGCCCGAAGGCGATGGCGTTGCCGGGAGCCAGGTTCGGCTCGATGCTCTCTTTATAGAGGGCAGCCTGATACTCGTCATTGACGAGGATCATGATGATATCGGCGGCCTTGGCGGCATCGGAAACGGTCATCACGGTGTGCCCGTCGTTTTCCGCCGCGTCCCACGATTTCCCGCGCCGAAGCCCGACGATCACCTCCACGCCGGACTCTTTCATATTGAGCGCGTGGGCGTGACCCTGGCTACCGTAACCGATGACGGCGACTTTCTTGCCCCGCAGTGCGGCAGGATCGGCGTCGGAATCGTAGTACACTTTTGCTGGCATAACGAAACATCTCTCCTCGATTTAGGGATGGGGGCGAGATCGCCTCGCCCCTACCAGACGCACAAGAAGGCGCTGGAAACGGATTAGCCTCCGTTGTCCGGCTGGATTTTGAAGTCCGTGACCAAACCCGATGGATGAAAAACATCGGTGGTTTTGAAGGCGAAAGTGGCGGTTGCCGTGCCTTTCTCGTAGGTCAGTTTGTAGCTGAATTTCCATTCGGCCCCTGCAGTGGGTTTGCCGGAGGGGTCGGGTATCGTGGTGCTCTCCGTATTGGTCGGCTTGGGCGGATAGCTCTTCAACGCGCCCAGTTGCTTCTCTACGGATTCTTCCAGTGCCTGAATTTTATCCGCACTCAGTTTATCCTGTGCGCTGGGATCCACCAGCGCCGCTGCGGAAGCGTAGTCTTTGCTTTTGAGGTCCGTGAGGAACTTGGGCATATTCACTTCCATGGCCTGGGCGCCCTTGATAAGGTCTTTGCTTTTGTTGATCCCGATCGCACCCAGGACAACAACTGCGATTATCCCGAGGAGCGCGCAGCCTCCGCAAACGCCGAGAACGATCAGCCATGGATTGCTTTGCCGTTGTGGTTGCATTCGATGTGTCCTCCCTTATGGACAGAGCCCCGGTTCGGAACCGGGGGTAGAGACAAGTTTGAGGGTTACTGTGGGGTGTCCGATGAGTTCCCCTCGGATCGAGTACGGTCTGCGGTCCGCAGGCGTACCTGAACAATCCCGAATCCAATCAGTGCGCCGACGACGACAAAGACAGTGAGATTGATGAACAGATTGCGTACGGTGTCCAATCCATTGGCGTCCGTCAGGGCGTTATAGAGCTTCCAGAGCAGCCAATTGAGCGGTCCGATCAGGCCAAAGAGCAGCCCGGTCCGCACGCCTCTCCCAATGTCCCTGCGTCGCACGCCGAGGACGATCCCTACCCCTGCGCCAAGAAGAGGACAGACGAGCGCCAGGAGGGCGAATAACCGCCCAACGGCTTCGGCGTCCACGATCTCACGAAGTGATCCCATACGGTCGTCCCTAATCCACCGGTTCACGCCCTGCGCGGCTGGCGGTTTTCGCTCCACGCGCCATCGCAATGATGCCTGTGCGTACCAGCTCACGGATGCCGTAGGCCGACAGCAGTTCCGTGATCTTATCGAGCTTCTCCGGACCGCCCGTGACTTCGACGATAAACGTTTTGTCACTCATGTCGATGATCCGGCCTCGAAAGATCTCGACGATCTGCATGATCTCCCCACGGTCCTTGGCTTCGGCATTCACCTTGATGAGCGCCAGTTCCCGCTCCACCGCCGTTGTCTCCGTATAGTCTACCACTTTCATCACCTCAACGAGTTTGTTGAGCTGTTTGGTGATCTGTTCGAGGACGCGATGGTCGCCCCCGACAACGATCGTCATGCGGGAGACTTCGGGTTTGTCGGTGACGGAGACGGCCAGGGATTCTATATTGAAGCCGCGTCGCGCGAACAAGCCGGCGACGCGGGCCAGAACGCCCGGGTGGTTCTCTACGAGGACGGTGATGGTGTGTTGCTGTTGAAGCTGCGCCATGATACTGTTACTCATCGGTTCGGATACCCTTCATTTCTACTACGGGCCGGATGGCCTGCGGGTTTTGTTATTCAGGTGTTACTATGGTGAATCGCGTTTGTACTGGAGCGCTGCCAGCAGGGCGGGGCGAATCGCCGCCAGAGAGGGGATCGCCTCGATCACCTGTAAGCGCTCGCGCACAAACTCCTCTGCCTGCTCTTTCAGCCCGGCGGCGACCAGGACGGTCGTCAACTCCACCCACGCCTCGGCGCTCAACGGGGTGAGCGAAAGGCCGGCGCGATAGTTTTCAATGGCCTCTCCCAGCCTGCCCGTCATGGCCTCGCATCGCGCCAGGCGCAGCCACGCCTCCGCTTCGGCGGGCAGCGCCTGAACGGCTGCCACCGCCTGTCTCCAGGCCTCCTCGCCTTGCCCATTGGCGGCGGCGAGATCGCTCAGCATGGTGCGGCAGCGCCAGCCGATTGCGGCGCGCATCCGCTTCACCCACTCGGCTTCCTTCACGCCGCGCGCCAGGTAGTTGCGTTCGATATGGCAGTCGAAGCCATCCGCCCATCGGGGATACCCCAGACCTTCTACGGCTGCGACTTCCGCCGAGACGCTGTCTCCTTCCGCAGGGCGCGCGTTCGGGGCGCTCTCATCTGCCTCCGATGCGGGGTTTCCCGGCAGCTCCTGACGGCACAACTCCGCAGCGGTTGCCAGCGCGACGGCTGCTTCGATGATGTCGTTGCGTCCGGCAGGCGGCTTGCCCTGGGTCGCCTCCGAACGCTCCAGCAGGAGAAACCCGAGGGTCATGTGCGCAAGGGCGTTCGTCGGCGCGGCCAGGATGCACTGCCGCGCCCATTCGATCCCGAGGGTAAACTGCCGTGGCTTCTCCTCTGTCTTCACATGGTGGCCGACCCAACCGTGGAGGGCCGCCCGCGCCTCCAGGAGATAGGGACGGCGGTACCCTTCGGCTTCCGCCCGATCCAGCAGTTGATAGGCGGTCTCGGCCCCGCCGACCAGGGCCTGACTGTAGATCTGCAGGGCCTTCCGCGCATTGCGTTCGGCGGCGGGTAGCTGCGCGCTGGGGCGGTAGCGCGGCGTGCCGAGCCGGGAAGCCAACTCTGTAAAGAGCGCCTCTGTGTGCGCCGCTTCCGTATGGTTCGCCAGGACGAGTTGCCGGCAGTTCTCCGTGATCCGGGCGCGCTCCTCGTCGTGCGTCAGATAGTGTTCCAACAGGGATTCCAGGTTGTGCTCATTGTAGTAGACACAGTGAACGCGGTCCTGGAAGATCTCACGAACCTCGCCATTCTCTTCTTCGTTAAAAACCAGCGCCCCGCAGGGCGACGCATCGTAGGCGCGCTGGTTGGTACAGCCGTTGACGCTGCGATTGAATACGATCCTGGCGCGGTTGGTCAGCCGGACGTACTGCTCGCCATAGTGCCCCATGGCGACCAAGACGCGAAAGCGCGAGGAGAGCCCCGCGAGGCGATCTATCCAGCGGTTGCGCTCCTCCCACACGGAGGCGTTCAAGGAGCCGATGAACAGAACATCGATGTCCTTGGCGACATCCGGTAGGATCCGATGCAGCTTCGGGTCCGCCCCCCAGAACCGGGCAAAGAAAGCGTTTTCATACCCGGACGCTTTCAGCAGAGCGCAGGCGTTGCGTTCGGTTGCGATCCAGTCGAAGAAACCCGCCCCGGCCCAGACGGCGCGGCCCCCACGATGCCAGTCCTGAATATTGGTGGCCGTGAGGCCATCGAACTCCTCGATGTCCGTCGGAATGGGAAAGTGTACCAGGCTGGCGTGGTAGTAGATATCGGGCTTCCAATCCGGCGGGCACTGCGCCAGCATCGACGCGATGGTTGGCGGCGAGCCTGCCCCCTCCGGAAGATAGCGCACCATACGCACGTCAAAGCGGTCGGCGGCGATCTCCGGAAGCTCCGTGTCCAGATGCCCGATCAAGATCCGAATCGGGTCAGAGGTCGAAGGGCGGCTTGGACTCTTCATCCTCATCCTCGTCCGGGTACTCCTCTTCGGAGCCGGTGAACTCCTCCGGCAGCTCTTCCATAGCGA
Organism: Chthonomonadaceae bacterium; assembly: GCA_035295825.1. GTDB lineage: Bacteria > Armatimonadota > Chthonomonadetes > Chthonomonadales > Chthonomonadaceae > DATGIG01. The sequence continues at coordinate 3,261 of DATGIG010000230.1, read as the reverse complement.
AGGCCTGGAGGGCGTCCGCCGGGATGAAGATGCCGTTATCTACCCCCAGTCCCGGCCAGTCCATGACCGGCGCCTGGGAAACACTCGCCGTGTGGCTCTGCACGGCCTCCGCGTAACCCAGGCAGATGGCATAGTCCAGGTGGAGGAGATCCCGAGGCGTCAATGGACACGCCTGCAGGCGATCTCCGAAACCCGGAGGCAGGTCGCTCTCGTTGCGGTTGGCCTGCGCATACTCCGCCAGCAGTGGGACCGCCCGTTGAAAATACGCGTGGGAGAGCGCCGGGCGGAGGATGGAACGGAAGTAGATGCCACTCCGCATCAGACTATGATAGCCACGCTGGTAGTATTTCCAGAGCGTGTCCGGTCCAAGTTCTTCGATGTTCATAGGCGTCCAGACATGAGGCACGAGGGATGAGGCAGAAGGGCTGGCCTCATCCCGCATCCTTCATGCCATGGTCAGGCTTCCGTCGCCTCCTGCGCGATCGCGCCGGCGACTTCCACATATTGTGCGAGCACCGCCTCCTCATTGGAGAACGACCATTCGGAGCCGTCCGCGTGAACGCTGGCCTTGACCGATTCCAGATCGGTCTTGACCATCATCTCTTTGATGGTCTGACCGGAGGGGATCATCGGGTAGACGTTCTCTTCGGTTGGGATCAGGCAGTCGATGACGACCGGGCGATCCGTGATCAGCTTGGCCTGCGCATAGACTTCGCGCAGCTCTTGCGGCGTCGTGGCCCGGAAACCGACTCCGCCATAGGCTTCACATAGTTTAACAAAATCTGGCGAAGCTTGCAAGTCCACGGCGCTATAACGCTCCTGATAGAACATCTCCTGCCACTGGCGCACCATACCGAGCGACTTGTTGTTGATCACGACGGTGATTACCGGAAGGCCATAAACGGTTGCGGTCATCAGCTCCTGGGTCATCATCTGGAAGGATCCGTCGCCGGAGAGGCAGACGACGCGCTTGTCGGGGTTGGCGAACTGCGCCCCGATGGCGGCGGGCAGGCCGTAGCCCATGGTGCCCAACCCTCCGGAGGTGATCCACTGGCGCGGGCGTTTGCATTTGAAGTACTGCGCCGCCCACATCTGGTGCTGGCCCACATCGGTGGTCATGATGCAGTCGTGGTCGAAGAGGGCGCTCAGTTGTTCGATGGCGTACTCGGCATACAGCTTGCCGTCGTCAGGATAGATGAGGGGGAAGCGGCGCTTCCACTCCATGATCTGATCGTTCCACTCGCCCGCCGGGCGGGGCTGAACGTGTTTGAGCAGTTCCGTCAGGATCACTTTGACATCGCCCACGATAGGCACGTCGGGCTGCATGACTTTGCCGATCTCCGCGGGATCGATATCTATATGGATGATCTTTGCACCGGTGGCGAACTTGTCCACATTGCCGGTGACGCGGTCATCGAAGCGCGCGCCCACGGCGATGAGCAGGTCCGCCTGGTTGACCGCATGGTTGGCATAGGCGGTGCCGTGCATGCCCAGCATCCCCATGCTGAGCGGGTGCGTCTCATCGATCGCGCCCTTACCCAGCAGGGTGGTGGTCGTCAGAATGTTGGTGCGTTCGGCCAGGGCGGTGACTTCCTGCTGGGCTTCCGAAGCGATAGCGCCGCCTCCGACGTAGAGCACCGGGCGTTCGGCATCGGCGATCAGTTGGGCCGCTTTGCGGATCTGAAGATCCGGGATACGGCCTTGCGGGCCTGCAGGCTTATAGGAGGGGATGTTGACCTGCTTCGGATAGTCGGTGGCAGCGTTGAATTCGATCAGGTTCTTGCTCACGTCGAGCGGAATATCCACCAGGACAGGGCCGGGACGACCGGTTCGGGCGATATGAAAGGCTTCGGCGAGGGCGGGGGCGAGATCTTCCACGCGTTTTACCAGGAAGTTGTGCTTGGTGATCGGCATGGTAATCCCGGTGATGTCCGCCTCCTGGAAGGCGTCTTTGCCAATGGCGGTGGTGCGCACCTGCCCGGTGATGGCGACCATGGGGATCGAGTCCATATAGGCGGTGGCGATCCCGGTGACGAGGTTGGTGGCTCCAGGGCCGCTGGTGGCAAGGCAGACGCCGACTTTGCCGGTCGAGCGGGCGAACCCATCTGCCATGTGCGCCGCTCCCTGCTCATGTCGAACGAGGATGTGCTTGATGTCGTGGCAGTCGAAAATGGCATCGTAGATGGGCAGCACCGCGCCGCCGGGATAGCCGAAGATGTGCGTCACGTCTTCCTGCCGCAGACACTCCAGCAGGATTTGCGCTCCAGACAGTTTCACGTTGGATCCTCCTTCTCCATACATAACGAACAGCCGTCAAAAAAGCCTCTCATCCGCAAGGGACGAGAGGCTGTTGCTCACGTGGTACCACCCTTGTAATCGGCACGCGTTGACGAAACGCGAACGATGGATGCGCCTTTGCATCCTACCGACCACTTATGGCGCGATATCGGGCGCGAACCGGGTAGCCTACTGAGGCGTGTGCCTGTTCAGCGTCCTGCTCAGAGGGGAGTTTCAGCATCTGTCTCTACTGCCTCGCACCGAGCGGCAGCTCTCTGAAAGAAGACAAAAACGCCTACTGGCCTCGTCACGGCATTACAAATCGTATGATGGCCCTAATATAGCATAGTATCGGCAAATCTGTCAAATGCTTCAGGTGGAAAAAGGTTGAGAAAATCTCTGTGGTCGCTCTTGACATTGCTCCGGGCAGGGCGTATACTATGCAGGCTTCCCGTGATTGGGCGTCTGAAGACCCGCCTGTTGAAAAACTTTCAAAGTGGCCTTGACAGGGTGGGAAATTGGGCGTATAATACGGAGGCTTCGCGAGACACCCCGAGTTTGAAACCTCGAAGTGCAGTGCAGGTACGGACTTCCGCATCCACGACACGGCCCACTGAGTTAGACAACCGAGAAGACTTGCGTCTGTTTGGAGGCTATCGCTCCCAGAGTTGGAACGAGGGCCGTGATTGATCCTTGAGAGTCGCGTGTGACGTTTGTGAGGTTTTGCTTCGGCAAAAACTCTGAGTTTCGTACATACGTGCCATACAGAACTTTGCGTCACAGGGGACACTGTGACGATGAGCCAGGTTTAAGTTTGTTATCTCACCGGCAGATTCGTCTGTCGGTTTCACATCAGCATTCTGATGGAGAGTTTGATCCTGGCTCAGGACGAACGCTTGCGGCGTGCCTAAGAAATGCAAGTCGAGCGGGGAGCAATCCCAGCGGCGAACGGTCGCGTAACACGTAAGCAACCTGCCCCAGAGA
>DATGIG010000229.1:0-15271 GCA_035295825.1 Chthonomonadaceae bacterium | reverse complement strand
CCTGGGGAGGCCGATGGACGGCGGGCCGCCGCTCGACCTGCATACGTACTACCCGGTCAATGCCCCTCCGCCCAATGCCGTGACGCGCCCCCGGATCCGCGAGCCGCTGCAGACCGGCGTCCGCGCCCTGGATGGCTGCCTGACCCTGGGCAAAGGCCAGCGCATGGGCATCTTCTCCGGCTCCGGCGTCGGCAAGAGCACCCTCATGGGCATGATCGCCCGAAATACCACGGCGGACGTGAATGTGATTGCGCTGGTGGGCGAACGCGGTCGCGAAGTGCGGGACTTTGTGGAGGAGAGCCTAGGCCCCGAGGGGGTCCATCGCTCCATCGTCGTGGTCGCGACATCGGATCAGCCCGCGCTCCTACGTATCAAGGCCGCCCTGGTGGCGACCGCCATCGCCGAGTACTTCCGCGACCTGGGCGCCGACGTGATGTTGATGATGGACTCGGTAACACGCCTGGCGCTGGCGCAACGTGAGGTCGGCCTGGCAATCGGCGAGCCGCCCGCCACACGCGGCTACACCCCCAGCGTCTTCGCCATGCTGCCCCGCCTTCTGGAGCGGGCCGGCACCAGCGGAACCGGGGTCGGCAGCATCACCGGCCTCTATACGGTGCTGGTCGAGGGTGACGATATGAACGAGCCGGTCGCTGATGCCGTGCGCGGTACGCTGGACGGACACGTCGTGCTGGCGCGCAGCCTCGCCCACCGGGGACACTTCCCCGCCATCGATATACTGCAGAGCGTCAGCCGCGTCATGCCCCAGATCGTCTATCCGGAGCAGCGCGCGGCAGCCGATTCGCTGCGCGAGATCCTGGCAACCTATAAAGATGCCGAGGACCTAATCAATATCGGAGCCTATGTCGAGGGCAGCAATCCCCGCATTGATCGCGCTCGCGCCCGCATTGACGCGGTGAACGCCTTCCTGCGCCAGCGCTCCGACGATACCAGCAGCTACCCGGACACCCTCGGTCAGATGCTCAAGCAGTTCACCAAGTAAGGAAGCCACCATGCGCCGCTTTCAATTTCGCCTTGAGACGGTCCTACGACATCGAGAACTCATCGTGGAGTTGCGCGAACAGTCGTATACGACGGCGCAGGGCCACGTACTGGCGGCGGAAGCGAAATTGAGCGAGTTGCAGGCGCAGTACCGGGAGGTCGTCGCGGGACGTCCGGGCGGCACACCCGGCGTTCAGTTCGATGCGTCGGAAATTCAGGGCCGCGAACGCTATCTGGAGACGCTGCAGGCCGCGATGGAGCGGCATCAGCGCCGGAGAGACGCGGCCCGCATTGTGGCGGAGCAGATGCACGCCGCACTGATCGCCGCACGCCAGGCGCGAGAAGCGGTGGCACGGCTGCATACCAAGGCGCTGCAAACGCACCAGGCGCTGATTCGGCAGATAGAGCAGAACGCCCTGGATGAGTTGGCCCTATTGAGGCACAAGCCGACGACGTAACCCCGGCATGCCAGGAGAGAGAACGATGGGAACGCATTTTCAAGCGGCGCTAGGCCGCATCCAGGAGATCGAAGCGCGACTTGGCCTGGTCGCCCGCCCAAACGCCCTTCCGGTCACGCCCCCAGGAGCGCCCGCCTCCGCCGCGAATCGCGCCAACCCGGTCACTTCGCCGTTTCCGGTGATGCTGGCGCAGGCGAACGGCCTGGCGCGCCTACAACCTCTCGGCGGCGGCCCCTTCTCACCGCAGATCGAGGCGTTGATTACCAAGTACGCCAATCAGAACGGGCTGCAGCCGGAGCTGGTCCGCGCCGTCATCCAGCAGGAATCGAGCGGCGACACGCACAGCGTCTCCGCTGTCGGGGCGCAGGGCCTGATGCAGTTGATGCCCGAAACAGCACAGGCTTATGGCGTCACCGATGCTTTCGACCCGGAGCAGAATATCTCGGCGGGCACGCGCTATCTGTCGGCGCTGATGCACGAATTCAACAACGATCTGCCGAAAGCGCTGGCCGCTTATAACGCTGGGGCCAACCGGGTTCGCCAGTATGGCGGCGTTCCGCCCTTCCACGAGACGCAGCAGTATGTCCAGCGCATTATGGGAATGCTGGGCCAACACTAAGCGCGCTAAAAACTTGCCGTATTCTCCCCTCCTCTGCACAAGGAGAGGGGTGAGGTTTTGTTAAGCGCTCTAAAGCGCACCTGCAAGGAGAGAAAAACGATGTCGAAAGGACTTAAAATAGCACTGGCAGTCCTCCTGCCTCTGCTGGTGATCCTGGGAGGAGTCTATGGTCTAGCCCGTATTGGGCTGGTACCGCTCGATAATATCACCAAGAGCAGTCCGGCTCTGGCCCGTGTGTTCAAAGCGATCGGCCTGAAATCCGCTCCGCCGAAGACACCGGCAAATCCGATAAAAACGGAGACGGCCGTGGCGGCGAACGCGGCGCCCGCACCGGACCCGCTGGCAGTGCAGCAGGCGGCGTTCGATAAAGAGCGCACCGACCTCCAGACCCAGATCCAGAACCTGAAGCACCCTGCCCCCCAGGCGAACGCCCCCGATCCGAAGAACCTGGCACGCATGGCCGATGTATACAACCAGATGCCAGCCGAAGCGGTAACCAAGATCTTCGACAAAATGCCCGATGAGCAGGTGATCGCGCTGCTGCGACGCATGGACGAGCGACAGGTCGCCCAGGTGCTCGCCGCCATCCCTCCGGATCATGCCGCTCAGATCACCCAGGCGCTCGCTCGCCCTGCGCCGCTCGCCCGCACCGTCGTCACGCCCTGACCCTGGTTCTTCGCGCGGCGTCGAAAATAGGTAAAAGCCGCACTGTATCGCTCCGGATGGGTAACCGATAATAGGAGCAATATGGGAGGCTTTTAGTTTTTTTATGAACATCCAACATTTAGCGATCAAACTGGCGCGTGCGACAACCCTGCCTGTCTTCTCCAAGGTGGTCAAACAGGTGCTGACGCTTGCGGAAAACCCCAATGCCAGCGCCCGCGAATACGAACTGGTCATCGGCCAGGATACGGCGCTCTCCGCCAAGATCATCCGCACGGCGAACTCCACGTTCTACAACCGGGGCGCCCAGATCACCACACTGCAGCGGGCGATCGTACAGTTGGGTAACAGCACGATCCGTTCGATCTGTCTGGCGGTTGGGTTCAAGTCCTCGGTGGATGCGGTCTCCTGCAATAAACACTTCGACTCCAAAGTCTTCTGGCAACACAGCCTGGCCGTGGCCTGCACCGCCAAGCTGATCGCCTGCCTTCGTAATCAGCCGTTGGCGGAGGAGGCGTTCATGGCCGGGATGATGCACGATATCGGGAAACTGGCGCTGGCGATGTTCTTGCCGGGTGAGGCGGAGTACGTTTACAGGCTGATGGAACTCCGGAACGTCTCTCAGTACGAAGCCGAGATGGAAGCGTTGAAGTTAAGCCATCAGGATATAGGGCAAATGGTCGCGGAGCGCTGGGAGCTGCCCGGTGTCTATCTGTCTTCGATCACCAGCCATCACGCGCCTCCGTTGGAGGTTGTCTTTGAAGATCCCCTGGTGTCGTATGTGCATATCGCCAATGCGCTGACATACAGTACCGGGTTGGGATTGGGGCCGGCGGGGGAGATGAACCAGGTAGACCCGATGATACAGGATATGCTGGAACTGGACCCCTCCGTGTACGATAAGATCAATCGTGTCGTCGCCAACGAAGTCGCCCAACTCAGTGTCCAGATGGGATAGGAGGTGCGGCGGCTTATCCGCTGCCGCGTAGCTGGTCGAGAAAGTCGGCGCTCTTGAGGCCGCGTTCGGCGCGAAAACGCACATACCAGCGCAGGGCGCGCGCCACTTCCGTCGCTGTTTTAGGAGAGGGCTGCAGGGTGAACAGGGCCTCCGGTTGGGCGCTCTGCAGTGTCTGCAGCAGCGTCACCGCATCGGGAGAGAGCGCCAGCGCATCCTCCACACGATACCGGTCGGCAGCGCAGAGCGTGCCTCCCAACGCCGGGCTGAACCCGACAGGCCGCTGCCCCAGCGGCTCTCCACAGCGCACACAGCGATCCAGCACGGGCGCATATCCCAGTTCCGCCAGCAATTGGAGTTCATAGGCGTGCACCACGCCGTCCAGATAGCGGTTCTCGCGCTGCAGCAGCGCCAGCGCCGCCAGCGTCAGGTCATGCAACTCCGCACTCTGCAGGGAATCGCGCTCCTGCGTCAGCCGGTCCAGCAGTTCACAGAAGTAGGTGGCGCGTGCCAGGCGCTCCAGGTCGGCGCGTAATGCTGGAAAGGATTCGCGGATCTCGCACTGGGTGACAATATCCAGCGTCTTCCCGGTTGCCAGCAGGAACCTCGAGTCCGTGAAGAGTTCCGTCGCGCCGCTCAAACGGCTTCCAGCGCGCCGCGCGCCCTTGGCGACAGCGGAGAGTTTGCCATGCTCCCGGGTATAGAGGGTCAGGATTTTGTCGGTCTCGCCCAGGTTCAAACGATGCAGCACGAGGCCGGTTGCCGTATAAGCGGGCATAAAGCGTCTTGCGTCTTCCTAAAATCCTAACACAACCCCACCCACCCCCCTCCGGATAGGTTCAGGCGAGGGGAGAATACGGCAGGTTCTGTTAGGCGCTCTAAATTCCGAGAGTGGGGACGAATGATGCTTAAGAGCATCATTCGTCCGCGCCTACCTTAATGATGTACTTCCGCGTGTTCGTGCTGTTCCGGGAACCCGACGACGGCATGTTCCTGGGGCAGCACATCCCAATGCTGCTTAAAGAAAGCCCGGGCGGTGTTCCCGTCGGTCATACAGACCGAAACGAGTTCCCATCCCTTTTCCCCTTCCGCGTTGAGTTTGGCATCGCTCAGAGCCAGTTCGCGGATAACCACAGTCTTGTAACGCCATTTTTCCATTGGTCCCTCCCTTGGGAGACATGCCTTCGGGTTGCGTCCTCTCCGTGCTACGGGGCGGACGATCCGGGGCGTCCTGCCTGCGTTGTGATGGTGATACGTGGTCGGGTTGGCGATAGTCGCCTGGGCTCCCGGCGTCGCCTGCGCCGGGCAAGCAGACAGCGCCCCTGCGCTGTCTTTGCTACCGATACGGAACATACAATCCACCTAACGCCCGGTTTGGAGGCAATAGGCGCGGAATTGGCGCTGCAATTGCAGCAGGGCGAAGCGCGTCGCGTCCTCGGCGGCCTGTCGGTTCGCCGCCTGCGCCTCCGCCTCGCCTATCACCTTATGCCGTGAACTCATGGTTGCGGTCGCCCGGTCCTGCCAGAGTACCGCGCCATCACGGACGCGGATCAGAACGCCCACGACTTCGGCGGTTCCCTGGCGCTCCCACGGCGGGGTGGGAGCAGGCGCCAGGCGCACGCTTCCGGGGGACGACGGAGGGCGCCCGACGCTCTGCGGTTGCGGCGCGGTATCTTCACGCTGCCGATGGGAAGACGAGACGAATGGTTGTTCGTTACGTTCCGGTGTCGGGCCGGTATCCACCTCGATATCGGTGACGCGCGCCATGAGGACATATCCCACGCCCAACCGGCGGCCCACCGCCTGTACCTGATCGCGGGCAGGCGACTGCTCCTTGGCCCAGAGGGCGGCGGGCGTCAGATGCAGCGCCTGCAGCGCCTGTCGGGTTACTCCGGCGTCCCGAACGGCTTCCGGAAAGAGCGGCAGAAAATCGGGTCGGAAGCGCTCCGAGACATCGGCAGGCAGGTTCCGAACCGCGCCCTGCAGCACCTTACGCCCATCGGGAGCGAACAGGAGTTGGTCCGCCTGCGTGGGCGAAGCGACCGGGACCAGCGCGACCAGCGCGCCTTCCAGGGGAAAGGCGGGGGCGCTGCCGGAACGCAGCGCATGAACGGCGCTCGCAGCGGCCTCCTCCGTGGCGCTCTGCGCCAGCGATGGCGGCGTTCGGGCAAACGTGGACTTCAAAAAAGCGTGGTTCGCCGTGGCGAAGCCGGCCACGGCGAACTCCGTCAGCGGGGTCAACGGCTCCTTTTCCCTGGACGCTCCCTCGGGCGTGGTCAATGGGGGAAAGGCATGCTGCGGCGTGCGTAGGGTGGGAACGCGCACAGTCACCCAGAGTACCAGAGTGCGGCTCTGCCGCTCCTCGACCTCGATACGCGCGGGGGAGAGCGTCAACACCGCATCGGCATGGAGTTGGGCGCGCAGTTTCTCGGCCCCTTCCGGACGGAGAGCCTCCGCAAGGGCCATATGCAGCCCCTTCAGCGCCGCATTGACTTCCGTATCCGGCACGACAGCGATCTTGAGCCGATGCAGATGCTCCCTCATGGCGTCGGCCAGCAGGGCGTCGGTGATCGCCTGTAACTGCGCCGCGCTGACATCTTCGCCGGGAGGCGCCTGCTTCGTCTTCGGCGGCGCTGCCGACGGTTTCGGCGCGGGAGCCGTAGGCGCAGACGGTTTGCCAAGAGTGCTGGGCAGGCGCAGCACGAACGAGCCGGCTTTGCGGTGCGCCTTTTCACGCTCCGTACGCTCGTGTATCAGGACCCTCTGCACGATGGGATCGGAGGCCAGGGCGGGAGGCGGCGTCAGCAATACCACACGCTGGATCAGCGGAGTGGCCGGCTCCTTTGCGGTATTGCCTGCCTGTACGGTTACCGTGTCCTCTTCAGGCGGAGCCGACGGCCTGCCTCCGGCGGCTGAACCGACCGCCAGCGCCAGCGTCAGACCTATTCCCACCATGAATCGCCATCGCATGACGAAAACTCCTGAGAACTATTGACAATCTCTGCCGCCTTTTTGTATACTCTACCGTATTCGCCGTCGGGCGCGAGATTCCTCCTTGGTTTCCTACCACTCCAAACGGCGAAAAAATTAGATAACAGACTTACCCGCCGAGCGATTCACATTCTGAAAAGAGGGGCCACTGCATGGATTTGGAACCCAAGGATCTACTCACCGTCGAACAGGCGGCATCGTATTTGCAGGTAAGTCAATCTTCAATACGCTCGTACATTCGGCAGGGAAGGCTCCAGGCATTTCGGATCGCAGGCAAGCGCAAAGTCCTGATTCCGCGTACCGCGTTACTGGCCCTCCTCGAACCCGCCCGCCCTGAAGACCTGGATGCCGCTCTACTTACCGAGGAGGATGAGGATGCAAGCGACCCTCAAGTCGACTCCCATGGTGGATGAACTGCGCGAACTCTGGAAGTTCCGCGATCTGTTAAGCCAGCTTGTCAAGCGCGAACTCAAAGTCCGCTACAAAAACTCCGTCCTCGGCTTTGTTTGGTCTATCGTCCCGCCGCTGCTGCAGGTCATGGTATATGCCTTCTTTATCAAGCAACTGATGAACGCCAATGCACCGAACTCGTCGGCCTACATGCTCTGCGGCTTCATCCCCTGGATGTTCATCACGACGGCCACCCTGGACTCCAGCCAGTCGCTGCTGGTATATTATGGCATCATCAAAAAGACCTATATGCCCCGCGAGGTGATCCCGCTCGCCATCGTTATCAGCAACTTTATTCACTTCCTTATGGCCTGGGCCGTCTACTTTGTAGCCTTCCTACTCGTCCTGCCCTTTTTTCACAAAGGCATTCCTCTTTTGACGACCATCTGGGCCTTTCCGATCATAACCCTCGTCGCCGCCCTGCTGGTCACTGGCATGGCGCTCTGGTCCTCTGCCCTCAACGTTTTCTATGACGATGTGAAGTTTGTACTGCAAACTCTGTTCCAACTGCTCCTGTTCCTGTTACCCATTCTCTATCCCGCCGACAAATTTTTCTATCTGCCAATATCGCAGAAATATCCCTGGCTCTATACCCTCTATATGCTAAACCCCGTCACCGCCATTGTTGACGCCTACCGTAAGACCATTCTGCTTCCCGTTCCCCGTGGCTCTTTCAATCTTAATGGGGAACCCCTAATGATGAATTGGGGCGCATTTTCTGCCTCGGCGCTCATCACCCTGCTGTTTGCTTTGTCCGGCTACTGGTACTTCAACTATCGCAAGTGGCAGTTCGTCGAACGCCCATAATCGTGATGGCTGCCCTGATTATGTCCAATCTCCCTACAACCCCACACGACGCCATCGAAGTCCAGCATCTGACCAAGCAGTTCACCTGGATACATCGGAAAGGCTCGCTGAAGAGCGACACTCTGGGAGCGCTCAAGCGCGGCCTTCTGAGCCTCCTGGGCAAAGGAGGGGAACAGAAGCGCGTCGAACACTACACGGCCCTCGATGACATCTCTTTTTCCGTACCTCATGGACAGACGGTTGCGGTCATCGGGCGCAACGGCTCGGGCAAATCCACCCTGCTGGGCATTCTGGCCCGCGTCTACCGAGTGACCTCCGGCTCAGCCATGCTCTACAATCCCGAGGGCGGCCCGGCCCGTATCGCACCGCTGCTGGCCCTGGAAGCTGGTTTCCACCCTGATCTGACGGGCCTGGAGAACATCGATTTCTATGGGGCCGTGCTGGGCATGAGCCGCAAGATGATCCAGGACCGCAAGCAGGAGATCATCGCCTTTGCGGAGTTGGAGACCAAGGTGGATACGGCGGTGCGGGGTTGGAACGATGGCGCGAAACTCCGGCTCGGCTTCTCCATCGCGGTGCATACCGACCCGGACATTCTGCTGGTGGATGAAGTGCTGGCGGTCGGCGATGAGGCGTTTCAGAACAAGTGCTATCGCCTGATCGCCAAGCTGCAGGCGCAGGGCAAGACGATCCTGTTCGTCTCGCACGATCTGGATGTGGTGGAGCGCGTAGCAAACCGAATTATCTGGCTGAATAAAGGCGTCATTCGTATGGATGGTGACGCGTCAACGGTCCTCCGCGCCTATCGCGAAGACGCAAGCCAATTTGCAACGAAATAGTTGCGCGAAAGGGCCAACGAATGGCGGACACCCTCCCTGTGATCCTCGACACCGACATAGGCAGCGATATTGACGACGCCGTCGCGCTCTCCTACCTGCTGCGCCAGCCGCGCTGCGAGCTGCTCGGCATCACCACCGTAACCGGCGACGTGGCGCAGCGCGCCGCCTGCGCCGAAGTCCTCTGTCGGGCGGCAGGGCGTGCAGATATTCCCATCCACTGCGGCGCGTCGAGGCCGCTGCTCTATGGGCCGGGTCAGCCCAACGTTCCGCAGTTCGCGGCCATACACTCGCGTGCGCAGCGCACCGACTGGCCCTCCAATACGGCCGTGGAGTTCCTCCGGCAGACCATCCGCAGCCGTCCCGGCGAGATCACCCTGCTCACTATCGGACCCTACACCAATGCGGCCCTGCTCTTTGCGCTCGATCCCGAAATTCCCTCGCTGCTCAAGCGGCTGGTCAGCATGGCGGGCGTCTTCTATGCCGACCCGATCTATAACGAGTGGAACTGCAAGGTGGACAGCGTCGCCACCGCTATGGTCTATGCGGCCAACGCCCCCGACCATCTCAGCGTCGGCCTGGATGTGACCCTCCCCTGCAAACTGCCCACGGAGGCGGTACGCGCGCGGTTCAAGCCGTCTCCCCTCGATGTGGCGCTCGAAATGGCGGAGGTCTGGTTCCAGCACACCAACGCCATCACCTTCCACGACCCCCTGGCGGCAGCCCTGCTCTTCCATCCCGAACTCTGCGCCTACGAGACCGGCCAGGTAAACGCCCTGGTAGACCCCGACCATGCGAAGGGCGGAACAACTCTCTTCTCGGCCTCCGGGAGCCAGGATGCGCCACATACTGTCGCCAAAACGGTAGACCCTAACGCCTTCTTTGAAACTTTCTTCTCAGTGTTTCTGTAAGAGGGTTTATGGACGGCGTTAAAACGCCGTTCTGAAACACAAAGTCCGCCTTCGCGGACTCCAAGCTCAGAATTGAAAGTGGAGTTTGAACCCGCGAAGGCGGGTTTCGTATCTCAGCACGAGGTTTTAACCTCGTGTATTCATCTCCACAAAGCGAATTCAATCCTCACATTGAGGAAAAGAACCATGTACCTCAAACGCATTACTCTCAAAAATATTCGTGGCATTCGCGAGTTGGTCTGGGAAGCTCCTGCTGACCAACTCCCAGGCTGGCACGTCATCCTTGGCGACAACGGCTCCGGCAAATCCGCTTTCCTGTTTTCTACAGCCCTCGCTCTTGTCGGTCCAAGAGAAGCGAGGATGCTCCCTTTTGAATGGAAGTATTGGCTTCACAGGGGAGAAAAGACTGCTCAAGTCAGCCTGGAGTTGATACGTGATAACCAATATGATGAGATTTTGAACTCTGAAGACGCTGAAAAATCCACTCTTTCAGCAGCAATTAAAATCGAAGCGCCCACTGATAGGCAGCAGGTTGAAATCCTGAAAGCTTCAACCAAAACCAAAAGCGATCCAGACAATCATCTATGGAATGGCTTTTCCGGTTGGTTTAGTGCCGGCTATGGCCCCTATCGACGTTTTTATGGTAGTTCGGAAACTGCTCGATTGTTTTCCTTCCCAAGGCTTGGGTCTCATCTAACTTTGTTTGAAGAGGGAGTGAATCTCATTACCGGCGTGGATTGGCTTATTGATTTGCGCTTCAAACAACTGGAAGATAAAAATAGTCCGGCAGGCAAATTACTTGATGCAATCAAAAATTTTATTAATCAGACAGATTTTCTACCCTATGGGGTACAGATGGGAGAAGTCACATCGGATCTCGTAGAATTTCAAGAGGGCAATGGATACTCGGTGGCAATAGAAGAACTGAGCGACGGTTATCGCGCTATTTTGAGCCTTACATTGGAACTCTTTCGGCAACTGTCGCTCGCTTATGGGGCTGACAAGGTTTTCGACCAAAACGATCCGACGAAAGTTGCCGTACCTGGAGTTGTATTGATCGACGAGATAGACGCTCACCTACACCCCACCTGGCAACAGCAAGTCGGCGTCTGGTTTCGAACGCACTTTCCTCAAATGCAGTTCCTTGTGGCTACGCATAGCCCTCTCGTCTGTCAAGCAGCAACGGTCGGTTCGGTCTATCGCCTGCCCCAACCGGGCACGGACGAACGCGGCAAAATGGTAACGGGGGTCGCACTAGATCGTCTTTTGTACGGCGATGTTCTGGAAGCATATAGCACTGAGCTTTTTGGCGCTATTTCCCGCTCTGCTGAGGGAGAAGTGATGTTAGATCGTCTCGCCGAACTTAATATAAAAGCACTTCGAGAGCCACTTTCAGAGGAGGAGCGTGAGGAGCAACTCAGACTTCGCGCCAGCCTGCCCATCGCAGCCTACACCATGAAATAATTGGCATGACAGGACCTTGCAGTGATACGCTTGCGTGTGGAACCATTGCCTGCAAAGGCCCTCCAACAACTTAAACGATATCAGGATGCCATTGATACTCTTCCCGACTACGCGCAACGAGTTGCTGCGGCAAAGGAGTGGTTTCCAAAACGCCAGCGGAGCGGCAAAGCAACCTTCGCCGTTATACGCGACACTCTCCAAAAAATGTGCCCAGGCACAGGACGATGCGTCTATTGCGAAGACAATATGGCCGATGAGATAGATCACTTTCAGCCGAAAGACATCTATCCGGAATTGGTGTTTGCTTGGGAAAACTTCCTCTACGCCTGTGGTCCATGCAATGGTCCCAAAAGCAATCGTTATGCTGTGTTCTCGAATGCAACCGGATGGTTGATGGAAATCAGCCGCCAGGAAGGCGCTCCGATCATCGAACCTGAAGTCGGCGACCCGGTCCTTATCAATCCTCGCAAAGAAAATCCGTTGGAATTTCTGTTTCTTGATCTATGGGGCACTTTCGAGTTCAAACCTCTGGCCGAAAAAAGAACCGTAGCCTATCAACGGGCCGAGTACACTATTGAGGTTCTACGTTTGAATAAGCGCCCAGCCTTGCTCCAAATAAGAAAGGCTGCGTTTCAGGCCTACGATGCCCTTCTGCACAAATATATCCATGCGAAAACAGATGGAGATCAAGATCATTTAGAAAATCTGAGAGCAGCCGTACAAAACTTGGGACACACAACGGTTTGGGAAGAGATAAAGCGACAGAGGAACAGTATCCCTCATCTAAACGCTCTGTTTGAGAAGGCGCCGGAGGCGCTGAGTTGGTAACGAAAGAGAGAAGGGAATGAGCAAACTGGCGGGGAAGGTGGCGATTGTCACCGGGGGATCGCGGGGGATCGGGGCGGCGATTGCCAAGCGCCTGGCGAAGGATGGCGCGATTGTCATCGTCAACTACAGCCGGCGGGCGGAGGCCGGGGCGCAGGTCGTCGCGGAGATCGAAGCAGCGGGCGGCGAGGCGGAGGCAGTCCAGGCGAACCTGGCGCACATAGACCAGGCGCGCCGCCTGATTTCGGAGACATTGGAGGCGTATGGCCGGCTGGATATTCTGGTCAACAATGCCGGGGTGTCGGAGTTTCTGCCGCTGGAGGAGATCACGGAGGCCCACTATGCCCACCTGTTCGATACCAATGTGCGCGGACTGCTCTTTGCCACGCAGGAGGCGGCGCAGCATCTCGGCGAGGGAGGGCGCATCGTCAACATCACGTCCGGGGCGGCCAAGGCGGCCCCTCCGCGTACTTCCGTCTATAGCGCCACCAAGGCGGCGGTCGAAGCCCTGACGAAAAGCCATGCCGCGGAGTTGGGCGCGCGCGGCATCACCGTCAACGCCGTCGCACCGGGCCTGACCGCTACGGAGATGCTGGATGCCGTCATTCCGGTCCCCATCCAGCAGGCGATGGTCGCCAACACGGCGCTGGGCCGCCTGGGGACGCCGGAAGATATTGCCGATGTGGTCGCCTTTCTGGCTTCCGATGACGCCCGCTGGATCACCGGGCAGGTACTGGGCGTCAGTGGAGGGCTGCGATAAGAACAGCCCCCTGCCTGGTTACCGAGGGAGCCAGGCGCGGGGCTGAATTTCAGGGGGCGTCCGGAATGTCTGAACCGATTTAATCCGTGAGGGACGTCGGCATCCCGGATAGGTTGCCGGCATCCGACGCGGGCGCGGAGAACGGACCTGCTGTCGGCGGCTGTGAATGCGGCTCGTACCGCATGGCCGGACCCGTTGCGAAATCGGTGAACGAACCAAATTTATCTCCCGCGCCATGCAGTCCATGGGGATGCATCATGCTCATCTGATGCTTATAAACCAGAAGCATCGTTCGGTTAGGCGGGGCCGTGCTCATGGACGCCATCTCATCGGCATGGGCTGCCGGGCTATTCAAACGGATAAAGCCGATGCCGTACATGATGAGATATCCCGCAATGGCGCTGCGCAACGCCCAGGAGACAAACGCCGGGTTACGCTTACGCGCCCACTCCAGCACCCACAAGGGGCCGACCAACAGAGCCAGTTTCGCGAAGATAAAGGCCATCAAGCCCATCTCCCAGTAGCGCCGGAACAAGGGGTTCGCCTCTTCCGCGCCATGATTTTGGATAAAGATAATCGTTGTAATCAGATCGGCCAGGCCGATTGCCATTATTACCCAGGACTCTTTCGCGATCTTCATGGTAGTCTCCGCTTTCGATCACCTGCGATTTCCAGGCTCTGTTCAGGTTATTAGGGGCTCGTATGGCGCATTTCAAGCAGCGCGTTTTTATTGTCGGCTGTCTGCGTCCAAATACTGATAACATGACGGGGATTTCGATATTTTGTTCTCTAAATTGCACGGCGCAGACGTCCTGCGACAAATAGGAGGTTTTCTGCCATGTTGCCCGGTATTTCTTCCTGATTTTTTCCATATCCACCCCTGAAAAACACAAAAAAATTTCGCCGTACATGAAATTTTCCGGTTCCTGCACGGCTCGTTTGTGTCTAATCTTAGGAAGGCTCTGTCCATGACCAAATCGGACCAAAACAGACATACGCCAGCGGTCGGGAGAAGCGTTGTGATCATGCCCGGAGAACCCTGGTTTCCATGCGATACAGCGGAGCCTGCCGGCCTTGCGAAAAAGCTGTTTCTCTCCCGCCCCGGCACACGTATTAGATAGTGATAGGCTCTATCATGGGAAGCACTTCCATGCGCAAATCAGGCTCGTATAGAGCAGCAACAACCTGGCAGCTATCCCGGCGACACATTCGGGTCTCTTGAACAACAGAGGGGCGCGTGCGGTTCGTTCAGACCCTTGCTTCCAACATTCCGTCGATGTAGCTACGTTTCCATCCATCGAAGTAGGTACGTTTCCATAGGAAAGACGGAAATTACTCACAAAAAAAAGCGCAAAATAGGCGCTTTACACGTTGACATCGGCCAGTGACTATGTTATAGTATGGTCACACCTGGTCCATTTTGGTTCCAAGAGGTGTTCTTTGATAAAACAACGCGATCCAGCCGTGCAAACGGTGCTCAAGGAGTTGGTTGGACGTATCCATCAAGGACATTATCAGCCTGGCAGTTGGCTGCCAAGCGAGCGCGAACTGGCTGCGGAATTCGACGTACCACGCGCGGTGGTACGGGCGGCTCTCACCGGTCTCGCCGAGCAATCGTTGATTGTACGCCAGCCAGGACGACGCCCGTGGATCGCAGATGCGCTGCCGCCGATGCCGATGGCATCCAGGCGGCGTTCCAATCAATCCAAAGTTATCATGACCATCATGCCGCAGCATACGAAGTTCGCTTCGGCGCTGATGATCCTTCGGGGCATTAACCGTGTGTTGCGACACCAGGAGACCCCTTATCGCCTGGCAGTGTTCGACAACTATGGCGAAACCCCTACCATCAATATCGAAGAGGAGCGTATCGCCTTACAAACGGCGCTGGCCGATGAGGTTGCAGGCGTTATCCTCTGGTCTATGAATGTAGGGCAGACGCTTCCCGACATTCTGCGGCTGCGTGAACACAATATCCCGGTTGTCTTCGTTGACAGGCACTCACCCGATATAGACGGGGACTTTGTCGGCATCGACAATCAGCACGCCGCGCAGGAGATTGTGGAACACCTGCTCGATCTCGGTCATAGGCGGATCGGATACCTGACCGTCAATGAGGCTGGTTTTACGACCACAACGCAGGACCGGTGTATCGGCTATCAGGAGGCCCTCCGGAGGCGTGGACTGCATGATCCGGAGCTGATCTATATCCTGAATGGCCAGACCCAGGTCCGACCGGTGGACTACTTCCTGGGCCTCAAAGATCCGGCGACGGCCGTGTTTGCCAACAATGACACGATTGCCTATGGCCTGATCGGAGCGATAGAGAGCAAGGGGCTGCGTGTGCCGGAGGATCTGAGCGTCGCCGGGTTCGACGATATCGACCGCTTTTCGCCGCGCTCCGCCCGGCTCACGACGGTGCAGCAGCCTTTCGAGCAGATCGGGAGGCGCGCCATGGAGTTGTTACTGCGGCGGCTGCACACCGGGGAGAACGCCTGGTCGTCCAGGCAGCATATCCTATTGCCCACGTCTC
>DATGIG010000228.1:0-4638 GCA_035295825.1 Chthonomonadaceae bacterium | reverse complement strand
CACACTTTTCGGCTTGCTCCTCCTGCTGGTTACGGCGGCAGGCGCGGATCCCATTGCGGATTCGCCTGCCGCTGACACCTCGGAGGCGGCGTTTTTTCTGAAGGCAGCCGAATACCGCACCGTTGCGCCCGAACTTCCCAGGGCGACAGGCGCGACCCTGGAGCGGGCGGCCCACTTCCTGCTCCGCGATACCGGGATCAACAACAACGCCCTCCGCGATGAGCAGGGGCGAAAAGTTCCTCCGTATATCTACCATGCCGTTATCGATGGGAACGACCACTTCGGCTACCGCTCCGCATTTCCTGCCTTCCACCACGCCTATCTCATCGAAGCCTTTCTGAACTACTACAACTATTCGGGCGAGAAGGAGGCGCTCCGCCGCGCGCGGGAGTTGGCGGATTGGAATATCGCCCATAGCACCCCCGCGGACTGGAAGTGGCCCTTCCTCCCCTGGAGCACCTTTACGGAGGGCAAGCCCGGCGGCTACGAGGACAAAGATGCGCTGCAGCCGGACAAAGTGGGCTACATGGGGCTGTCGTACACCCGGCTCTACGAAGTCACCGGCGACGGGAAGTACCTGGACGCCGCGAAAAAAGCCGCCGATACCTTAACGGCCCAGCAGAGCGGGGACGGCAGTTGGCCCTTTCGCGTCAACCCGCAGACCGGCGTCGTGGTCCAGCAGTATACCGCTGCGCTCTTTATGAACGTGGCGTTTCTGGAGAAGATGTTCGCCCTGACCCGGAACCTGGACTACAAGAACGCCCAGATCACGGCCTGGATGTGGATGCTACGCAATCCCATTCGCACCAACAACTGGGCCGGGCTGTACGAAGACATTCCCAAGGACAGCGATTCCCAGGTGCACTACTCCCCCGCGCAGACCATTCGCCTCCTGCTGCGGTATCGGACCCCCATCAACGCCGACTCGTATCTGGAGCACGCGCGCAAGCTATTCGACTATACCATGGATGGTCTGGCCTTCGATGACCGCGACATGGGCCTCCTGCTGCGGGAGCAGACCGGCTACCTCGCCGCCACGCCCAGCTCCACGCTGAACTGGTCCATGATGTCCGCCGAGTTCTTTCTGACCACCGGGGAGGAGAAGTACCGCGCCACCACCCTGGAGGCGCTCCGCATGGTCACCCGCTACGGCCTGAAACCCGACGGACGGACGCATAACACCGTGCTGGGCGAGCGGATGTATGGCGATTGGGGAAGCTGGTATAGCCTGACGTCGCCCATCGTGCGCTACCTCTATCAGGACATGGGCTGCCTGCCGGAGTGCGCTCCGAACGGCGAAACGCACCTGCTTCGTACCGCGACCCAGATCCGCCGGATCACCTATGCAAAACAGAGCGTCTCCTATGAGACGCCGGCAAACAGCATCGAACTCCTGAAACTGGCTGCCGCACCGCAACAGGTAAAAGCGGGAGGCAGGTCGCTCAGCGCCTCAGCGCAACTCGTGCTGCCCAACAGCTACTCCTACAATCCGCGCAGCCATGTGCTGCTGGTGCGGCACACGGATCCTCCTGTCGAGGTGATCTTCGCCGCATCGCAGGCTTCGGCGCTGAGAAGCGCCGGGAGATAAGAGGGCAGCGGATGAACACCCATCGCGCCTCGCTTCCAGAACTCGCGCTGCTCTTTCTGCGCCTTGGGTTCACCGCCTTCGGCGGGCCGGCGGCGCATATCGCTATGATGCAGCAGGAGGTGGTCGAGAAGCGGGAGTGGCTCACGAAGGAGGAGTTCCTCGATCTGCTGGGCGCTTCCAATCTCATTCCCGGCCCCAGTTCGACCGAGTTGGCGATCCACATCGGCTTTCGGCAGGCCCGCTGGATGGGCCTGCTGCTGGCCGGGACCTGCTTCATTCTGCCCGCCTTCCTGCTGGTGATGGGCATCGCCTGGGCCTATGTCCGTTTCGGCCATCTGCCGCAGGCGGCGGGGGTGCTGTACGGCGTCAAGCCGGTGGTGATCGCCATCGTAGTGCAGGCGCTCTGGAACCTGGGGCGGACCGCGCTCAAATCGCGCTTCCTGGCCGGGGTGGGGATCGTCGCTACGGGAGTCGCCTTTGGCGGCATCAGCCCGCTGCTGGTGCTCTTCGGAGCGGGCGCGCTCGTGGGCGGCGCGCACTGGATCCGCAGTAAGGAGAAAGAGGGCAGCGCGCCCCTGTTCGGGCTGCTCTGCCTGATTGCCGCGCTGGTCGCTCTGCCTCTGCTGCTGGGAAGGTATGTCGGGAACACACCAACTGTAACTCCCGCCTCCCTGTTCTGGGTCTTCCTCAAATTCGGCTCGATCGTTTATGGCAGCGGCTACGTGCTGCTGGCCTTTATCCGGGCGGATCTTGTCGCCCGGCTGCACTGGCTCACCTCAGCGCAGTTGCTGGACGCCATTGCGGTTGGGCAGGTAACGCCGGGGCCGGTCTTCACCACGGCGACCTTTATCGGCTTTCTGCTGGGCGGGCCGACCGGGGCGGTCGTCGCTACCCTGGGCATGTTTCTGCCGGCGTTTCTCTTTGTCGCCCTCAGCGGCCCGCTCGTTACGGGCTTGCGGAAGTCGCCCCTGGCGGGGGCCTTTCTCGACGGCGTCAACGCGGCGGCGCTGGCCCTCATGGCGGTGGTCAGTTGGGAACTGGGGCGTGCGGCGCTGGTGGATGTGGTCACGGTCGCCCTGGCGCTGCTCAGCGCCCTGCTGCTGTTTCGCTTTCGGATCAACTCCCTCTGGCTGGTGCTGTTGGGAACGGTCGTTGGCCTGGCGGTCTCTCTGTTGCGGGCAGCGGGGTGGCTCACCCCGCCCCTATTCTAGGGCGGGGCGTGTCAAGCGCGTTCACTCCTTGGGATTGTTGAGCTCCTTGATCCAATCCGTCCGTACCTCATCGGGCACTGCCGGGGCCGCAGCGGGAGCCGGGGCTGCCGCGGGAGCGGGCGCAGTTGCGGGAGCGGGCGCAGTTGCGGGAGCCGCCGGAGTGGGCGGAGCGGTCTTGAACCAATCCGGCGCATTATTGCGCAGCAGCAGTCCCAGTTGCTCGCTGTTCAGGTGGGGCGCCAGGCTGGTAAGGTACTTGGGATCGATGCGCCCATGCCGGGAGAGATAGGCCTGCAGCAGAGCTCCAAGATCCGCCGATTTCATATGCGGGGCCAGGCCGCAGATGGTCTTCAGATCCGGCAGTCCGGAATCATCGGAGGGCGCGTCCTCTTCCTCGCCCGAAACTTTGCCTCTGGGGAAGCGCTCGCGCACCAACAGGCCCAACTCCTTGGAACCGAGAAACGGCGCCAGCGCCACGATCGGGCCGAGGTCGGAGCTTTTCGAGGATTCGGTGTCCTCCTCATCCACCATCTCTTTCAAATAGCCTGCCAGCAGGGTCGACTCCGCGCCCAGCGAGCCGAAGCCCGTATCATCGGCCAGCTTGGGAAACATGCCGGCAGGGATCGCATGGATCTCCTCAAGCCGCTCCACAACCACATTGTAGCGCTTCACGGAGTTCTGCGCTCCGTCTTGGAAGCTGCCTGTTTGCTCGACGTGTTCGGCGAGTTCCGCTATCTTCGACACCAGATTGTACAGGCGTCGGACTTCCTTTGACTGATCGTTCACTTTTAATTCGATCTCGGCCATGGGGTTTCTCCTCCAGCAACTCGTTTATAGGGCGGCTCAGTTGTTGCCTACCGGCGTGCAGCCGCCACTTCACGGTAGTCAGGGGAAGCGCCAGGAAGGTGGCAATGCGTGCGGTGGGCATCTGCTCGTAGTAGAACAGGTGCATCACCGTCCGTACCTCCGGCGCCAGTCCGGCCATCAATTTCTGAATGGCCTCCTGGGTCTCTGCCTCCAGCAGCGTGTCCAGCGGGTCGGGCGCATGCGAACCATTCTGCTCCGTCATCAGGTACTCCAGCACCGAATCCTCCGTCGTCTGATGGCGCACCTCCCGCTGCCCGACGCGCCGGGCGCGATGCCGCGTGATCGCATACAGCCAGCTCGGAAACTTCGCCGGATCCTGCAACTGGGCCAGGCCCTGAAACGCCAGCAGAAAGGCTTCCTGGGCTACGTCCTCTGCGGCCTGGCGCGAATCCAGGAACTGGCGCGCGACCATCAGGACTGCGCCGCGAAAGCGACGCACCAGTTCGTCGTAAGCCTCCGAACTGCCCATCTGCGCGATCCCGGCTACTTCTTCATCGCTCAATTCCTGGAGTCGGTTCTGCAATGCCATGCCTCTGGCTCCTCCCGCACAACAGGAGACAACGATTTGCGAAATGGATAGATACCTGAAAAAAATCGTCACAAATTCCCTGTCTACCGGTATATTGCTTGGTAGACTCTGATGGCTTTGTGCGGTGCGCCTCTCCTATCCCGGTTCTGCCTCAGCGCCTATCTCTGGTAGGATTGGGGCGGCAGGATTCTTGCACAGTCAACCCGAGACGGGCATTTTGCCTGTGAATGTTGTGGTGAGAGCAATGCTGACCGGCAGCTTCCTCTTCCGACCGCGATCTTCTCCCTTCACGGGACGTTCTGGCGCTACAAAACGGTGCATCCCCAACCGGTTCGTCCCAATCGGTTCGCGCAGAGTGCGGAGCCACCGCCGGGGTTGCCCCTTTCGCTCATTTAGGAATATCCGCAGTGGACACTATCGTTTCGTATCCCGATCTACATGAG
>DATGIG010000227.1:0-2527 GCA_035295825.1 Chthonomonadaceae bacterium | reverse complement strand
GATACCTGGTTCGCTACCATGACACAACCCAAGCTGACGAGCGTGCATATGCCCATTGACGAGATGGGAACGCGCGCCGCCGAGATGCTCATAACTCTGGTGGAAGGAGGTGACGTGGCCGACAGACAGCCTGTGCTTCCTGTTTCCTTAAGTGTGCGCGAATCCTGTGGGGCCCTTCCCATTCCTCCGGCTCGCGAGTAGAGCCTGGAGGGACCCAACGCAATCAAAGGAGATACATAACCATGCGAACGAAACGCGCTTTCACCCTCATCGAACTGCTCGTCGTCATCGCTATTATCGCCATTCTCGCGGCCATCCTGTTCCCCGTCTTCGCCCAGGCTCGCGAGAAAGCCCGCGCCGCCACCTGCCTCTCCAACCAGAAGCAGATCGGCCTGGCCGCCCTGATGTACGTGCAGGACTACGATGAGCAGTGGCCGCTTCTGGAAGACTGCGGCATCCCATCAGGGCCGACGGTCGCCGACCTGATCAACCCTTACATCAAGGCCGGCAATCTCAACGACAACGCGAACGGCGGCAACGGCTGGCCGGAAGGCAGCATCTGGAAGTGCCCGGACGGAATGACCTACGATACCGGGGATCGCGACTCCTACGTGACCTACGGCTATAACTACCTGTACCTGACCAACTCGACCCCACATGGCCCTAACGGGACATGGAACTGGGTCGATATCTGGCAGTGGTGCAACGGCGGCAAGTCGCTGGCCGCCATCAATACGCCCGCCGAAATGGTCGTATTCGGAGACGGTGGCCACTCGGACGGTCCAAATTCTCCAAAGGATCCCTATAGCTCCTACGGAGGCCATACGGACACCTGGTGGACCCTTCTGCCGCCCTCCCTGCGCGCAGCGGTGACCGTGGCCGACTGGATCGACTGGACCACGGTGCTGGACGCCCGGCATAGCACTCAGACCAACGTCGTCTTCAGCGACGGTCACGTCAAGTCTCGCCCGCTGGCTTCTATCTATGGCCGCTGGTCTGCGTACTGCGGCGATAGCTGCCAGGACTTCCACACGACCCTGACCCCGCCGGACCAGTACTTCGACGGAAACTACCCGAACTGAAACCTCACCCCCCAGACGGGCATTGAAATACCCGTCTGGGGGGCCTTCGGCCAACCGTCCTGCGGACGGATTTTTAAGCGGATGTGAGAAACCTCACCCCCTCTCCTTGCGAAGGAGAGGGGGAACTTAAGGAGTGCGATACGATGACATGGAAGCTGCCAGGCGCCGTGATAATGGCAGCGGTTGCGCTCACTCTCTTTGCAGGCTGCCATTCCAGCCGCGATCAGATCACCGATCCCCAGCAGGAGCAGAAGATGGTCCATGTAGATGCTCTGGTCAAAAGCTCCGGTGGCAAATGGAGCAATCTTTCCCAGGCGGATCGCGACTGGATCATCCAGAATGTCGCCCATGGGCAGGAGATGCCGGCGCAGATGATCTTCAGCTCCAGAGCGGGCATAGCGGGAGCCCGGCATCCCGTAGAACGAAAGTAGTCTTTGCGCCGAGAGAGTGAGACTATGCTGCGCTGCCATAGTGTTGCTATCGCCCTGCTATTTTTCTTTACGCTGCCTGCCTGCCTGCTAGGCTGCCGGCGACAGGAATCGCCGGCAGCGCCTGCTGTCTCCTATGCGCGCGTGGACGCCATTGTCAAAAGCTCCGGCGGCAACTGGAAGAATGTCCCGCCGGCCGATCAAAAATATATTATCCAGACATTTGGGAATGGAGATACTCGCGTCGGCACGATGGTTTTCTCTCGCCGGTCTGCCGGGATGAACGCCTATCTGCGCTGGAATCAGAAGCTGGAAGGTATGGTGAAAAAATCTGGTGGCGATTGGAGCAAGCTGTCGCAAAAGGATCGGAATTATCTGATTGAAATCGTGAGCAAAGGCGACGAGAAAGCCGCGATGAAGGCCTTTCAAGCGAGAGCCCAACTCACAAAGAAGAGCTTCCATTAATCATGTTCAAGTCCCCTATTTTAGCGGCCATCGTCGGTACGCTGATGTTCTGCATGATCGTGTCTCAGGCGCAGGCGCAGCAATGGTTCGTCTCCTATTCCTCCACGGACAGCGCGCTGCTGCAGATCAACTACGGCACGACCACCAACGCCCCGCAGTACGGCGCCCTGGACACGACTTCCAGCTACTTCCGCCTCAACTACGGCCCTCAATCCAGTTGGGGCACCTCCATCGTGGTCATGCCCTCCTACTGGTCCGGTGGCGTCTACTATCAGGGCTACCCGGTGAGCGTAAGCTGGAAAGTCAACGCTTACAATAAGCTGATCTTGTCACTCAAAGGCGTCTCCAACACCCTCACCACGCATGCGACGATCACCCTCAGCCCGCCGGGGACCAGCGCCATCACGGCCACGGTCGCGGCGAGAGTGACCGGCTCCATCACGCTGGACAACCGCCCTGGAGAAGCGTTCAAGCCGGTCTTCCTCTCCTCCATGCACGATTCGGACACCGTCTGGGACAGCAGCACGGCGTTTGTCGGCGCGCAGGCGTATG
>DATGIG010000226.1:0-9415 GCA_035295825.1 Chthonomonadaceae bacterium | reverse complement strand
ATCGCAATTCCTCATTCAGGATCGTACCTTTACCCTGAGCGGGCGTCCCGTCCGATTAAGCCAGGTGCGCAACATCGAGCATGGGCCTCCGACGCTTGTCACCATGACGGACGGACAGGTGCTGCAAGGCTTGGTGCAGGGGCTGGAAGCCGTGCCTACCATCGTACTCGGCAACCCCATCCGGGTCAACCTCGGCCAGGCATCCCTTCTCACCGTGACCAATGAAGTGGGAGCGGAGTTCCCCATTGCTTACCATCTGGTGGCACGCCAGGGGGATCGGGTCCTTGGGGAGCAGTCGGGAACTTTGATCGTCCTTACCGGAAATGCCTCTGCGCGAAAAGCTCCTATCGGTTGGTGGCGCGGGGAGGGGAATGCCTGGGACGCCATTGGAGGCCATCACGGCTGGGTGTCGCGCGGGGTCTCCTACGGACCCGGAGTACAGGGACAGGCCTTTGTATTCGACGGCGTTCAGGGAGGGATCCGACTGCCGGATACCGGCAAGCTTCAGCTCACCGGTTCCTTTACGATTGACGTCTGGATCCAGGCGGTTTCGTTCCCGGAAAGACAGAACAATTATGGCATGATCCTCTTTCGGGGAGATGATCGTGCCGGGTGGGATCCCTACTTTCTTGGGCTGCAATTCGATGGTCAACTGCACTTCCGTGTCACATCCGAGACGAACACCGAAGCGGAGATCGCCGCGCCGATACCCTTGGAGAAGTGGGTCCATGTCACGGCTTCGCTGGACGCCGAGGGTGGGAAATTGCGTCTCTATCTGGATCACAAACTGGCGGCAGAACTCAAGACCTCAGTGCGCCCCTTCCGTGACCTGGATCCGGCAGCCAACCCGGGAATCTGCATTGGGAATAGCAGCGGATTTCCCAACAGCAAGTATAACTATCCGTTCCACGGCAGCATCGACGAATTAAAGGTCTATGACTACGTCGTTTCGCCATAATCTGCTCAAGGGCGTTCCTCGCGGATGAACCTTTTGCGCCTAGGATGGCACTAATGTGCTTGATTACGCGGTTCTGGAGGACCAACCATGTCAAACACATTGCTGCGATGGCGCAAGGGAGGGCTTTCGCTCCTGGCGGGGCTGATAGTCGTTGGCCTATCGAGCTGTAACGGCGCTTCCCGAGATGGGATTATTCTGTCGCCCGCCGCCCTGGCTGCAAAGCAGGCCGATGCCCCGATAGACCCCGCTCTGGCGGAGGCGGACAACGATTTCGGCTTCCGCCTTTTCGGCGAACTGGCCCGGAAAGAGAACGATCGTAACCTCTTTATCTCTCCGATGAGCATCGCCCTGGCGCTGGATATGACCTATAACGGCGCAAAGGGCGCGACGGCGCAGGGAATGGAGAAGGCGCTCGGCCTGAAGGGAATGAGCGCGGACACACTCAGCAAAGACAACGCCGCACTGATGGGCTCGCTTTCGGACCCCGGCCCGAAAGTGGAACTCGCCATCGCCAATTCGCTCTGGATCGAGCCGAAGATGGCGGTGAACCCGGCCTTCACGCAGGCCAACCAACAGTACTATGTGGCGGAGGTGGCCCCGCTCCGGTCTGCGGCGGAGATCAACGATTGGGTCCGCAAGCATACACGCGACAAGATCCAGGGGATCGTCAACGACGATACGGTGCGGGGCTCCGTCGCCATCCTGGTCAACGCCATCTACTTCAAAGGGAAATGGACGAAGCCATTCGAGACTTCGGACACAAAGCCCGAGATGTTCACGCTGCAGAGCGGTCAGGGCAAGCAGGTGCAGATGATGCACCAGTCCGGCGAATACTCCTACTTCCAGGGGGAGGGTTTCCAGGTGGTGCAATTGCCCTATGGCGAGGGACGGCTGCACCTGGTCGTGCTGCTGCCGGAGAAAGGCGCGGACTATCGTGCCTTCCTCGGCAGGCTGACTACCGCAAATTGGAAACTCTGGGCGGCTAAGTTTCAGGAGACCCATGGCGACATCGCCCTGCCCCGCTTCCGCATCGAATACGCTGCCGAATTGACCAAGTCCTTGACCAGCCTGGGCATGGGACAGGCGTTCGACGCCCAGGATGCCGACTTCTCCGGCATTGCGCCGGGGATGCACATTGACCAGGTCGTCCACAAGACCTTTCTGGAGGTGAACGAAGAGGGGACTGAAGCCGCCGCCGCGACCGGGGTCGCTATGGCGACGGGAGCGGCGGCGCCCGGCGGATCATTCCAGATGGTGGTGGACCATCCGTTCGTCTGCGCCATCGAGGACAGCAAGACCAAGACGATCCTGTTCTTCGGCTCCATCGTCGAGCCCTCATAGAATTCGGCTCTCGTTCCGCCGCGAAATGATAAGAGACCCCTCCCCGTCTCTCCTTGGAAGGAGGCGCACCCAACCGCAGGATTTCGGATTGGTCGCCCGGAACCGTGGAATTCGGGGAGGTATCTGCCGCGCAGGCAGCGAATAACCCGGAAATACCGGCCCCTCTTACGCTCCTCTCCGACGGCCCCGGCGCTCCGAACGCCGGCTCCGCAGGGGCATCATCGTTCCGATGGGCCAGGCATCGAGGGAGATTGCAATGTCAAATCGGATTTCGCGGCGGGAACTGCTGACAGGCGCAGCCGCCATGGCGGCTGCCCCCATGGTCGTGCCCGCCTCCGCGCTGGGACGGGGGAGCAAGGCCCCCAGCGAACGCCTCACCATGGGCTTTATCGGCGTCGGGTACCAGGCCCGCGGCCATCTCAATGCGTTCGTCCGCAACGAGGATGTGAAGGTCCTGGCGGTCTGCGAGGTAGACACCACCCGCCGCAATGACGCCAAGAAGATCGTGGAGGACTGGTACTCCAATGACAAGACCTACAAGGGGTGCGACACCTACACCGACTTCCGCGAACTCGTCGCCCGCAAGGACATCGACGCCATCCTGATCGGCACCCCCGACCACTGGCACTGCGCCACGGCCGTCGCGGCGGTCCAGAACGGCAAAGACGTCTACTGCGAAAAGCCCCTCACCCTCACCATCGCCGAAGCGAAGGTGCTGATCGACTCGGTCCGCAAGCACAAGCGCGTCTTCCAGACGGGCAGCCAGCAGCGCTCCTCCAAGGAGTTCCGCGTGGCCTGCGAGGCGGTCCGCAACGGACGGATCGGCAAGGTGCAGCAGGTCTTTGTGGACGTCGGCGGGCCGAGCCGGCCGTGCGATCTGCCGGAGGAGGCGATGGAGCCGGGGCTGTCCTGGGACATGTGGCTCGGCCAGGCGCCCACGCGGCCCTACAACTCCGTCCTCAGCCCGCGCGGCGTGCATAACCACTTCCCGGACTGGCGCAGCTTCCGCGAATACTCCGGCGGCGGCATGACCGACTGGGGCGCACACCACTTCGACATCGCCCAGTGGGGCCTCGGCATGGATGAGAGCGGCCCTATCGAGATCACTCCCCCGGAGGATCCCTCGAAGGGGCGGGGGGTGAAGTACCTCTATGCCAATGGGGTCGAGGTGATCCACGGCAACCACAAAGACCCCGACGGCCAGGAGCGCGGCGGCGTCCACTTCGTCGGTGAGAAGGGCATCGTCTATGTGGACCGCGGCCAACTGAAGAGCTGGCCGGAGAATATCGTCACCGAGCCGCTAGGCGCTTCCGAGACGCCGCTCTACAAATCCCCCGGCCACCACCAGGATTGGCTGGACTGCATCAAGAGTCGGAAGCGGCCCATCTGCGACGTGGAGATCGGCGCGCGCTCGGTCACGGTCTGCCACCTGGGCAACCTGGCCTACTGGCATGGCCGCAAGCTGAAGTGGGACCCGGCGAAGTGGCAGTTCGTCAACGACCACGAGGCGGACGCCTGGCGCGACCGGGAGCGCCGCGACCCCTGGAAACTCCCCAAACCCTGACCGAAAAGGGCTTCCTGACAGCAACAAGCGGGAAGCCCGTTTTACGCTTATGTCTCCTGCGCTGCCGCTTCGTGCTGAAGTCGTAGACGCCGCCGGTTCCATAGGGCCAGCAGCAGCCCATTGACCAGTATCAGCAGCGTCAGGCCGTACCAGCGCAGGTGTTTCGAGATATACTGGGGATCTACCAGGACCTGATACCAGGGCCGTTTGAGCAATTGATCCAGGTCCGGCGGGCCGGCATCGTGCCAGTCTTTCCAGAAGGCGGGGTCGGTGTCGGGATGGCGGCCCGCGTTGAGACGGACGATCATGTAGTCGTAGCGCCGCTTCTGCCAGTCTTCCGCTTCCAGGCGCAGTTGTTCGTACTGCTCCCGGATCTCCTCCTGCTTATCCCTCTCCAGGCGCGTCGCCTGGGGCTGTCTCAGCGCGTTCAATGTGGCTTGCGGCAGATGGTCCGGGAACAGCGATTGGGCTCCCTGCCCCTCCATCTCCTCGCATCGCAGCCGGGCCAGGTAGCCGACCGTCGCTTTATCGGTAATCTCCAGCCGTGCCAGCGTGTCGAACGTATCCAGGTTCTCCCAGGGGTCTCCCAGCACGACCAACCTGGCCAATCCTTGAACCCACTCCTCCCGTTTCTGGACGCCCCCCGGAACGCCGCGTCGAAATACGATCTGCCCCGGACCTCCCCGATCCTTTTCCACGATATAGTCCAGAAAGCTGACCGGCTTCTCCTGCCCCTTATCCAGCAGCGCCGGGGCGATGATCCAGGACATCATCGCCAATTGTATCCTGTCGCGCCCGAAGAAGGCGTTCGAGTTGCGCGCGATGGCCATGGCGATCTCATCCCGCGCCTGCTGCAGGTCCACCAGGCGCTTGGGAGAGGCGCCGGCCCGCCGCCACTTATGCATCCGAAATGTGCCGATATTGGCATAGTAGGAGTACCAGTGCATTCGGACATCCGCAGATTTCTGGTCCGCCCGCTGCAGCGCCGCACGCTTCTTCTCCATCCATCCCAGCGCCTCGTCATCACGGCGAAGATAGTCACAGGCGATGCCCGCCTGATCGTAGTCGAGGAGCAGGCTGGGGTTCTGCGCCAACTCCTCCCGCACGCGTCGGAGCCGCATCTCGTAGAAGAGCGGAGGGTTGCGCTCGAAGCGCCCGGTAATAACCTGCACCACATCCGGCAGATCCTGCGCCTCCTTCGCCAGCGTGTTGGTGTCCCAGGGATCGGCGAGTGCGGGCGGCACGATCCCCAGGAATACACTCACCCATAGCAGCCGGAACGCATGCCATTGCGACATGATGTCCTCTCCTCAGCGCTCACTCATCCGGGGTAGGCTGATTGTCCTCCCGGTCGTAGCCGACGAAGTCGCCCTCCGGCAGTTTCTCCTCGCCGGCAGGAAGCTCTTTCGTCAGGCGTTTATCGCGGGGAACGGCGACGTCCATATTGCCCACGCGGTGCAGCGGAATGGGCTGCACCGGGATCGGGTCGGGCAGGCCCGTGGCCGCCAGACGCTGCGCGATCCACTCATCCATGATGCGGGTCAGGCGGGCCACGACGTCGGGCCGCTCGGCGGCGATATTGACCAGTTCCGCCGGGTCGGTGGGCAGGTGGTAGAGTTCGACGGCGGAGTTGCCGTGCAGGTCGGGGGTTTCGAGCGGGACGATCAGTTTCCAGCGATGGGTGCGGATGCCGCGTTTCTTCATCCAGGTGTTCTCGGTGATATGGAGGTAGTCGGTCGTGCCGCGCTGCGTGGAGGCGGGGGAGTGGATGAGCGGCAGGAGGCTGGTTCCCAGCATCTGCTCGCGCTGCGCGATGTCGCCCAACTCCAGCAGGTCCAGGATGGTCGGGGCGACGTCCAGCATGCTGGTGAGGCCGCCGATCCGCTGCCCGGCAGGCAGCAGCGATGGGCAGCGCAGGATGAGCGGGATATGGATGTTGGTATCGTAGAGGCCGTGATGGTCGAACCAGTGGGCGTGCTCGTCCAGCTCCTCGCCATGGTCGGCAGTGAAGATGAGGAGCGTGTCGGCGGTGAGGCCCAGTTCGTCCAGGCGAGTTAGCAGGTGGGCCAGGCAAGCGTCCATGTAGGCGATCTCGGCGTCGTACTGAGCCTTCGGAAACTCGATGTCGGTGACGCCGGGCATCCACTCCGCAAAGTAGCGATTGAACGCCTCGAACTCCCAGAGGGCGTCCATGCTGTCGTTGTTCGGATCCTTCTCATCGCCCCCATAGAACATCCGATCGAAGGGCTCCGGGGGCAAATAGGGCGTGTGCGGGTCCCAGAAGTGCAAAAACAGGAAGAAGGGCTTATCCTGCGCGGCGGCTGCGTTCAGCACTTTGAGCGACGCCTGCAGCACCGCCTCGCCCTTGCGCAGCCCATGCTTCTGCTGGTAGTCCCAGCCGTAGGTTTCGATATGCTCGAAGCCCCGCGCATACCACCTGCCGAGATTGTCGGCGGCAGCGGTGTAGTAGCCCTGCTCCTGCAGCAGTTCCGCCAGCATCTTCACCCCCTCCGGTGGCTCGGGCGTCCCGGACTGCCCCGTGATCTGATGCGCATAGACGTCTTTGCCGGTCATCATGGTGGTGTGGCCGGGGTACGTCGGGATATGCGGACTGAAGTGGTCGGTGAAGAGCACGCCCTCCTCGGCCACGCGGTCGAGGTGGGGGCTGGTGCGCCGGAAGTGCCCATAGCAGGAGAGGCGGTCGGCGCGGGTGGTATCGAGGCTGACGAGTATCACATTGGTCATGGATTGGTTTGTCCTGTCGCATAGTAGAGAATGGCGGTTCCGTCCTGGCTCTCCGTCCGGACGCGTTTGCCATCAGGCGAGAAAGCCACGGAGGTGATCGGGCCGGTATGTCCTTTGAGGGTCAGCAGTTCGCGTCCGCCCGTGGCTTCCCATTCTTTCACCGTGCCGTCATAACTTCCGGTGAGAATGCGTTTGCCATCGAACGATAAGGCGACGGCCGTCACCAGATTTGCATGGCCGCTCAAGGTAAATAGTTCCTGCCCCGTCGCCGCGTCCCATACCTTCGCCGTTTTGTCGAGACTGCCCGTCACGATACGCTTGCCGTCGCGAGAGAAAGCGAAAGAGGAGACAGCGTTGCTATGCCCACTGAGTGTGAGGAGTTCGCGTCCGGTCACAGCGTCCCAAACCTTCGCCGTATGGTCGAAACTGCCTGTCACGATACGTGTGCCATCCGGCGAGAAGGCAACGAAAGAGACTATGTGGTTATGCCCTTTGAGCGTGAGGATCTCACGTCCGGTCGCCGCATCCCAGACCCGTGCTGTTCTGTCAATATGGCCTGTTGCGATCCGCTTCCCATCCGGTGAGAACGCAACGGAAGTGATCACGTCGCGATGCCCATTGAAGCGGAAGAGCAACTGAGCCGTATCCGTATCCCAGATGCATACATCGGATGTACTGCATGTGACGATGCGCCTGCCATCCGAAGAGAGAGCGATGTATTGGGCGTCGGCCTGATGCCCTCGCAGAGTGTGCAATACCCGCCCCGTCCCGACCTCCGTGATCCTCGGGATCATGCCGTTACTCACCGTGATACAACGTTTGAGATCGGAGCTGAAGGCAATCTCGGAAACAGGCTGGGTAGTCCCGAGGAGCGTGGTATATTGCCGATCCACTTCGGCCTCCCATACTTTTGCCGTCCCATCCATGCTGCCTGTAACGAGATGCTTACCGTCGGGAGAGAACGCGACGGAAGTGACCACATCGCGATGGCCCTTACAGGTGCGAAGCACTCTGCCCGTTTCACTATCCCAAATCCTGGCTGTATGATCTCTGCTGCCCGTGGCAAGGCGTTTGCCATCGGGAGAGAAGGCAACGGAGCTGACAGTGTCCGCATGCCCGCTTAGGGTGAGGAGTTCCTGGCCCGTCTCCGCGCTCCAGACCTTCGCCGTATGGTCGTTGCTCCCGGTGACGATACGCTTGCCATCCGGGGAGAAAGCGACGGAGTCGACCATGTTGCCATGCCCTTTCAGAGTGAGAATCGCCTGGCCTGTCTCCGCGCTCCAGACTTTCGTCGTAAAGTCTACGCTCCCGGTGGCGATGTGCCTGCCGTCGGGGGAGTAGACGATGGATCGTATCCATTGGGCGTGCCCTCGGAGCGTACGAACAAGCTCGCCCGTCTCCGCATTCCAGATCATTGCCGCGCTTCCAGCGTTTGCCGTTGCGATATACTTGCCATCCGGCGAGATGGCAACGGACATAATAATGTCTCCCGTGCTCCCAAACTTCCTGAGTTCGTGTCCATTGGCGGCATCGTAGACCCGCACCTTGCCGTCTCCGCTGCCGGAGACGATGCGCCTGCCATCTAAGGAGAAGGCGACAGACGTAACAAATTGATCACTCCCCTCCAGGGTCAGCAGCTCCTTCCCGGTCTCCGCATCCCAAACCTTTAGCGTTTTGTTCAGGCCGCCGGTAACGATCCGTTTTCCATCCGGCGAGTAGGCAAGAGCCTCAACGGAGCCGCCGGTTCCCTGATACGTGAGGAGGTCCATGTGACAGAGCCGGTTCCAGTAGCCCCACTCGAAGTGACGCTCCTCCTTGGGGATCTCTCTGTCTTCGAGGAGTTCGAGCATCCTTCCCACCTGGGGCGCGGGCATTTCCCAGTTCTGCTGGATCAGGTTCATATTGGCGGCGTACAGATAGCGATGCGCGACGGCGAGGTTGTGCAGGGCGGCAGTGTTCGCATTGTGTTCCGCCTTGGCATTCGCGACAGACTGTTTGAGCGCCACATCCCGCTGGGCCGCATTGGCATTGGCTTTGTCGGCATTCTGCCGGGCGGTTTTGGCATTCTGTTGTGCCGCATTGGCATTGTCATTGGCGAGTTTGAGGGCCTCTCGAAGCTGAGCGGCTTTGACCTGAAGGTCGGTGCGGGCTCTGTTGGCCGCATCGGCGTTCGCTCGCTCCGCCTGCGCATGGAGACTGGAGGCTTTGGCGTTGTCGAGAGCGAGATGGCGCTCACGGAAGGCAAAGGCGGTCAGGAGCGCCATCATGATCACTATCACCCCCGACAGACTGATCGCGCGCAACAGGCCGGAGTAATAGGCCGCACGCTGGCGGAGCCGCTCGGCATCCGGCATGTGCGCCTCGATCCAGGCTCGGTCGAAGACATGCGCGTAGATGCGATTGCGGGTTTTCAGCTCCCCGCCCTCCACGCGCGCCACCCCGGAGAGTTTGAGGATGCTGGTGAAAGGATTGGTCTCGTCGTCGGGAACGCGCCTCCCCGAGCGCATCTGGCGGTAGAGATCCAGCAGGGCAGCCAGATCCACCTCGGAGCGGAGCAGACGGTTGCGCACGAACATCAGGTTGTCATCGGATTCCCTGGCCTTATGCGTCAGGAACAGCTCCGTACAGATCCGATCCACCTCCGCCTCGGTCTGCACGCCCGCTTCCGCTACGGCCCGACACAATCGCTGCGTCAGGTAGGGATGTCCGCCCGTCCAGTAGAGCACCCGCTCCAGCAGCCGCTTTCCCCCTTCTCTTCCGTTCCGGCTCAAACCGCTCGCCAGGGAGGCGGCTTCAGCGAGCGTGAA
>DATGIG010000225.1:0-5341 GCA_035295825.1 Chthonomonadaceae bacterium | reverse complement strand
CGAGGTCGGACGCGATAATCTCAGCACCACATTAGCACAATTGAGAAGGCAGTTGGAACCGGTAGGCGTTGCGGCAGGCAGCGTGATCCAGGCGGATCGGCAGCAGGTGTGGCTCCACTCCGAGACCGTGACCACCGATGTGGCCGATTTCGACCGCTTGGTCTCCGATGCCGCCCGCTGCGAGCAGAAGGAGAAGAGAACCGCTCTCTTAGCACAGGCTGTCTCGCTGTACCAGGGCGACTTGCTGCCCGATCGTTCTGAGGAGTGGGCGCTGCCGGAGCAGTCGCGCTGCCAGCAGAGCTATCTGCAGTCCCTGCACCAACTCGAACGCCTGGAAGAAGAGGCCGGTCACTATGAAGCGGCTCTGGTTCTGGCCCAGCGCGCTCTTCAGACCGATCCCTACCAGGAGGAGGCGTATCAGGCACAGATGCGCTTGCAGGTGCGGCTGAAGCGTCCTGGGTTGGCTTTAGAGGTCTATGAAGCAGCGTTGCAGCGTTTCCAGAACGAGTTGGGGGTGTTGCCCTCCCTCAAGACCAGGAGGATGGCCGAACAGATACGCCAGAATCCCAATATCGTCCTGGCGCAGCAAGAGCCAGCTGCCTTATCGGATGCCGCAAGTTCTCCAGACAAACCATCCGCGCCTCACCCTGTATCGCCGGCTTCCAAGCTCCCCCTCGTATTGAGCCGTTTTATCGGTCGTGTATCGGAGTTGGAGCATTTGCAGCACTTGCTCCAACACCCCTCTACACGCCTCCTTACGCTCCTCGGACCCGGAGGCGCCGGCAAAACACGCCTGGCCCTGGAGTTGGCTCACCAGATGGCGCCCACCCTCCAGCAGAACGCCTGGTTCGTCTCCCTCGCCGATCTGCCCGATCCCAGCCTCCTGCCCTCCGCCCTGCTCCACACCCTCCACCTCACGTCCCTCCCACAGACCGATCCGCTGGATCAGATCGCCTCCGCGCTGGGGAACCAACCCGGACTGCTGATCCTCGACAACTTCGAGCACCTGCTGCGTGAGACCGCCGAAGGCAAGAACGAATTGCCCGTGCGCGGAGGCCCCGCGCTCGTGCGGATGCTGCTGGAGCGAGCGCCACACATCAAGTGCCTGATCACCTCCCGACAGGCGTTGCGCCTGGAAGGGGAGCAGGAGTTTGTGCTGCCTCCTCTGGCGCTGCCTGCTGCGGAGTTGCCCGCTTCGTTGGAGACGCTGCTAGCCAATGAGAGTGTGGCGCTGTATGTGGATCGGGCGCGGCTGGCACGTGCGGACTTTGCTCTGACATCTTCGAATGCCTCGGCGGTGAGCGCCTTGTGTCGGAAATTGGAGGGGATGCCTCTGGCGTTGGAGATGGCGGCGGCGTGGGCGCGGACGCTGCCTCCGGGGAAGATGCTGGAGCGGCTGGAGCATCAGTTGGGGCTGTTGGTGAGCCGTCGGAGCGATCTGCCGTTGCGTCATCAGAGCTTGCGTGCGACCATTGAGTGGAGCTACGCCCTGCTTTCTCCGGAGTTGCAGGAGGCGTTTGTGCGTTTGTCGGTGTTTCGAGGAGGCTGCAGCCTCGATGCCGCCGAAGCCGTTGTGGGAGCGCATGCACTGCCTCTCCTGGCGGAGTTGCAGGAGCGTTCGTTAGTGGTGATGGAGGCGCAGGGAGAGGAGCCGCGTTACCGGATGCTGGAGACGCTGCGGGAGTTCGGACAGGAGAAGCTGCATGAGCTGGGGATATACGATGAAGTCCGTATCCGGCACACGCAATGCTTCGCGGATAAGACGCATAGGGTGCGTCCGCTCTACCAGGGGCCGGAAGAGAAGCAAGCGATGGATCAGCTCGCTCTGGAGCACGATAACCTGCGTGAGGCGCTGCGCACCTCTGAGGATCTGCCCGAACTGACCGACATCGGCATTGACATGGCTCAGGATCTGGCCTGGTTCTGGCTGCATCGGGGCCATCTGGCGGAGGGCCGGAGGTGGTTGGAGCGCGCTTTGAAGCGCTGTACACCTGCTCCCACCTCACTGCGTTCCGCGTTGTTGGATTCTGCGGCGATGCTGATGCATGCACAGGGCAACTTTGCCGAAGCGCTCGCCCTCTGGCAGGAGGCCGTGGACATCAGCCGAGAGCTGGGAGATCGGAGGAAGTCGGGCGTCCTGCGCAATAATCTGGCTATCGCGGCCTATGATCTCGGCGACAAGGCGCTGGCGCGCCTCTGCTGGGAGGAGAATGTGCAGGCATCCAGGGAGGAGGGATGGGATTTTCTGCTCGGCGCGACCCTGGCGAACCTGGGGGAACTGGCCTATGACGAGGGCGATCTGGAGTGTGCCCAAACGCGGATGGAAGAGGGGGTGCAGGTGCGCCGCCGCCTGGGAGATCGGAACTATCTGGGCCGCGATCTGGGCCTGCTTGGCAAAATCGCTTACCGCCGGGGCGACTTAGTACAGGCGGAAGCATTATTCGCGGAGTGCCTGCAGTTGCGACGGAGCATGGAGGATAGATTAGGCGTTGCCGAAGCGCTGGAGGGGATCGCAGGACTGGCCCGAATGCAGGGTGACGCCGAACGCGCCGTCTCCCTACTGGCCTTTACGGATCGGGCGCGGGCGCGGGAACAGACCCCGCTCCCGCCCAACGAAACCGCCGAAATCGCGCACCATCTGGAGTGCCTGCGCGCAATGCTCGATTCCGTCGCCTTTGAAGCCGCCTGGCAACAAGGGCAGGCATGGACGGAGGAGCAGGCCTGCCTCCATGCTTTTGGAGGGAAAAGATAGCGGCGGGGCGTTTCAAGCGCCCCGGCTTTCGGTTTTGTACGGATTTGTACGGAATAGGTACGGAGTAACCTGTTATCCTGTTGTCAGTTCGCCGCAAGTGTCGGTCCCACGTGAGAGGCTTACGGCGAAAACAGAACCCACGATCTG
The DNA here is from genome assembly GCA_035295825.1 of Chthonomonadaceae bacterium. GTDB lineage: Bacteria > Armatimonadota > Chthonomonadetes > Chthonomonadales > Chthonomonadaceae > DATGIG01. The sequence continues at coordinate 2,442 of DATGIG010000225.1, read as the reverse complement.
CAAAAGGAGACAACTACGATGACACGTCTGACTGCCCAATCCTATCTGTCGCTCTCGACCGGCCTCCGCGCCGTGCGCCGCATCGCCCGGACGCTTGCCTGCGCAGCGGTGATGGGCACGCTCGCCGCCCTGTCCGCCTCCGCCCAGAACACCCACGGAGTGGATCTGGATCGGCGGTACGATCAGAACACCTATCTGGCGGCCCACAACTCTTATGCCACGTCGCACGACAACTGGAGCCCCCTGTTTGCCAATCAGGATCTCTCCGTTACGGATCAGCTCAACGCCGGCGCGCTCTGCCTGCTGCCGGATACCTGGCTGATGCGCCAGCACTACGACTGGAAAGAGTGGTACAACGGCAGTTGGGGCTACTCCTGTGAAGTCTATAAGAGCGCTTACAGCGCAGCGCATCCGAGCAGCAAGTTTGCCAACGATCCCCTGGCGCTTGTGGTGGCCCACGAGCCCGACACATGGCAGTACACCTTGCAACAGAACGCGGGCTACTTCCGCTCCTTTGCAAACTACCTTGCGGAAGTCAAGGCATGGATGGACGGCCATCCGTCTAACGTCGTTACCCTGGTCCTGGAGAGCTATGTGCCCCTGCCGGACGCCATGCAGGTCGCCTTTCAGGAGGCCGGAATAATGGACCGCATCTTCTATAGCGACCGGCCCAACCAGGGATTTCTCCATGCGGACGGCACTCCCTGGGACGTGCGTCGGCATGGCTGGCCCACGCTCCGGGAGATGATCTCCGCCGGCAAGACGCTGGTGGTGTTCTCCAGCAACGGAATGAAGTGGAACTATGACAGTGCAGGAGGCGTCACCGTTCAGGAGGACTCCCGGGGAGCGCTTGTCCCGACAGATCCCAACCTGGTCGCCAACAGCAACAACGATTGGTTGCCCTATCAGTGGGGCGGCTCTAGTGCCTGGGGCGGGATGGTGGAGAACGTCTACGGCACGGACTCGCTCAATACTTCGAAAAACGGCAACAGCCGCAGCGAGTCGGCTCCGCTCAACAACCTGAACGCGACCCTGGCCTTTATGAACTATTTCGGGGATGTCAGTATCCTGGGAGCGAACACGTTCCAGCTCATGAACAACTACTACCTCATCAATCCTTTGAAGAACAGCTATGTCGCCAGTTCGGTCCGCTATCCCAACTTCATCGCGGTGGACTATGTGGAGCAGGGCTACAACGGCGGGGCTGAAAGAGTAGTTCAGGAGTGCAACAACTACTGGGCGTCCCGTCCGACTGCGACGGCTACCATCACCCCGTCGGCCCAGGTGCGACAGACAGGCTGGACGACCAGCAGCAAGATCGTGATTTCGGGAAAGCTCTCCGATGGCAGCCCGATTGTCGCCGCCCGCTGCTTCTGGACGGTCAAGACCGACAATGCGGCCAATAACACCTATGGAGACGGCGTACAGTACTTCCCGAAAGGCGCGACCGGCATGGGGTTCACGCCCACCGACCTGCAGGGAAATCAGGATGGGATCTACTACCTCTCCGCAGAAATCTTCTCCGCGCACGGCGACCGCAGTGACCGGAAGATCATGACGCTCTATGTGGATGGAACGCCGCCTGTAACCAAGGTTGCCAGCATTACTACGACCCACGGGACGCGTATGGTCTTCCTGGGCGCCACCGATAATCTGTCCGGCGTCGCGGCTACCTATGTGTCGCTCAATAGCAGCCTGTCCTCCTTCTCTCGCTATCAAGGTCCGTTCCAGGTCGCCCCCGGAACCAAGATCTACTTTATGAGCGTGGACCAAGCGGGCAACTCGGAGGCGATCAAGTCTCAGGTCATTCCGTAGGAGAGTTCTCCGCTATCCATACTCGCCTTGCCTTGACATACCCCCTTGGACTCTACGTCCAAGGGGGTATCCGTCACTATCCCGCGAAATAGAGATGATTAAGAACGGTAGGAGATCCCAAAAGTAGGCTACGAGGTCGGTACCTGCCCCGTAGAGAAGACAATCAAGGACCTCTCCAGGGAGGAAAAACGGGTATAAAGGGGGAACAAGAGGCTCAGTAGCAGAGAGACAAACAGAAAGCATCTCAACCCCATCCGAGCAGGTTTCCACCTGTGCGTCCGGATCGGGCGGAATGAGAGAGCTCTGGAGAGTTTGACATGCAAGTCCCTTGCCGCATCGAGATGTTCGGAGGACTTCGCGTCTGGCAAGCAGATACGCTGCATACTCGCTTCCGGACCCAGAAGGCCGCCTCCCTCCTGGCTTACCTCGCGCTGCATCTGCATCAATCCCAACCTCGCGAACGCCTCCTCGATCTCTTCTGGGCGAATCGGCCCATCGAGGTCGGACGCGATAATCTCAGCACCACATTAGCACAATTGAGAAGGCAGTTGGAACCGGTAGGCGTTGCGGCAGGCAGCGTGATCCAGGCGGATCGGCAGCAGGTGTGGCTCCACTCCGAGACCGTGA
>DATGIG010000224.1:0-2389 GCA_035295825.1 Chthonomonadaceae bacterium | reverse complement strand
AGAACGCAAAGGAGAAGAGGAAGAGGTCTCACGCGAAGGGGAAGGAGCCATTTATACCCCCAGGCTGTCTATGGCCTGCTGCCCGGCTTCGAGCGCCGCGAGCCCCTCCTCGATGGGGATGGGCTCCGGCTCGCCAGCCCGCATCGCACGGACGAAGTGGGCGATATGGCGGTCGGTGGTGCGCCCGAAGTCGCGGCTCTCATCGTCGAAGAAGTGCGAGTTCCAGACGAATGCCAGCGATTCGGCGCCCTTCTGCTCCTGGTGGGTCTGGACGAGTTCGGGCCGAGGCGCGTACTCGAAGCGGCGGATGGCGTCGTCCACCTTGACGCGCCCCTTCTCGCCCATCAGTTCGAATTGGTAGATGTCGGGGTCTTTGTAGTCGCCGTCCACGCTCGCGCTGAACGTTCCGACGGCCCCGCTCTCGAACTGCAGGCTGAAGGCTGCCGTAGTGTACTGCCCGGTCCCGCGCGGGTCGAAGGCGTGGCCTCGGATGTGGATTATTCTGCCGCCCAGGGTCTGCAGCATATTGAAGCCGTGTGACTGCATATAGAGCAGGTGCGCCAGGAGGAGTTGCTGCCGCTCCGGGTAGTGGCCGCCGGTGAAGCGCCAGTGGAAGAGCAGGGGTTTGCCGACCTTGCCCTCCGCGATATGCTGCTGCACCAGGATGAAGGGCGTGGCGTAGCGGTGGTTGAAGTTGATGCCGCAGTAGACGCCCTGCCGGCGCGCCAGCGCGACCAGTTCACGGGCTTCCGGTACGTTGATCGTGAGAGGTTTCTCCAGAAAGCAGTTCTGTTTCGCCTCCAGCGCCTGCCGGTAGGGCGCGTAGTGCTGATCGTCCGGGGTGATGATGCTGACGAGGTCTAGTTGCTCTTTTTCCAGCATCGCGCCGAAGTCCAGATAGGCTTTTGCACCGTATTGGCGGGCCATGCGCTCGGCGCGCTCACGGTTGGCGCTGCCGCAGACGGCGACCAGTTCGGTATCGGGATTGCGCCAGTAGGCTTCGATATGGACGCAGCCCCAGTTGCCGGTTCCCAGCACGCCCACGCGCAGGGGTTTGCTTGCACTCACGCGGTTTCTCTCCTTTCGTTCGCCCTGCTGTTCGGCTTTCGCACGGCTCTTTCCTGCTTTCACATTGACCTGCTTTCACATTGACGGGCTGCGCTCACCTGAGCTATAATAGAGGATAGTTTTGCCCAGAGTGCGCGGGGAGAGCCCACGCCCTGGCGTGAGAGAGTTTTATGGCACATCCAACCCTTGCGATGCGTATAGTAAATAGCCTGTGTTCCGTCGGCTTCCGCGGCCTGAGCGTCAGCGCCGTTGCGCTCTGCGCGCTGCTCTGGAACGCCTCCGCCGGCCCGACGCCGCGCTTTACGGACGCCGAAAACCACTACTCGTTCCAGCCGCCCGAGGGATGGCAGCGCCGTATGGACCTGCCCAAACCCATTGTCGCCTTCCTCGGCCCGGAGGAGGAGGATTTCAGCGCCAATTTCAGTGTCAACCTCATGGGCAAGCCGGTGGAGAATGAGGATCTGGACAAGCTGGTAGCGCAGGTCAAGATCGAAAACGGCGACATCTATGCGCGGACCAAGACGGCGCTGAACGGCATTCCGGCCCGCGCCTGGCGGACGCATCTGCATGTGCCAGGGCATCCTGTGGTCGAAAATCGGCAGATCCTCTGCGTCTATAATAAACGTGTCTACGAACTGACCTTTACCATGAAACCGGACACCGTCAAAAAATACGATCCGGTATTCGAGAAGATCGTTGCGTCCTTCCGGTGGGAAAAAGAGCCGTCGAAGGCCGCACCGGCAAAACAACACAAAGGATAACCACCACGCATGCGAATCGTTACCCAGATACGCGCTATACAAGGATTAAGGCGTTTTAGCGTCTCGTGGGTTACGATCATCGTGATTCCGCAGGCGACGCGGACGGCCTGACGGCAACTTCTGCCCGGCCCCGGCGTCGCCTTCTCCCGCGCCCAGCCGAGACGCACTGTCTCCGGCGGCGCGTTTTTTACGCCCATTTTTTACTGATAAGGAATGACGATGATGACGGACACCGAACAGAAGCGCGATTATCGCGGCACACTGAATATCACCTTAAGCGATAAAGACCCCGGCGCATTCCCGCAGCGGGGCAACCTGCCTACGCGTGAACCGAAATTTCAGCAGCGCTGGGAGGCGATGGGGCTGTATAAGAAGAGCCTGGACAAGCCCGGCCCGACCTTTATCCTGCACGATGGCCCGCCCTACTCCAATGGAGACATCCATCTGGGCCATACACTGAACAAAGTCGCCAAGGACATCGTGACCCGCCTGCGGACGATGCAGGGCTACAAGTCGCCCTACGTGCCCGGCTGGGACAACCATGGCATGCCCATCGAGAA
>DATGIG010000223.1:0-2570 GCA_035295825.1 Chthonomonadaceae bacterium | reverse complement strand
TCCGCTTACCATCCGGCGACCACTCCCAGCCATCCAACAGATCGAGTTCCTCCTCATAAACCCACCCGAAACGCCCATTGAAGATCGTAGGCGCGGCAGAGTTGGTCAGCCGCATCTCGATTCGGGTGGACACATCCAGTACGTATATATCCTCACCACGCACATAACCGATGCGCTTCCTATCGGGCGACCATTTCACATTTCTATGCGGCAACTTGTGGGTCGTCACACACTGCATTTTGCCCGTCGCCAGGGAGTAAATGAACAGGGAGGTATCTCCAGGAACAGCCGCATGCGGTTCCGGCTCCCGAGCAAACAGAACCTGCGTCTCATCCGGAGACCACTGATAACCTCGAATACGGAGCAGGCCGGACTTCGCATTTCCCGGTATCTCATCATCGCTATCCCCTTCATCGGGCAGAGGGATCCCCTTCGGCAGCGTCAATGCTCTGGTGGGAATGACGGCCTTCCGCTCCCCACTGGTGATGTCATACATCCAGAGCGTCATACCGTCGCCTTCCGGCGTGGCATCCACATAGCTGAACCTGCGACTGTCGTTCATCCAGTGGGGCAGCGTCAACTTATCGGAATCGAACGCTTTCTCCTGAAAGGCGATTTTCACCGCAGATGACGCCTGACGGGCGTTACGAAAATGAGTCAGAGAGGGAGTTGTGGGTTCCATATCCGCGTATTCGCTTCGGATCGACATGCTTCCTGCTTGCAAACCCCGTGTCTTTGGGGTAGACTGCCGACAGTACCCACACATACATGAGGATAGCGGAACATGGAGCAACTTGGCGAAAGCCTATTACAGCTTATTACCGAGACGGCGACAAACCTCCCCGCCGATGTGCGCCGCGTTCTAAAACGCGCAGGACGCAAAGAGCGAGCGGGCACGCAGTCGAACCAGGCGTTACACATCATTAACCTCAATGTGGATATGGCGCAGGAGAACGTCTCCCCGATCTGCCAGGACACGGGAATGCCGACCTTCCAGATCCATACCCCGGTGGGGGTCAATCAGATCGAAATCAAGCAGGCGATCCGGGAAGCCATCGCCGAAGCGACCCGCCGGGGCAAGCTGCGTCCCAATTCGGTGGACAGCATCACCGGCAAGAATTCCGGCCTGAACCTCGGCCCCGGCACACCCGTTATCCACTTCGAGCAGTGGGAAGAGGATGAGATCGAGATCCTGCTCATTCTCAAGGGCGGCGGCTGCGAGAACAAGAACATCCAGTACTCCCTGCCTGCCGAGTTGGAGCATGTCGGCAAAGCAGGCCGCGATATCGAGGGCGTCTATAAGTGCATTCTGCACGCCATCTGGCAGGCGCAGGGCCAGGGCTGCAGCGCGGGGTTTCTGGGCGTCTGCATCGGCGGTGACCGCACCAGCAGCTATGCCAACGCCAAGGAGCAGCTCTTCCGAGATGCGGAGGACACCAACCCCGATCCCACCCTTGCCGCCCTGGAGGCGCGCGTTATGGAGCATGCCGACAGCCTGGGTATCGGCACGATGGGCTTCGGCGGAGCGGTCACGCTGTTGGGCTGCAAGATCGGCGCGCTGAACCGCCTCCCCGCCTCCTTCTTCGTCTCCGTCGCCTACAACTGCTGGGCTTTTCGCCGCCTGGGCGTCCGCCTGAACCCGGCTACCGGCAAAATCACCCGCTGGCTCTTCCGGGACGAGAGCCCCGAAAAGATGGCCCAGAGTGCCGGCCTGCCGACCACAGGCCGCGAGTTCGCCTTCACGGCTCCCCTCTCCGAGGCCGATGTCCGCCAGCTCAAAGTCGGCGATGTGGTCGTGCTGAACGGCCCGATGTTCACCGGGCGCGATGCCCTCCACAAGTATCTGGTGAGCCACGATTCGCCCGTAGACCTGAACGGCGCGGTCCTCTACCACTGCGGGCCGGTCATGCTGAAAGATGAGGACGGCAAATGGCATGTGAAGGCCGCCGGCCCCACGACCAGCATCCGGGAGGAGCCCTACCAGGCCGATATCCTGCGTAAGTTCGGTGTGCGCGCCGTCATCGGCAAGGGGGGCATGGGCAAGAAGACGCTCCAGGGGCTGCAAGAAGTGGGCGCGGTCTATCTGAATGCCATCGGCGGTGCAGCGCAGTTCTATGCCGAGAAGATCACCGATGTCACCGGCGTAGACTTCCTGGAGGAGTTCGGTATCCCGGAAGCGATGTGGCGCCTCCAGGCGGAGGGATTCGTCGCGGTTGTCACCATGGACAGCCATGGCAACAGCCTCCATGCCGATGTCGAGCAGGAGAGCGGCCACAAACTGGAACTCCTCGCCGTACCGTAAAGGTTTTTATGGATGCAGTGATTTTGTTTTCGCATGGGTCGGTATTGTGTGGATCGGGGGTCGCGCTGGACGCCCACGCCGATAGATTGCGTGCGCGTGGTATCGCGCCAATAGTCACTGTGGGTTATCTGAACTATAGTGAGCCGCCCTTTCTACAGGCCGTCGCACAGTGCGTTGCGCAGGGCGCGACCCGTATTATCGTCGCGCCCTACTTCCTGGTCCCCGGCTACTTCGTCAAGGTAGACCTTCCTAAATCCGTCGCTGCCGC
>DATGIG010000222.1:0-7259 GCA_035295825.1 Chthonomonadaceae bacterium | reverse complement strand
GCGAGGCACGGAAGCCCGCTTGCGCAGCCGTAACAGAGCATAGCCTCCGGCAAAGACGACCGCCTCCACGACAAGCAGCGTTAGGAAGAGCATAGGGACGCTGATGCCGGAGTGCATCTCCATACCGGCAGTGGGGCTCGGTGGTAGGATACTCTTGTGGAGGGCCTCGGATAGGGAGTAGACCTGAACGTCGCTGGCTTTGAAGTATTTCTTCCAGAAGCCCGTGATGTCGCCCCAGTTGCGTGCGGCGTCCTCCGGATGGATCAGCACGATCTTGACATTGCCGAAAGCTTCTCCCCCGCTAGGCGCTACGTCCGGCGTGCGTGCGTAGAAGGACTGGTCTATCAGATCGCCTACAATAATCAGCCACCGCTCGCGGTTGGTCTGAGGATTGGCCTCATAGCGGCGGCGGATTGCGGCAATCGTGCCCAGGTAGTCCGAGCCCTGCCCCCCCGGAGGCGTCCAGGCTTTGGCCTGGCGGCTCCAGTCGTCCCGCACGCTCTGCACCTTGGGTTGGAGCGCCTGCAATGCGGTCGCAAGATCGTACACGTCGTCGCTCACCACGCCCCGCTGACTGGTCACCCGATTCTGCTGTAGGGTCTTGAGCATCTTCTGTGCATCTATGGGAGGCGCAGGCAACTGATCCGACTTGCCGAAGATACAACTGGCGTCGGTGAATTTCGTGTCGATGCTGAACCCCATCGCCTCATCTCCGGGGCCGAGACGCGGAATGAGGTTCTCCGCTACCAGTTGTTTCTCATCCTGTACAACCGAGTTCCCGCCTACCGACGCGGTCAGGTCGAGCAGTATATCGGCGCTGACGAAATTCTGGCGGTTCTCCAGTGGGATCTTCACATTGGGATGGGCCATGCTATCGGCGATAAGCCAACTGACCCATATCAGGGCCAATCCTCCAAAGCCGAAGAAAATGTGATTGCGTTGCAAGTTCATGAGCGATTCTCTCCATACGAGTGTTGAAGCGCTGGCCCATCCAGAGGGGCCGGGGTCGAAGCGGGGCCGGCAGAGACGACCGCATACTCCGGCTCCGGCGCCCGGCGTCTGCGTGGTCGCAGCCCGAAGAGATTGGAGACAAACCGGAATACCATCTCCAGCGTATAGAAGGGCGCCAGGAACAGGAACGTCATCAGCCAGGTGATGGTATTCAGCGCCAGCTCCGTGGCGGCAAAGAGCGTCAGGATCTCCGCGCACGCAAAACAGAACGCCTTCAGCGCCCCGAAGATAGGCAGAGACCCTCCCGCCGCCTTGCGATAAAATTGAAAATAGATCCCGCCTTGAAACACAAGCAGCCCGATGGCTAAGAACCCCACCAACCAGGTGAGCAGTTCGTAGAAGCCGATATTCTGCCTGGGCGTCGGGGGAGCGCTCTGTCGAGGATCCGGCGCGCTCGCCGGCACGTTCCCAGGCGCCGCTGCGGCATTCAGGGGTGGCGGTTGGCTCTCCGCACCGGCCCTCCGGTCCGCCTCTTCCCGCGCTCGCTGGGTTGCCTCCGCCTCCACGGCCTCGTAACGCCGGTAGAAGATATCGATGAGGACGCCGACGACGGCGGTAATGACGACCAGTCCGATGGCCAGGCCCCCGCTCTCCCGCTTGGACATCTCGAAGACGCCGGCGATGGCCGCCGTGTAGAAGGGCAGATAGTGATTGATATAGTAGAAGAAAGCGATGAGCAGCACCACGCCCAACAGGAAGTGCCCCGGCTTGGGCTTGGGAATGGGCGAGAGCCACTCTCGGAACCCGCGATAGAGACGCTGCATCCTGTTGGCGCTCTGGCCGGCCATGATGGAGACGGCGCTCAGAAAGACCTCCAGCAGGATGGCAATCACCAACAGGGCCAACGGGATAATCCACCACGCGATACTCATGCCTCTGCTCCCTTCTAATTCCGTCGGCGCGGCAGCCCCGGAAATCTCCGTATTGGCGGGCTGGCCCACTCCCGCCGCCATGCTCTGCACCCAGGAGGAGAACCGCTCCGTCAGCGTGGGGAGGAGCTCGTGCCGATACGCTACGGTAACGGTATCGGAAGCCGAAGCGGCATAGCGCGTAAAGGGATACTCCAGCCGCAGCACCGGAAGGTCACCCCGTGTTATAATGGCGATCAGTTGATGCCGTGTCCCCTCCGCCTCGTTCGGATCGGCAATCATGAGGTCCGGAACGACACAGGTCTTCCCATTCGGGATCGCCTCGACGAACGACCAGGTATTCTCTCCAACCGGATGCGTGCCGACATACACTTTCAGCGCGGCGGGCAGCTCCTCGCCCAGGTCCACCTCGACGCTCCCTTTCGCCTCGACCGGCGTCTCACCGCCGGGCTCCACATCCCGATTGCCTACGCGAGAGATCACCGGATGGAGCGGCGAGGCGACGGATACCGGGCCGACGCGCACCAGCACAATCTGAGAGCAGGTCTTGATATACTGGCCGGTAAGGGAGGCCGAATCGAGCCAGGAGTTGCCCAGGGTCGCGGTCGAGAAGACGACCATCACTTCGTACTTGCCCTGTCCCGGATCGGTCTGCGCCGGGGCTTCAAAGCGGAGGGAGGGCAGGACCCAGGTCGCCAGCAGGCGTTGGGTAGGCTGCAGAGCCGGAGGTTGGGGAGCACCGCGCAGGATCATCGGTCCCTGACAGAGCCAGGTGCTGTCGCCCTGGAGGCGGGTGAGCGCAAAGGGCAGCGCTCCTTCGGGGATCCGCGCGTAGGCGCTGACCTCCAGGCTGTCGCCCTGAAGCGCCTGCATGGTCCCGCCATTCGCTGTCGCCAACTGGGGGTCCTCCTTGCCAATCCGGGTGATGGCGACATAGGGGATGCGGTCGCTGTGGGGCACGCCCGCAAGGCCCTCCACGGTGATCTCCACCGCAGGCGAGATCAGATAGCCGGCATGCTGGAACGACTGCCAACTGATCGGGCCGGCGCGGACCGGTTGGGCCGTAGCGAAGGCGACCAGTTGCAGATGCAGTTGCGCCGGATCGCCCGGCGCTTCCAGCGAAACTCCGGGGATCCGATAACTCTCCGCATCCTGGGCGCTGCCCGGCCCGTAGAGATAGCACCGATCCGTAGAAGGAACATGAACCGCCAGGTAGGTCTTCGCCCGCCGGGGGAGTTGAGATCCGGTGATGACCACATCCCCCTCCGGAGGAACGATCGTGGCCTGCTCCGTATCCACGCGCTGGCCGGCAACCGAGGAGACGGCGACGGCAGCGCCCCACGCCCCCGGATTGGGGTCCGACTGGGCGCTGACAACATGGATCGAGACGCGCTGCGAGAGGGGCTGGTTTCGCCAGGCGCTCTCCTGGATCCAGGTCCTGTCCGGGAAATTCTGCAGGTTCGCCAGCGCCACAATCAGCTCGAAATCCTGCCCGGCAGGGAAGCGGACATCGGTAATATCGAAGACGCCCCCCGGCTCCGGTAGGGCAGACCCGGCAACATACCAATCCTGCCTGCCTTGCGGCCTGATGAGCGCGACCGCCTTCCTATTTCGGAAGTTCCAGGCCGTGCCGAAGAGGTCGGTGACGGCCTGCTCCAGCACGACGCGTTGGCCCCCCTCGACATTCTCCGGTCCGACCCGTTTGAGGGAGACGGTGGGTTGGCCTATCTCTCCGGCAGCATCCGGTTCCTGAGTGCCCGCCGCCGGAGGGCTCACGCCTCCGCTCGGGCCGGAGGAGGTGGGCGGCCTCTCCTGCGCGAGGGCGAAGATCCCCCCAAGCAGCAGGAGAGCCGCCGCAATCACGCTATAGTGTCTGATGGTTTTCACAGAGCATTTCCTTTACCGGGAACTGTCGGGCATTACCTGCACGCGGGCGCTCCGTTCGCTGGTGCGCTCACTATTCAGGCTGTCCAGAAGCTCTTCCGGGGGCTTTGCGCTTAAATCTTCCTTCGAGATCACAGCAACGACGTTAAATTGGAGGGGATGGCCCTTATCCCAGAGCGGAGTCGCAGGCAGGATCCATTGGCCATCCGGCAGGGACCTGGTGGTCTCGCCGGCGACCCAGGGTTTCCCATCCTGTTTCTTCGGAAGGCAGACGATCCAGAGGCGCTCCCCCGGATTGAGCGGGCTGCCCAGGGTGCCGCGAACATCCGCCATGCCGCCGATGCCAATCGTCTGGTTGGGGAGAACCTGCTTGCCATCCACGTAGTCGATTTTCAGCCGCCGGTCCCACTTGATGACCCGGACGACCTTCGACTCCTGAAGAAACTGGCTCCGGTAACTCTGCCAACGCTCCTGGCCGATCCTTACGCCGATGGGGGGGAGCCGGTCCATACCCCGCCCACGCGATCCCGTCCCCGCCTTTCCCGGCCCGGAGGCGTCGCCTGTATAGACCGCGAAGGCCATCACCTCGAATTCGCTGAACCGCTCCCACCCCGGACGACCGAAGTGCGCAACGACAGCGCCATCGCTGCTCCGGATATAGTCCTGCACCCAATACTCCGGCGGGCCTTGTGTCACCGGGCGCACGGCCAGGCCGAGCAGGCCTTCGTAGGGCAGGCTGCGCGCACGAATTCGGATGGGTGCGGAGGATTCGACAGGGAGTTTCTCATCGCCATACACATCGTGCCCGCTGACGTTTGCGATCCAGACCAGGGCGTCCGAATCACGGCGCATGACGGGCACGGCGTCGGCGAGGAGCAACGTGTTCTGGAGGAGCATATCGGTGGGGATACGGCCCGTCGGCAGTGCCTCCCGCGAGATGATTGCGCTCAGTTCAAACTCCGCCCCACGGTCCGATTGGCCGCCAAATTGGACCAGCGCGCTTAGATTGCCCCCGCTCCCGGTCGTGGAGGGGATCAGGGTGCTGGCCTGTACGTTCCACTCCCGCTCGCCTCTCCTCCGGACGAGCGCATACACGCTCGCTCCCGTCGGAAGCGCGCCGGAGAACCAGGCCCGGACGATCTCCTGGTTGGTGACATAGTAGAAGAGCGATCTCTGCCGGGATTGCGCCGAGTTTGCTGCCGGAGAGATCTCCGTGCCGCCGATCTTGCTGATGGTGATCGCTAACGGAGCGGGCCTGGCGGCATGTGCCGAGGACCGATGGGTACGCTGCGCGGCCAGCATCAACCCGCCCGGATTGGTGTTGTCGAAGGAGGGCTTCGGCGGAAAGAGCGCCTGTTCTGCGCTGGATGCCGTCGGAGACGTGGCGACATCTTCGGAAGGGGCAAGCAGCGGAAGCAATACAGGAATGGCGGCAGGGCCTTCTTCCGGAAGCCGGGCCGACGCCGCCACGCCTAAGCTCACGGCGCGTCCCGTAAGCTTCAACGCCTGCCTCTGCCGGGCGAGTTGCGCGGGAGACGGGTCGGATGCGAACAGGGAGGAGAGCAGGAACAGGAGCGCCACGGCTCCTACCAGGACCCCCAGCGCCGTGCGTCTATCGCGGGCGGGAGAGAGCCGTGCACCCCCCAATGCAGATTGCGCCCTGGCCCAACTCGCCTTCATCAAGGCGATCAGGAGCAGGGTGAGCTTCGCCAGCAGGGCGAGCAGCCGACGGCAGCGGCTGCACTGATCGGCATGCTCCTGCTGGCAGGGCGTCAACTCGGTTTGGTGCGCGGCATGAAGGGCGAGCGCTTCGGAAGAGGGGCATTCCGGCGTGGGCTTCATCTCCGGTAGGCCGGGATCCGGCGTCTCCCACCAACCCCGCAAAGCCTCTGCGATCCTATCGGATTTCATCGTTTTGCTTATTCTCCATCCAGTCGCCTGAGCAGACCATAAACCCGCTTGAAGAGACGATAGATCTGGTCTTTGCTCAACTGAAGCTCCTCACCGATCTGTTTGTGGGACGCCCCTTCGTAAATATCCATCATCACTGCGACGCGCTCCTGCGGTGTCAAGAGCACCCACCACTGCTCGCGGATCAACTTATTCAACACCGTCTCTTCGACCCCCGCCGTGGGAGCGGGCAGCCTTTCCATGGGGGTGTTGCCGGTCTCCGTCTCCGGCTGTAGACTGTTGTGCTCTCGACGTCCCTGCTTGCGCCAGTGGTCGATCACCACGCGGCGCGTCAGGCGATGCAGGTAGGCTTCAAATCCGGTGGGATCTCGGAGGGTATCCAGGTTGGAATACAGTTTGAGCCAGACTTCGAGGGCCAGATCCTCGCTCTCCTGGATGCGAAAGGAGGTCGTTCCCCAGAGGTAGCGCACAATCCAGGATCGAACCAATCGGTCATAAAGCGCACAGAGTTCCGCAAAGGCGGCACGATCTCCTTGCTGAGCACGCGCGATCCGTTCCATCACGATCCTGTGTTCCTGCCAGGACCTCCCTGTTCGCTATGAGGTCCGTGTTGTTATATTCAGGAAGTGCGTTGGCGGAGTGGGTATCCTCCTTCCCGTATTTTAATGTACGGGTCTTATCGAGCAGGGTGTCAGAAGTTCCGGAAGATCTTTTGCATCGCAATGCGCCTCAAAATGAGGCAGGGCGCAGGCAAAAACGTTGGCTACCCTATAGGACGGCGGAGGCAGGCACTTTTCGCGGGCGTCCGAAAGAACTTTTCGAGGCTTGACGCTCTCGAACGGTCTGCGCTACAATAGGCCATGTCTTCGTCGCCCCCTGATAATCTGTTTCCCTCCGAAGAAGAAGCGCTTCCTGAGACAGCCTCGCTTACCGCTGATCCTGCCGCGCCTCTGGCGGCGCGGATGCGCCCCCGCACGCTGGACGAATTCTCCGGGCAGGAGGGCGTCGTCGGGCCGGGAACGCTCTTGCGGCGGGCCATCGAGCAGGATCGCCTGACCTCGGTGATCTTTTGGGGTCCGCCGGGCAGCGGCAAGTCCACGCTGGCTCAGATCATCGCCCGCACGACGAAGGCGAAGTTCGAGAACTATAGCGCCGTCACCAGCGGGGTCGCGGACATTCGGAAGGTGATCGAGCAGGCGAAGGAGCGAAAGAAGAAGCTGGGGCAGAAGACTATTCTGTTTATTGATGAGATCCACAGGTGGAATAAGTCCCAGCAGAATATGCTTTACAGTTAGCGGCTCCGTCAGGATCGTGGCCGACAAGGAGTAACCTGCTGAGTAGTCCGTATCGAGCGAGGCGTTCATAGCGTCGTACTCTAATCAGGTCAACCAGCGTTTGTTCCCATAGGGCAGCGGTCCCGGAAAGTGGTCGCTGCCCATTCTTCGGGTATGGATTCTGTTTATGAAGTTTTTGTGCAGCACAAGGAGTCGTTTGGCACCTGGGCGTCGAATACTCATGCAAACCCCACAGGAGGCGACCATGGGAACTTCCCAACCGAGCAAGGAATCCAAAGAGGAACGCATC
>DATGIG010000221.1:0-5756 GCA_035295825.1 Chthonomonadaceae bacterium | reverse complement strand
CCTCCGGAGCACAACGCTCCGAACACGACCGTGTTGCCCAGATCCGCCGCCAAGGTCGAGACACTGGCATACTTGGCTCCTGTGGGAAGTTGAAGGCGCGAAAGCAGAGAGTGGACATAATTGCTCAGTCCCCGATGCTCCACCAGCACTCCCTTGGGATTGCCGGTGGATCCGGAGGTGTAGATGACATACACCAGATCCGACAAACTCACCGAGGTGGCAGGATTGTTCTGAGATTGGTTCTGCAGCGTGTCCCATTCGCTGTCGAGGCAGAGGGTTGTGCCTTCAAAGCCCGTCAGGCTGTCCAATAAGGATTGCTGGGTCAGGACGAGGTTGGTCTGGCTATCCTTTAGCATGAACTGCAGTCGCTCTTTTGGGAAGGCGGGATCGAGGGGCAGGTAGGCAGCGCCTGCCTTGAGGATGGCCAGCATCCCGACGATGGCTTCAATAGAGCGATGTAGGAACAGTCCGACGGTGGTATCGGGTTGGACGCCCTGTTCTAAGAGCCAGTGGGCGACTTGGTTGGCTCGGTTGTTGAGTTCTCGATAGGAGAGTTGGCGTCCTTCACAGACGAGGGCAGGGGCATCGGGTCTGGTGCTGGCGAACCTCTCGAAGAGATGGTGGACAGCGAGGTTGGGGAAGTCCTTGTTGGTGTGGTTCCACTCGACGAGGAGTTGTTGTCGTTGGTCCTGTGGGAGAATATCCAGCGCTTCGACGGGAGCCTCGGGTTGTTGGAGCGCGCTCTGAAGCAGCGTCGTAAACTGACCGGCGAGGCGAGCGATGTCGGTTCTGGTGTGGAGTGTCGGATCGAAGGCGAAGGTGAGGGTGAGGGCGTCTTCAGCGGATTGCCGGCACGACAGCATCAGGTCGAAGCGCTCGATGTGGCTCGACTGTCGCACGATGGTAAAGCGAGCGGCGTTTGCGGCCCCTCCGGAAGCCGTTGGGGTCTGCTCCCAATACTCAAAGCCGTAGGGCAAGAAGCGGAGCGAACCGGAAGAAGCGCTCTCTTGCTGCTCCCAGGTAAAGTACTCCTGGTGTTCGGTCGCTTCACGGATGGTTTGCTGCGCCTGATCCAGAAGCGTGTTGAAACGGGTCTGAGCTTCATCATTACAGCGTATCGGCAGCCACTTGGCTAAGAGCCCAATGGTAGCCCGGAGCTCTTCAAAGGGCCTGCCATGAGAATAGAATCCTACCGGTGTGTCGTAGCGCCCGGTGATGCGGCTGAGCAGCGTCTGCCAGCAGCCGAAGAGGAAGATCTGGGCAGGGACCGCTTGCTGCGCCTGGAGCGCACGGACCAGATCCGCCGAAATCTCAACAGTATACGTCTCCGGGATCCCTGTCCCACTCTTTCGGTCTCCGGCCTCGTCGCTTCCGAAAAGCGGGGCGCTGGACGTCAGGTCACATCGCGACCAGTATTCCCTTGCCAGCGCTCCCTCCGCGTCATTTGAGAGCAGATTATTGAACCATGCCGAAATATCCGCGTACTGCAGCGCGCCGGATTCCTCCTCCGTCGCTGCTATATCCGCATAGTTCCGGCTTATCTCCTGCACAAGAACATCCAACGAACGAGTATCGGCGCTCATTGCCGGAAGCGTCAGAATGAGTTGCGTCTCTGTGTTGGAGAGACGCAACAGGGTAGCAGCGACCAGACTCCCCTGTTCATAATCGAAAACGCGGGATTGCTCCTGTACATAGTGCGCCGCTGCCTCCTCTTCCTGCCGTTTGGGCGTGAGGCTACGCAGGTCCATTTCCTGCCACTCCGGCGCGAGGGCCGGGGCGATGACCTGGAAGGGAAGCGCTCTCCCTACTGGCGTGGAGTAGTGTGTGCGCAGGATCTCATGCCGCTGCACGCTTTGCGCCAGCGCCTGTTGGAGTCGCTCCGCTTGCAACGGACCATCAATACGCACCAGGCAGCAGGCATTGTACGCCGAGCCGCTTTGCAGCAGCGACCACAAACGCCGCTGCTGGGGGGAGAGTGGATACCCTTCGATGGACGTGTTCATTCAGGTAATTAAGATTTCTTTTTCGCCGAAGAGCCGCTCCGCCATGATACCATTCTCGCCGCACCATGCGATCAGCTTGTTGGAAGCGATGATCGGATTGGACTCCTCGGTATACTTGATGCTCATGATGTAGTTGAGCCAGGGCTCCTGGCCCATGGCGTACACATAAGCTTCCTTACAATGGAGCGTCTCGACAATACTCCGGGCGCGCTCGAAGTTGGAGCCCGCCAGGCGTCGCGATTGGTCCATGCCCCGGTTCAACGGGCGCGTCAGCAGCGGCCCATAGAGCCATGTGAGCGGCGCGCCGTCGCACTCCATGCCCAGGAAGAGCACGTCCACATCCCCGACGATGGGATAGAGGTGCTCGTAGAGCCGTGGCTCGATGTTGCAGGAATCCGCCGCAAAGAGCAACTGGTGGCCGTTCAGGCGCACCGCAAAGGCCGTCTTGGTGCGGACATTCAGGTCGGAATGCTCCCCGAGGAAGGGCAGGAACGTAATCTCGCCTCCCTCGATCTTCATGGTGTCCAGGTCTTCCACCTCGATCACATTCGGGAAACCGGTGTACTGCAGGACCATTCTGAGGGAGGGATCCTGGAGCGCTCCGCCGCCATTGCGCGGCACGATGATGTTCTTCACCCGCGACCGTATCTGCAGCAATGTCTCGAACAGCAGATGATCCTGATGGTTGTGCGTTATCAGGACGTAATCGATCTCATCCGGCAGGTCGTCGTAGGTATAGCGCGAAATGGCGCTGTCGTAGGTATAACTCAAGACAGGGTCCAGCAGCATGCAGATGTCGCGCGTCTCTACCAGGATACAGGCGTGACCGAAGTAGCGCCAGCGCACTCCGGGACCATCGTATCGCTTGTAGGCAGGCGGAGCTTCGGTGGTGAAGAACTCTCGGAAACGCCCGTCGTACCGATCTTCCAGTCCCAGCATCTCTTTGATCTCGCCGAAGGCGCGCGGTTCCGAACGCATCCGGAACAGGGTATCAATCCCCTCATGGGCAAACGGGATCTTCAGATGCACATCGTTTTCCGCCTCAAAGCGCGGGGTGCTGAGCACAAAGGGCCGATCATCGTTAAGGATCGTACTCAACATCAGGCTCTGCTTGGAGGGGTCGTAGTATTTGCTCCGATAGAGGAGCGGCTCGATCACGCGGAACGACGGATTGTTATTCAGGTCGTAGACCAATTCCACATACCCGCGTAAGGGCTCCGGCACCTTCGGGTAGAGGGGCTCCAGGGAGTATCCCAGCGCCTCATTACGTAGCAACTCATCCAGGGCGACGATGCTCTGGGCCAGTTCGATCATATCCGCCCGCTCACAGCGGGTCTGTTCAATGAGGGCCTTGACCTCTTCCACCCGCTCGGTCGGGTAGTCGATGAAGGGACCTCCGCGCATAGCCGGGTTCTTGACGGCGGCAGCATGGATCTTGGGACCACGGACATACGACTCCATGATTTTGATATGCCGCTCGACAATGTTCATCGCCGTAGTGGCCGGTGAGATCAGATGCGGCCAGGCATACCATTGATCTACCAGCGGTTCCATCACCAGGTTGCGACGCAAATAGAGTTTTTCCGTAGACATAGTCTCCTTCACTTCCGGGCCGAGCCAGGACTTAGGGTGATGCTCCTGACTTTCTTGTCGCGCTTTGTAACATGGCGAGCTTGGAATTTCGCAACTCGCCCAGTTCCGATTGATGTTTTGCCTTCTCGGCTTCGGATTGGATCTCCAGGGTGTGGATCACCGTGTCCGGCTGCGCCACGATACTCTCCAACAGGGTCTCAAAGCGGCTGCGCATGGTCTCCATGGTAGTCCTGTCGAACAGGTCGCGCTTATAAAGAAATGTACCGGCGATGCCCTCCGTGCGTTCGCTCAAGAAGAGCGCAATGTCATATTTGGATGCTTCGCGCTCCACCTTCAGGGCATTCATAGTCAAACCCGGAAGTTGGATGGGCGCGCGCGGTGCATTCTGAAGCACAAAGAGCGCCTGGAAGAGCGGCGTATGATTGCCGCGCCGTTCGGGGTTCAGGACCTCGACCAGCCGGTCAAAAGGCATCTCCTGATGCGCGAACGCCTCGGTAGCGACCTGATGGATATGCCCGAGGTATTCACGGAACGTCGGAGAGCCGGACAGGTCCGCGCGTAGCACTACATGGTTCAGGAAGAAACCGATCAGGTCTTCGAGTTCCCTGGCGTTGCGGTTGGCGACGTCCGTGCCGACGACAATGTCCCTGGTGCGAGTATACCGCGACAACAGGATCGTATATGCCGCGAAGAGGGTCATAAAGAGCGTAGCCCCCTCCTGCCGGCTGAACGCCTTGAGCTTCTCTGCGGTGGCCTGCGGGATCGAGAAGGGTTCCCATGCACCCTCCGGATTGAGCATATCCGAGCGAGGGCGATCCGTAGGCAGTTCTAACAGGGCAGGCGCGCCCGCAAGACGCCCCCTCCAGAAGGCGAGATGCTCTTCCAGGACATCGCCCTGCAGCCAGTTACGCTGCCAGGCGGCATAGTCGGCGTACTGGATGGGAAGCTCCGGCAGCGAGGAGGGACGTCCCGCACAGAAGTCGGTATAGAGCGTCCCTAACTCCTTGAAGAACACTCCGCTCGACCAGCCGTCGGTGACAATGTGGTGCATCCCCACCAGCAGCCAGTGCTCCTCCGCACCCAGCCGCAGCAGCGAGGCGCGAAACAGAGGCCCGTTCTCCAGATCGAAGGGGCGCTGGGCGTCCTGGGCCGCCAACCGATAGGCTTCCGCCTCGGGTTCGCTATCCGGCAGGCCGGTGAGGTCGGTCAGAGGCAACTCCAGGGAGTACGGTTCTCCGATCACCTGAAACGGATGGCCCTCCTCTTGTGCGAAGGTGGTGCGCAGCGCTTCGTGCCGGCGGACGATCTCTTCCAGGGCGCGTCGGAGCGCCTCCACGTTTAGCATACCCCGCAGACGGATAGATATGGGCACATTGTAGAGATAAGTGCCCGGTTCGAGCTGGTCAATAAACCAGAGCCGCTGTTGCGCATAGGAGAGCGGCAGGCGGCCTCCACGGGCGACACGCACGACCGGCGGTCGGACGGAGGCATCGGAGTGCGGCGCGGCGGAGAGGCGCTCCGCCAGGCTCACGATGGTCGGCGCATCGAAGAGCGCCTTGAGCGGCAGTTCGACCCTGAGCGTCTCGCGTATCCGCGAGATGACCTGTAAAGCCAGCAGCGAGTGGCCGCCAAGATCGAAGAAGTTGTCGGTGACGCTGACACGCTCACGCCGAAGGAGCTGGCTCCAGATCTGCGCGAGGGTCTCCTCCAGCGCAGTGTGCGGCGCGACATACTCCTGATGCGCGCCCCCGCTGTCCGGGGCGGGCAGCGCCGCGCGGTCCAGCTTCCCGTTCGGAGTGAGCGGCAGGCGGTTCAGAGGCAGGATAAAGCGTGGCAGCATAAAGTCGGGCAGCTTATCGCGCAGATACTCCCGCAGGGCAGGCGCGCTGTATTCGCCGTTCCTGGCAACGACATAGGCCACCAACTGCTGATCGCCCGGCGTGTCCTCGCGCGCCAACACGACGGCCTCGCGCACATCGGGATACGAGCGGAGCACGCTCTCGATCTCGCCCAACTCGATGCGATAGCCCCGGATCTTCACCTGGTGGTCGATGCGGCCCAGAAACGCGATATTGCCGTCCGGCAGATACTTTACCAGGTCGCCGGTGCGGTACATCCGGGCGTCGGGGCTTGTGCGGAAGGGATCTTTCAGGAAGCGCT
>DATGIG010000220.1:0-3165 GCA_035295825.1 Chthonomonadaceae bacterium | reverse complement strand
GATCGGGCAAGTCGGAAAAGCATTCGATCAGGGTGGGATAGGCCGCAGGCATAGGCAATCTCCAGGAAGGGATGCCTATCCGTTCGGCTTGTTGCCGCCGAGTTCCTGTCTCAACAAGAATTAAGATGCGCCGGCCCTGTTGACGCATCGGCGCTTCCGGGAAGGTAACGCGCACATAGAGTATAATACCTGAAGCGAGTGCGGGTAGAGACATCAACACATGGAGTCATCGTATGGAGAACATCGCGCAGGGTATTGCGGCAGGGCCATTTCAGGCGAATTGGGAATCGTTGAAGGGGTACGCCATTCCGGCGTGGTATCTCGACGGGAAGTTCGGCATCTTTATCCACTGGGGGGTCTATGCCGTACCAGGGTTCGGCAGCGAATGGTACCCGCGCCAGATGTACCAGCAGGGCACGAAGGAGTTCGACCACCATGTAGCAACCTATGGTCCCCAGACCGAGTTCGGATATAAAGATTTCATCCCCCAATTCAAGGCGGAGCACTACGATCCCGACCACTGGGCCGCACT
Source organism: Chthonomonadaceae bacterium (assembly GCA_035295825.1). Classification (GTDB taxonomy): domain Bacteria; phylum Armatimonadota; class Chthonomonadetes; order Chthonomonadales; family Chthonomonadaceae; genus DATGIG01. Next base: position 2,633 of record DATGIG010000220.1, on the reverse strand, counting down.
GTTCAAAGCGGCCGGCGCAAAATTCGTCGTTCCGGTCGCAGAGCATCACGATGGCTTCCCCATGTACGACAGTGATCTCACAGACTGGTGCGCCGCAAAGATGGGACCGAAGCGCGACTTGATCGGCGACCTGGCGGAAGCTGTCCGTAAGCAGGGGTTGGTGGTTGGGGCCTCCTCCCACCGCGCCGAACACTGGTGGTTCTTCGACGGCGGGCGAGCGTTCCCCTCCGATGTCCAGGACCCAACCTATGACGGGTTGTACGGGCCGGCGCAGCCCGGCCCGAAGGACAGCCACGACAGGCAATCTGTCGAGCGTCCCGACAAAGCCTTTCTCGACGACTGGCTGGCGCGCACCTGCGAGCTGGTGGACAAGTACCGACCGCAACTGATCTGGTTCGACTGGTGGATCGGGCACGAGGCGTTTGCACCCTATCTGCAGCAGTTCGCCGCATACTACTACAACCGGGGTGCGGAGTGGGGCGAGGGGGTTGCCATCAACTACAAGTACGAGGCGTTCCCCGAAGGAACTGCCGTCTTCGACGTGGAGCGCGGGCAACTGGCGGGCATCCGTCCGCAGTTCTGGCAGAATGACACCTCCCTCTCCAAGAACTCCTGGGGTTATGTCCACCACCAGGACTATAAGACGGCGACTTCCCTGATCGGCGACCTGGTGGACATAGTCAGCAAGAACGGCGCCCTGCTGCTCAACATCGGCCCTCGCCCCGACGGCACGATTCCGGAGCCGGAAGAGCGCCTCCTCCGCGAGATCGGCGAGTGGCTGGCGATCAACGGCGAGGCGATCTACGGAACACGCCCCTGGAAACTATTCGGAGAAGGCCCCACGGAGATCAGCGAGGGCGCATTTACGGATACCAAGCGGCAGGAGTTCACTCCCCAGGACATCCGATTTACCGTGAAGGAGGGCGCGCTCTATGCGACCCTGCTCGCCTGGCCCGGCAACGGCCACTCCGTAACCATCGAAGCATTGCGTTTGGGATCCCCCTATGTTCGGGGCGAAATCGGCAACGTCCATCTCCTCGGCCATAAGGCCCGCCTTGTCTGGCAGCAGACAGCGGAGGGCCTGCGTATCGAAGTGCCCACCCGCCGGAACCTGCGGCATGCCTATGTTCTGAAGATCACGGGGCTGGAGTTGACGTAAAACACATCTGCTCCGTGAGAGTGCCCGGCAGTGAACGGACAGCGTATTCTTTCGTCAAAGAGAGTGGATTGTCAGCTTGTGGGGGAGATAGAGATGAGATTCGCGATCATGGCACTACTGATGTTAGCCAACTTGGTGCTCTGCCAGGCGTCGGACGCCCAGAACATGACGTCCGCGAACTTCAATTCGGCGGGGGTTACCATTCACTACGTGGTGGCCGGATCGGGAAGCCCGGTCATTCTGGTTCATGGCCTGGGTTCCAGCGCCGAGATCAACTGGCAGATTCCCGGTACGTTCAAGCGGTTGGCCGCACATCATCAGGTAATCGCGCTGGATGTACGCGGACATGGGCGCTCGGGCAAGCCCACAGAAGAGAGCGCCTATGGCCGTCAGATGGGGGAGGATGTCATCCGGTTGATGGACCATCTCCACTTACAGAAGGCGCATCTCGTTGGCTACTCCATGGGCGGAATGATTGCCATGCGCCTGATGGTGGATCACCCGGATCGCATACTATCGTGCGCGCTCTGCGGGATGGGTTTGCTGAAGGAGGGCAGCCCCCTGCAGCAGTTCTGGGGGAATATGCGCGGACAACAGCAGAACCCCTCCACCTCGGCCTGTATGCGCAGCTTTTCCAAGCTGGCTGTGACGGAAGAGGCGGTTCGGGGCATCCACCTTCCTGTCAAAATCCTGGTCGGGGATCACGACATCGTGAAATCGCTCTATGTCGAACCTCTGAAGCGTGTACGAAAGGACTGGCCGGAGGTAGATATTGTGGACGCCGGCCATCTCGACTGTATTTTCAAGCCACAATTTCTGGACGAACTGGACAAATGGTTGCCGCCGGATCCCTCCCCGCAACATTCAGCAGACACTCAGCCCCATCGCTGAGAACACTCTTCTCGATGGATTACCGTTCTTCTCCGCCACCCTATTCACTCCTCATCCATCAGGCTATAGCCGAAAGGAAGGATTCGTTCTTCCAGACGCATGGTTCGTGCAATAGTCGGTTGATATGAGGGATTCTGGCACATGGCACGCCATTGGGCCAGGTAACGGGCGTTGGCGTGTGGCTGGATATCCTCGCTACAGGGGTGCGGAGGCGCTCCCAAAAAGGCATGGAGAGCATCGAGCGTGCGCTGAGGATGCGCCACAAAATCCTCATACCTTACGACAGATAGCCGTTGAAGATGTGCGGCATCCGCCTGAAAGATCTCGTAACAGATTAGCCAATGTTCGATCAGATCCCCTAGGGTCAGGTCGGGCACGGACCCACCCGAAGCAAGGGCGTTGTAGGTCGCCAGCGCGACAGCCACCGGATGGCGGATAATCACGGGTATGGATTCTGTTTATGAAGTTTTTGTGCAGCACAAGGAGTCGTTTGGCACCTGGGCGTCGAATACTCATGCAAACCCCACAGGAGGCGACCATGGGAACTTCCCAACCGAGCAAGGAATCCAAAGAGGAACGCATC
>DATGIG010000219.1:0-17008 GCA_035295825.1 Chthonomonadaceae bacterium | reverse complement strand
AGGGATGCACGTTTGCCAGCACGATGTCCACCTCTTTCACAACCTCCGGATGCTGCTCCAATGTGTCCCACGTATCGGTATAAGCGATAGGGACCGACACATGGCTCTTGACCTGCCGGATGTAACTCACGAGCTGTGCGGAGGTCACATCTCCTCGCAGAAGCACCTCGTTTCCTACAATCACCGCTTCCACCCCAGGTTGGGATGCAACGGCGATCACGTTATGGATCTCGCTGTCGTTTTGCGTGAGAACTGGCCCGATCCAGGCGCCCGCCCAGGTCTTTAAGCCCTGCTGATAGGCCAGATCCGGGATCTGCGCCTGGTTTCCGCTTACCGTGTAGGTCCGAACCCGGCCTCCGAGAAGCGCGAGACGGGGTATGTCGTCGCGCATCTGATTCACGGTGGGTTGTGGCCCTCCATTTGGCGACTGGCCCGCACGAAAGGGACCATAAGCGATACCCCAAAATATCGGGGCTGCAGGCTGCATAGGCGGATTGGAAGGGCTGCCGGAACCACAGCCGTGGCTGATGACGGAAAGCATGACGAGCGCAACATACAACGGCGTCCGTTTCTTCATAGAGCTCTCATCCCCCTCCTTTACTGAACCGTCGTGAGGAGTTTGCCCGACTTCTCAAACCGGATATTGCGGAAAGAGACCGTCTCAGCGGACGTACCCGGCTCAAAAACCAACTCGCAGACCACATACATATTGGTGAACCGTGTGGCCGGATAGGCTGGGGGATTGACCAGGGAAGAGAGCGGAATCTTCACCGTTTGCCAGCCGGAACTGAGGTTGGCCGCGACATAGGTCGGTTCCAGACCGTTATCCGGGTCGGTAGCCGTTTTCATTCCGATGGAGACCGTCTCTCCTCCCGACCCTCCCTTGAGATCGATGGAGAGGAAATCGTACACGGAGAGATCGTACGTCTCGCGGCTGCTCAAATCGCTGACAGGAGGACCCACCGTCAGAAAGATGGCGCCCCATTGCTGCCCGGCGGGATAAGCGCAATCCATGTAGCCGTGCTGATCCGTCACCCAGTTGGTCAGCCCGCCGCTGGTGTTGACCCCCATATTGAATCCGGGTGAGAGCGTGGCGCCGGCATAGACATCCACCGTTGGCGGCCAGGAGACGGAAGCGGTCACGCTCGCGGATTTCTGGGATTCCGTATCGGTCACCGTGATTTGAGCGGTGCCTCCGGAGACGCCGAACACGGTGCCGTCCGATCCCACACGTGCAATATTGGGGTTCGAGGACTGCCACTGAATGGTATTCGATGAGGTCAACACCACGTTTCCGGCGGCATCCTTCGCGGTTGCCATCAATGCAGTAGGCTGCGCCACCAGGATAGGCGGTGCGTTCGGGGCCACCTCGAAATGATCTATGGTGCTGTTCATCGTCACGCTTACCGACTGCGTCTGTCCCGCAACGATGGTGACAGACGAGGAGGCCGCAGCCTGTGCGGTTCCCGTTCCATCCGCTTGAGGGAAAGCCTGCATCTGTGCGATATAAGTACCGACCGGCACCTTGTCGAATGTCACAGACGCCGAGCCGCCCTGCGCCGGGCGCGCCAGCAATTGGGTCATGACAGGGTTGGTGGACAGGGCGATTTTAATGCTATTGGACGCCACCGGAATCAAACGCGAACGGGTGGGCCAGACCACCGTGAAGGTCGCCTTCCCCGTGGAAAGCGGGCTAGGGGGTCCTCCCGACGTTGTCGAATTACCCGTTGTAGCATTCCCTCCACACCCTACAAGCCAGGAGGAAAGAAGTACGCAGATAGCAAGCATGGAAAACCTGTTCATCTTGGAATCGCTCTCTTTCTGAATGTATCGGTGCATCTCGGGAGAGGCTTTGCTCAATGCTCCCCAATTGGAAAGCATCGGATGAGAAAGCAATCTGCCGGCCCATTGCCTTCGTAAGACTTACATCTCATATTGCACATTGCGGAATGAGATTGTTTCCGGAGAGCCTGTAAATACCAATTCACACACGACGTAGAGATGGCTGAACCGACTGGATGGGTAGGTGGAACCCGCGATGAGGGAGGATAGAGGGATCTTGAATGTCTGCCAACTCGTCGTCAGGTTGGATGCAACGAAAAGCGGCTCTTGACCATTATTGGGATCGCTCTCCGTCTTTACGCCCACGGAGGCCTGCTCCCCCCCGACGGCTCCCTTCAGATCCAACACAAGGAAGTTGTATGAGGAGTAATCGTAAGTCGTGGGCGGATTGTTGCCCACTTTTCCGGCCGTAATGAATATCGCGCCCCACTGCTGTCCGGCGGGATAAGCGCAATCCATGTAGCCATGTTGATCCGTCACCCAGTTGGTCTGTCCACCACTGGTATTGATCCCCATGTCATATCCTGACGACAGCGCCGTCCCGACATAGATAATGCCACGATTCGGGGTAGGGTTAGGGTTAGGAGTGCTGTTATTGTTGCCTCCTCCCCCGCCACACCCCGGCGATAGCAGCGACACCGCACCTAACGCTGCCAGAATACCGAACTCGCGTCGGGTGAAACATGGACGCGGATGACAGATCGGGTTCGTAAGGCGAGCAGAATGGTGCGCCTTAACAACGACAACCTCTTGCTGTTTCATTGAAATCCTCCTTATGTCACGTAGAACCATATCATGGTGATTTATATTGTCCATCAGCAGGTATTACGGCAGCATTGCGCGAATGAGAAAAAAGCATTGCGAAGATCGAAAATAGCATCATATAGAGGAAAGGAAGGTGGTTGTTGTGTCCATAAACGTTGAGCCTGCTCTGATAATCCATCTTTTTGGACCATTTCATGTCCTTTGCGCAGGCCGGCCGCTACCCGTGTTACGATCTCAAAAAGGGCAATGGTTGTTGACGCTGCTTACGCTGCGACACGATAGGGACATTCAGCGCAGTTGGCTCGCCGAGACGCTCTGGCCGGATGTGGAGCAATCCCTGGCGTTTGCCAGCCTGCGTCCCAGCCTGTTCGACCTACGGCAAGCGCTTGGGACAGAAGCCGCGCGCATTCTCTCCCCGACGCCACGAACACTGCGCTTGGAGCTAGGAGATGCCGATGTGGATGTAGTCGCCTTCGATAAGGCCATTGCGCGGGGGAGCTTAGAGGATCTAAAGCAAGCGGTTGCTCTCTATCGGGGACCGTTACTTGAGGGATGTTCCGAACCGTGGGTACATGGGGAACGGGAAACCCGCGCTACTGCTTACATCCGGGCGCTCGAAAAACTGGCGACCCAGGCGTTGGCGGATGGAGCGTATTCCGTCGCAGCAGACTACCTTAAGCGAAGCATTGCCACGAACCCCTTGCAGCAAACTGCGCATCGCCAATTGATGCAATTGTTGGCAGATGCAGGAGAAGACGGTGCTGCGTTGCAGGTTTATCATGATCTACGCCATCGGTTGCACGGAGAGTATCAGATCGCTCCCGAAGACGCCACGACCGATCTGTACCGTCAGATCAGGACGCGCGCGCGTATCCACGCCACAAAACAGACGGCGCCTGAAACACCTTCCCAAGGAAACGTTGCCAACTCCAATTTACCCTCCCCGCTCACGGAACTGGTTGGCCGCGATCAGGAGGTCCAGAGCATCCTGGCGGAGGTCCTTTTTTCCCGCCTCGTGACGCTTACCGGCACAGGCGGTATCGGAAAGACACGGCTCGCCATACAGGTAGCCCAGGAGATACAGGCCAATTTCAATGATGGCGTGTGGTTTGTAAGCCTGGAGACAACGACCGATCCCACACTCATCCCGCAAAGGATTGCTACGGCGCTTGGGACCCCTCCGATTCCGGGGCGCTCGTTGACGGAGGCGCTTGTAAGCGTTTTGCGAACGCAGCAACTCCTTCTGATCCTCGATAACTGTGAACACCTCATGGAGGCGTGCGCCCATCTGGCAGGCGCATTGCTCAGAGGATGCCCAGAGGTGCATATTCTGGCGACCAGCCGCGAGAAATTGGGTCTAACCGGTGAGACGGTAAGGAGTATCCCTCCCCTTACGGTACCCGGTTCGACCACCTCTGCGGACCTAAGCGAACTTCAGGACTTCCCTGCGATATGCTTGTTTTGTAACCGGGCTGTTGCTGCGCGCGCCAATTTTCGCCTCACACCACATAATGTTCATGCCGTGATACAGATCTGTCGTCGGTTGGACGGGATTCCGCTCGCGATTGAGTTGGCAGCCGCACTGGTGGCTGCTATTTCCATTGAGGACATTGCGGCCCATCTGGACGACCGCTTCCATATTTTAAGCACCGGCGACCGAACCGCTCCGGAGCGCCATCAGGCTCTGAAATCCACTCTGGATTGGAGCTTCCATTTGCTCACTCCGGCAGAGCGCACGCTGATGCGTCACGTAAGCACGTTCGCAGGAGGATGGACGCTGGAGGCGGCAAAAGCTCTGAGCCATGCCGGGTACCTTCAAATCAGCGAGGTCGTCCTGTTGCTATCGCGGCTGGTATCGAAGTCGCTGGTAGTGGCCGAGGAGAACCAGGGGAGTTTTCGGTATCGCCTACTGGAAACGATCCGAGCCTACACACGGGAGCAATGGTGTGATCCGGTAGTGGAGAGGCGGATTCAGCAAGTCCACTGCGACTATTATCTGGGATTTGCGGAAACAGCGGAACCGGAACTGCTTGGGGCGGATCAGGGGACATGGTTGGATAAACTCGAGTTAGAAAACGATAACTTTCGCGCTGCCCTTGATGGGTGTCTGCGGGAACCGCCGGACCCGATAGCGGCGCTTCGATTGGCAGGAGCGCTCTATCGCTTCTGGTATACGCGCGGTTACCATCTCGAAGGGCAAAACTGGTTGGAGCGCATATTGGAAATGCCCTGTGATGCCCCCGTCGCTTTTCGTCTCAAGGCGTTGAGAGGCGCGGGCAATCTCGCCTATGTTCAGGGCGAGAATATTCAAGCACAGGTGCGCTTCGAAGAGTGCCTGATTCTTGCCGATAAGTTGGGAGATAAACATGCCCGAGCTGCAACCCTGGCTAGCCTGGCGAACGTAGAAACCGCCGAGCACAATTACTCCTCGGCGCGTGCCCGCTTTGAAGAGAGCCTGTCTCTTTTTGAGGAGTTGAAGGATGTGCGTGGAGTCGCTTTGACGCTGGGAAATCTGGCCATGGTCGCCTGTGGGGAAGGAAAGTATGCTGATGCACAGGATCTGCACTTACGTGCACTCGGAAATTTAAAGGAGCTTCAAGCGTCCGTAAGTATCGGGATCGAGTTGAATAATCTTGTGCATACCCTTTTGAAACAGGGAGAACTGGATGCTATTCGTCCCTATCTCAAGGAGAGCCTGGCTCTTAGCCAAGAACTGCAAAGCCCGCGATTACTGGCGCATTGCCTGACCAATAGTGCTTCCCTCGCAGTAAAATCAGAGTATTGGGAGGATGCAGCCGTGGTGATGGGGGCGGAAGAGGAACTACGCAAGCGGATCCATTTTCCCTTGCCCCCCGCAGCGCAAAGCGATTATCAACATGATCGAGAAGCCGTATGTCAGCGGTTGGGAAGCGATGCCTTTGAGGTTGCCATGATGCGTGGATGCGAAATGAAACAAGATGCACTTCTCACGTTTCTGCAATCATGGCTGGATAGCTACTTAGCAGCGGTTGCCTCCACATAGTATCTTAGATTCAGCAAATATGCTATCTCAATGTTCTGCTGAGGGTAGAGGGCGTTGAGATAGTGACGGAAGAGCCAGACATAGCCGCCGGGACCCTCGCCGCCCTGCGTGATGCTATCGCCCAGACAGACGATACGATGCACGTTCTCCAGAGCGGGAGGGACAGGGGAATCGGCGCAGGCGGGTAGGGCCAAGGCCAGCAGCAACAGGCAGGCGATCAGGAAACGCATAGGGATCTCCTCACGGGTTTTGGACAAATTCCCCAACGCAGCCTCTGTTTCCTGCTTCCAGCAATTCCGTCAAGGTTGCGTTTCGTTGGCGACGCCCGCGCGCAGGAGTTGCTGTGGCTCGGTGGGAGAATGGCCGACGGGCCGGAGTAACACAGCGGTATCTTCCGGGTCGGAAGCGGCGGCACGGAGCAAGGTATCGCTGGCGCGCTTCTGTGCGGCCCGATCCGTCAGCCAGGGGAGGCACTCCTCGGCGACCTGCCGGATCTGCTTTTGCGATGGGATGAGGGTGATGCTATTCGCCAAACGCTGGACGTACGGAACGGACATCGCATCGCCGACCTGTTGTAAGGCTTTCAGGATGGCGAGCAGCAGGTCGCGATCTCGGACGGCGTTGCTCATCTTCAGCATACGGTGCAGGCATCCACGCTGATGGGCGTTCAGCAGCCTGGCATCGGAAGCCCGCAACTTGGGCAGCAGGCGAGTGAGGGCGACCTTGGCAACGGCCTGGGTCGCGGCATCCGGCCACTCCAGCGCCTCGGCCAGGGGGCCGACGCCCTCGATATGGTCGTAGGCGGCGAGCTTCTGGGCGAGTTCGGATCTTCTGGAGGAGAGCGCAAAGCGATACAACTGCGTGCCAATCCCCATGCCGACCCCCCAGCCCAGCGCCTCCAGCCAGCGGCCTTCCATCGCGCTCTTCACAGCCTGCCAGCCGGTCAAGGGGACGATGGTGCACCAGGAGGCGACCAGAAAGCCCAGCCGCATCGCCGGCTGGCCGCTCTTCCGGCTCTGAAGTTTCAATTCTTCCGTCAGGGTCACGACATCGGACGGTAGGGCCTCGGCCTCCTCCTGAATCTCCGCATCCTGGAGAGCGGTTTGAGAGACATCTAAGTCGGGTTGTGGGATTGAGTGCTGCGCGATCGCGGGAACTTGATGCTTGTTGAACCGGCGCTCCAGTTCCGTCAGGCAGATGCACGCGATCCGCTGTACATAGCGCTTGCGCGGCAGGAGGGTTCCCGTTTCTGCCAGGCGCTCGACATACGGGAGGGCTTCCATGTGGCCCAGTGTCGCCACCAACCGGAGAATAGCGGCGTTCAGGTCGGCGTCCGCCGGGGCGTTCTTCAGCAGTCGGTTATACAGGGTGCGCCAATGCATGGGATCGAGCAGCGCGGCATCGGAGGCTCGCAAGCGGGGCAGGGTTCGGGCCAAAAGACGCCTGGCGGCGTTGTGGATCCGCCGGTTCGGATCTTTCAGCATTTCGATGAGGTCGCCGGTCCAGCGCACATCCGGCTCACCGATCTCCAGATCGGCCTGGAGGTCAGCCTGCGTAGAGTTGATATACCAGAGGATCGAGCCGGGAACCAGCAACTGCATGAGCAGTGAGAGGAGCCACTGAATGATATAAGGCACCCGCAATGAATCCGTCGCGAAGAGTTGGAGAATGGTATATAAGTGATAGAGGGAAATGAGAGCGACGCCTGCAAGCGGGACAGAGGCAACCGTCGGGAGCGAGCGCGGCTTCTCGACGGCAAAGCTCAGGATGGTACGAATGTCTTCGACTTCCTGAACCTCCTGCCGTTTTTGTGTATGCTCGGCTTGCACGATTTCCTGCCCGACCGGCTCAACCGGATGGTACGTGACAGCCGTCTCCTCTTCCTGCTGCGGTAGATGTTTTCCCATTGTCGCCTCCCGACGCTCAAACTACCATCAGTACGCGGCCACATGGGAAGTGGTTTCAGCGCAAAAGAAACGCCATTTGTCTCTACTCGCCGCCGGTGGCGAGGTGCATGATCTTCTCCTGGGTGGCTTCCGCGCGGGAGAGCTCCCCGGCGATGCGGCCCTCGTGCATCACCAGGATGCGGTCGCTCATGCCCAGCACCTCCGGCAGTTCCGACGAGATCATGATGATGGCGACGCCTCGCGCGGCCAGCTCGTTCATCAATTTGTAGATCTCCGACTTTGCGCCCACGTCGATGCCGCGCGTCGGCTCGTCGAAGATCAGGATCTTGGAGCCGGTGAAGAGCCACTTCGCCAATACGACCTTCTGCTGGTTGCCGCCCGAAAGGTTCTGGACCGTCTGCTCGATGGTCGGCGTCTTGATGGAGAGGTCCGTCTTGTACTTCTCCGCCACCTGCCGCTCCTCGTTGCGCCGGATGAAACCCAGCGTGGAGAGCAGATCCAGGTTTGCCAGCGTATTGTTCTCGCGCACCACCATGCCCAGCACCAGGCCCTGCTGCTTGCGATCCTCGGTCACCAGGCCGATGCCGTGCCGGATAGCGTCCTGGGGCGAGCGGATCTTGACCGGCTGGCCGAAGACCTCGATGGTTCCGCTGTCGAGCTTGTCCGCGCCGAAGATGACGCGGGCCGTCTCCGTGCGCCCCGCCCCGACCAGCCCGGCCAGGCCCAGCACCTCGCCCTTGCGCACCTCGAAGGAGATGTTGTGCAGTATGCCCGCCCGGTTCAGGTTGCGCACCGTCAGCGCCGGCGCGCCGATCTCCGCAGGGACTTTCGGGATCGCGTCCTTGAGTTCGCGCCCGACCATCAGGCGAATGATCTCCTCGCGCGTCAAATCCTTCACGTCCTTCGTCGCCACCCAGTGCCCGTCACGCATGATGGTGGCGCGGTCGCAGATCTCGAAGACCTCCTCCAGGCGGTGCGAAATATAGATGACGCTGACCCCCTCCGCCCTCAGTTGGCGGATCAGAGTAAACAGGGATTGGAGTTCGTGATCCGTCAGCGTGGCGCTCGGCTCGTCCATCACGATGATCTTGGACTTTTTGCTGGTCGCCTTGGCGATCTCGACCATCTGCTGCTGGGCGATGGAGAGCGTATTGACCGGGGCGCGGGCATCGAGCCGGACCCCGAGGGTGTCGATGACCCGCTGCGACTCCGCATACAGGGTCTTGAAATCCACAAAGCCGGGCAGCAGGCCGCGCGGCTCCCGCCCCAGGAAGATGTTCTCGCCCGCCGACAGGTAGGGCACCAGGTTGAACTCCTGATAGATGATCGAGATGCCCAGATCCATCGCCCGCTGCGGGCTGTCGATGTGGACGCTCTGCCCGTTGAGCAGGATTTCGCCGCTGTCTTTCGGCTGCGCGCCGGCGAGGATCTTCATCAGGGTGGATTTGCCCGCGCCATTCTCGCCGAGCAGGGCATGCACCTCTCCCGCCATGACCGTCAGGGAGACATCATCCAGGGCGCGGACGCCGGGGTACTGCTTGCTGATATGGCGCATCTCCAGCGCCGGGGTTTCGGTGGCTACCGGGGCAGCGGTCACGAATTCTCTCCTTCTCTCCGTTGGGTGCGCTTCCGTAAGCGTCAGGGTTTATCTATCGTGGAAGCGTCTATCGTCTCCGGCACCACCTTGACGAACGCGGCGGTCTTCTCGCCCCGCAGGGAGCGGGCGATGGTATCCATGGCGTCGGCGCCGAGTTGGTCTGGGGCGGGACCGATGTCGGCTTTATAGTTCTGGCCCTTCTTGATTTCGGCACGGGCACGGGGTTCCCCTCCATAGCCGACGATCAGGACCGAGGTCGCTTTGCCCCCGACCAGCGCGGATAGATCCTGTCCCACCGCCTCATCATTGACGAGGAAGACGGCGTTGATCGGCGCGCCATGGCCGGCCGCCTGGCCCAGGTGCAGCAGGTGGAGGGAGGGGTGGTGGGCGATCTCCTCCTCAAATCCCCGCGCCCGCGCGGCCTGATTCTGGTTCGGATCGTTGGGCATCGCCTCCAACAGGATGCTCCCGGTCTCTTTCAGCAGCTCCGCGACCTTCTGCGCAGCCAGCTTCCCCCCCAGCTCTTCATCCGTTCCGATGTGGGAGGCGACATCGCCCTCCTTGGTCCGCAGGTGGACGGTGAAGATCGGGATCTGCGCTTTATTTGCCTGCCGGATCGCTGTGGCGCTCCGCTGCGGATCGGCGGGACAGAGGAGGATGGCGTCCACTTTGTGCTGAATAAACGCCTCCACCTGCTGCGCCTGCTTGTCCGCCTGCTGGTCGGCGTACTGAACGTCCAGCGTAAGGCTATTGGTCTGGGCTGCAGTCTCCATTGCGGCCTCCATCGCCGCATAGAACCCGTTATGCTCCGGAAGCGAGACGCCGACGGTCCGGTTTCTACCCGTGTTGGGCGGCGGCTCGGAAGAGACCTGCGACGGGTTGGCTGCGTTCGCCGGAGGGGCGGCATTCCCGAGCGGGTCCTCGCTCTTCTCGCTGCAGCCCGCCGCGACCAGCGCGCCCAGGGCCAGGAAGACGCCCCAACCGAGCCGCCGCTTTCGCCCTATCCTATTGTCCAGGCCGCGGATGAAGACCTGCATGGCGCGTCTCCTCTTTGGGGATAACAAATGCTCCCCTCTCCCAAAATTGGGGGAAATCTGCGGGGGAAGAGCAGATTTGGGCTGCACTGAAATTCGCGTTAGGTTAGCGAATTTGGGCTGCGCGAAATCCGCGTTAGGATAGCGGATTTGGACTGCACCGCAGGTGCGACCTTGATGCGACCTTTATGTGCGACCTTTTCCTCCGGTTGGGGGTGGGGGCGCTCACCCCTGCTTCATATCCAGCCGCTTCAAACCGTCGGTGGCGATGGTATCGTCCTTATCGAGCTTCAGCGCCTCCTGATACTGGCGAATGGCTTCCGGCTTGTTGTTCTGCTTTTCATAGAGCGCGCCCAGGCGGTTGTGTGCGTCCACATAGACGACGGCAGGAAAGTCCTTCTCCGTCAGCACTTTAGCGTAGAGCGCGATGGCATCCGCCTCGCGACCGGCCTGGACCAGGATCGTGCCCAGGGTCATGGCAGCATCGAAATCCTTGGCATTTTGCTTGACCAGCTCCTGGTACTGGGCGACGGCATCTGCCCATTTTGCCTGACGAGCATAGCGGGCTCCCAGTTGGCGGCGCACCGACTGGCGGACCGTATCCGGCACATCGGTGCGGGCTATCAGGGCGACGTAGACCTGGTTGGCCTCCTCTTTCTGGTTGTTGAAATCCAGTTGGTCGGCAAGCTGGGACTGTGCGGAGATGTCCGACGGGTTCGCCTCCGCGATCCGTCGATAGACCGCCAGGCTCTCGGCCCTCTTCTGGCGCAACTCCAGCAGGTTGGCATACGCCTCCAGGACCGGTCGCTGGGCGCTATTTTTCTCGATCACGCTCTTAAGATAGGCCCAGCCCTCCTCCTCCCGTTTTTGGCGCGTATACTCATCCAGCGTCACTCCCATCAGCGTAAGGTTGGACGGCGTCTTCTCAAAGCGGGGTTTGACCCAGTCTATAAACCCTTCCCGCTTGCCCTCCTTCGCCCAGAGATTGGCGAGGTTGGCGTAGTTCTGGCGGTTTTCCGGGTCGCGCGTGATTTGGCGTATATAGAGCGCACGGGCGTCATCATAACGTTTCAGATTGGTCAGCACGACCGCTTTGGCATCATCTACCCAGCGGAGGGTGGGGTCCAATCCCTGTAAGGCATCGTAGATCGCGAGCGCCTTGGTGTCCTGGCCGGCCTGGCGGTACACCTGGGCCAGCTCCGTCAGGACCTGTTTATCCTTGGGAGACTCCACTCGGATCGCCTCGTATTCGTCAATCGCCTTATCGAAATATCGTTTATCCGTTTGTGCCTGGCGCTGGTAGAGTTGGGCGATCTTCAAGCGCTCCGATATGGGATTAGGATGGTTCGGGAAACTCGCCGCTTTCTGGTAGGCGGCGACGGCGCGATCCAATTGGTTCTGCGCTGCGTAGAGCCGTCCTAACTCTTCGTAGGGGCGATAGTCGTTCGGGAGCGCCTGGGTCAGCTCCAGGTAAGTCTTGATGGCGAGGTCCGGCTTGTGGGTCTGCTCATAGAGGAGGGCGATATCATGGTATATCTGTGGGTTGATCGGCTGCCCGGCCTTATGGAAGATCTCGGATTCCCGTGTCCGCACCTGCTCCAGCCACTGCAGGGCCTCGTCCGGCTTGTTCTCCGCCTGTGCGACTTCCGACAGGCCCCGGAGCGCGCGTACCTGGGCAGCCTGGATCCCCGCAATCTCGGATGCCTGGGAGGATTTGGGCACATTGACGGCCTTATCGTCGAGCGCCAGCGTCGCCTGGTACTGTTTGCGCGCCTCGTCGTAGTGCCTGAGTTGGATCTGATCCTGCGCGATAGAGGTGAGCGCATTCGCGACCATGCTGGTGCCGGGCTTGCGCGCTAACAGCAGGTTCCACTCGGCAATGGCCTGGTTCCACTGTCCCATTTTGTCATAGAGGCTGCTGATCTGCTGGTAGGAGACCGGATCGTCCGGGAACTTCTGCTGATAACTCTGCCAGGTCTTGATAAACTCGGGAGGGTTACGCTGCATCAGGGAGACATTGGCAAGATGACGGTACAGGAGGCTCTCGTTGGGCATTAACTCGAGTTGCTTTCGGTAGAGCGCGCGCGCATCGTCATAACGGGCCAGCTTTTCGTACATTTCGCCGAGTTGGAATACCAGGGTGTTGTCTTTTGGCGAAAACGCGATGGCCTGCTTATAGTGCTGCTCCGCTGCGCTGAGCAGGGCTTGCCGCTGATTTGTGTCCAGCAGGCCGCTCCCCTCCTGCAGTTCGCTGGCCGCCGCTCCGACCAGGGCGCGGGCATCCCTGGCGTTATCCTTCCCTGCAACGCTCTGATGCGCCAGCAGGTAGTGCTGCCGGGAGGCGGTAAAATTGCGGATCTCCTCGTAGAGACGGGCGACATTGAAGTGGGCATCGTAGTCGTTCGGGACGACGGCCAGCGCGTCCAGGTACGCGGAGATAGCCGCGGACTTCTGCCCCTTCTGGTCGAGGAGGTAGGCGCGATTGAGCAGCGCGTGGGCGTTATGCGGATCGGATTTCAGGATCTTATCGTACTCTGTCAGGGCATCGTCGCCCTTGTTCAACTCCTGTTTGACGGCGGCGATATAGGCGTCTACATTGTTCACCTTGGGGTCGAGCTTCCGTGCTTGCTCGAATGCCGTCAGCGCCTCCTTATACTTCTTCTCCTCGGCCAGCGACAGGCCATAGTTAAAGAAGGCGAGCGGGTTTTTGGGCATCAGCTTCGTCGCCGCCCCGAACTCACGGGAGGACGTCGGGTAGTCCCGCTGGATGGCAGCGAGGTTGCCCAGCACGAAGTGGGCGGTTCCGGCCACCGTATTGTCGGGTTTGAGCTGCAGCGCGCGGTTGGCGAAGTGCCGCGCTTCATCCACTCTCCGCGACTGGCTGGTGATGAGCGCCAACTGCGCCTGGACCCCGGCGTTATTGGGGTCCACATGAGCGATCTCGCGGAGCGTCGCCTCCAGCTCCTGGGTGTTCTGTACAACATCCTGCTGCTGGGCGATCAGGTACTCGTAGATCGCGACCATGTTATGGTAGGCCGGAAGCAGCACCTGCGCGGAGAGATTGGCGGCTTTGACGAGCCGGACGTACTCCTTATAGGCGGCCAGCGCCTCTTTGTACTGCTTGTCCTGATGCAGCTTGACGGCCTTGCTGTACTGATCCGCCACTTTTTGCACCTCGGGCGGCAGCTTGGGCGGCGCGGTCTGCCCTGGCGCGGGCGATGGCGGCCCCTGCGCCGGAAGGCGGCCCGGCAGGAGCAGACACAGCAGGAGCGCCAGGCAGAGCAGGGCGTAGCGCGCCATTCCGTTCCGGGTGTTGAAAACACCCGGCAGGAGAGGACAAGCGTCTTTCAGACGCGTTCCGCTGTTGAGAATGTTTAATGCATTCGCGTCTGAAAGACGCTTGCTTTTTCCAGACGGGTACGTTCTGTACCCGGAAACCCGCGCGGATTTACACCGGGCGGTGAATGTCTTCACAGATGCCACGACTTTCCTCGCTAATGATGGAAACGGGGGATGTTGCGTGTTTCATTGTAGCGTCTGAAGGGCCGAAAGTCAAGTTGTCCCTTTGCCGTAGCCGCACCCGGCAACTGTTACCAGTCTACGACCGAGCCGTCGTCGGGGTGGAAGAGTTCCGGACTGCGCCAGCCCTCCGTAGTGATCTGCGCGGCGAGGGCCTCTTCGTCCAGTTCGATGCCCAGGCCCGGACCGGTAGGCAACTCGACAAAACCATCCTTCACCACGAACGGCTGTTTCAGATAGCCGACACCGAGCGAGCCCTGCTCCTGGATCAGGAAGTTCGGGATGGCGGCATCGAGCTGGATACAGGCGGCCAGGGCGACGCACCCGAGCGGGCAGTGGGGAGCGATGCCGGCGTAGTAGCTCTCCGCCATTCCGGCGATCAGGCGGCCCTCGAAGATCCCGCCCGCATGCGAAATATCGGGTTGAAGGATGGACGCGGCGCGGCGCTCCAGAATGTCCCGGAATCCCCACTTGGTAAAGAGGCGCTCCCCGGTCGCGATGGGGATGTGCGTCTTATGCGCCAGGTCCGCCAGCACGTCCACATTCTGGCACTGCACCGGCTCCTCGATAAAGAGGGGCTGATAGGGCTCCAGCCCCTTGATGAGCAGGGCAGCAGTCTGCGGGCTGATCGCCCCATGGAAGTCGATGGCGATGTCCACCTCTTTGCCCACCGCCTCGCGCATGGCCGCAAAGGTGTTCACGGCGCGCTCCACAAACGCGGGGTTCTCGACGATCCGGGCGGCGCGACCGCCCGCGACGCCCGTCTTCATCGCCGTATACCCCTCGGCGGCGCAGGCTTTCGCATTCCGCGCGGCCTCTTCGGGCGTCTTGCCCCCGACGCCGCGATAGATACGGATGCGATCCCGCAACGGCCCCCCGAGCAGCCGATATACCGGCAGTCCGACCGCCTTTCCGGCCAGGTCCCAGAGCGCCTGTTCCACACCGGAGAGCGCACTGGTCAGAATGGGGCCGCCACGGTAGAAGGCGTGGCGATACATCGCCTGCCAGTGGTGCATCACTCGCGTGGGGTCCTGCCCGATCAGATAGGGCTCCAGTTCCGCCACCGCCTGGGCGCAGGTGTCGGCGCGCCCTTCCAGAATGGGTTCGCCCAGCCCGATCAGACCTTCGTCCGTGTATATTTTGAGAAATAGTGAGCGGGGTTTCACCAGAAACGTTTCACATCTTGTAATCTTCATCGATTGGGAATCTCTCTTTGTATTAGGAATGCATCACCTGACCGCCATCCACATTGAGGGTCTGACCGGTGATGTTGCGGGCGTGCGGCGAGGCCAGATAGACCGCCATGGCAGCGAGCTCCTCCGGCTCCTGTAGTTGGCCCAGCGGGGCGACACGCTGCACTTTCTGTGCGGCCCAGGTTTCGTAGTCCAGGCGCTCCGCCTCCGGCTGCTGGTCGTGCCAGGCCTGCCAGACGGAGCGGTTGAGCACGGTCCGGACCATGCCGGGGCAGAGCGTGTTGACCCGCACGCCATACGGAGCCAGGTCCTTGGCGGCGCACTGGGCGAAGTTGATGACGGCAGCTTTCGCAGCGCTATAGGGCGGATCGGTCTGCGAACCGATCTGCCCGGCCACCGAGGCTAAAAAGAGCATGGTGCCCTGTTGCGCCTCAACAAGATCCGGCGCGAACGCATGGACGGCATGCACGACGCCGAGCAGATTGATCTGCAGCACCCGATTCCAATCCGAAGGCTCCAGGTTCCAGAAGGGGAAGCCGAACTTGCCGGAGCCGGCCCCGGCCGCTACCACCAGATGGCGACAGGGGCCGAGCGTGGTGCGTATGGTCCCGGCAGCTCCTTGCATAGCGGCGTAATCCGTCACGTCCGCTATCAGCCCCAGCGTTCGGACGCCATGTCGGCTCTGAACTTCGGCTGCAGCGGCTTCTATTCCGGGCGTCACGTCCAGCAGGGCGACATGGGCGCTCTCCTGGGCGAACGCCTCGACGATGGCGCGTCCGATACCGCGTGCCGCTCCCACAACCACAATCACCTCACCCATCAAGTGCATATTCATTCGCATCGTCTCCAGGTACGGCCTTCCTGATTCTGGAACCCAAATCGATAGAGTGTTGCCAGAGTTCGGCATGCAGGAGCGCTTCTCCTGCCGGAGGGTGCGTTTCTTGATCCCGGCAATGGTCGCCAGGCCCTTCAGACGGGTCATTACGGCCCGGTAAGCTGCCGGAGCCGACTGCCCGGCCCTCGATGCGCTGAAGTGATAGGTAAATCTCCTCCCACCGGGCGCCCGTAGATTTAACACAATCTTAATCTTTTCTTAACAAAATCTTAATGTTCCACCGTCATAATACATCCGTTCGCCTGTTTGGTTTCCCTCGGGTCCACTTTAGTTTCGGGTAAATCAGGCGGCCAAGCGTTCACTTGAGGACGCTTGCTCCGCCTTTGTGTGGCGATGCGTATTCATCCCCTTGCATAAATGCCCGGTTACCGCGTTCTTTTTTCGGATTCGCCCCTCCTGCACGGCCAAATCCGAGAAATGCAAACGGGCGAGCGCTCTTCTTAGACGTTCACATGTGTTTCGCTTGGCTGCTGCCGTGCCAGCGCACGGGTAAGGGCTAGGCGACTCTTTTACAACCCCAGGATAGAATAGGAAAGGAGTTACGCCAGTGCCTCGTAAGTCTATGTGGAGAAGTCTCCGCGGATTTACCCTCATCGAGTTGCTCGTGGTTATCGCGATCATTGCGATTCTCGCCGCAATTCTCTTTCCGGTATTTGCGCAGGCGCGCGAGCAAGCGCGCATTACCTCATGCACCTCCAATGTTAAGGAGTTCGCCCTTGCGTGTCTTATGTACGCGCAGGACTATGACGAAGCCATGATGTTTGGCGAACAGGATACCTGGGCTGTCGGCCCCGCTACGGCAGCGCAATTCGGTGTGGCGGAGCGCGGCCCGCAGATTCTCCTTCAGCCGTATGTGAAGAACAAGCAGATCTTCGCCTGTCCGGATGAAGGCCCCATTGGTCAGAATGGGAATCCGGGACTTGATAAGACCGGCGTCGGAAGTCCCGGTTATCCGCCTGGCGGGTTTCCGATCTCCCAGTCAACGAAATACTCGCAAGCCTACGGCCACTCCTACAAGTTCACCAAGGAGGGGTACACGCTCGCGCCGTTGGTTCCTGGCCAACCGCCGACAGCCCCTTACCCCACCTACGGGGGATCCCTATTGAAAAAAGGGGACTTCGTGGCCCCGATCTCCCCGACCGGTTCGGTGGATGCCGCCGGCAATCCGACCTTCGTGCTTACCGGCCCGGGCCAACCGCCGCCGTGCCCGCTCACCCTTGCCTACTACAATCAG
>DATGIG010000218.1:0-13527 GCA_035295825.1 Chthonomonadaceae bacterium | reverse complement strand
AAATCGCCGCATAGGCGACGTAGGCGGCAAGACACAACCCCAGCAGAACGCGTAGCGCCAGCAGCATGCCCCCAACCGCTGTCACGGTTTGCCTGCCTCACCCCATCCCACGATGGCGACGCCGAGCATAATCACCAGGGTGCCGATCCAGCGCAGGGGCGTGACGTTCTCATGGAGGAAGTATTTCGCCAAGATCGCCCCGAGCAAGTAAGAGACGGCGGTGAGCGGCAGCACGAAACTGAAGTCCGCCCACTTCAGCGCCAACATATAGAGGCCGAAGTAGAGCATCATCAGCAGAGTGCCGCCGATCACATAGACGTTGAGGACGTTGCGCGCCTGCGCCCATCCGCCGCCCCCCGGCACGTCGGGCGTCTTCATGCCCCGCGAGAGCATCGCCTCGCCCACCGACACCGCCAGCACCGCCAGCATCACCACACCGATCACTCTCCATTTTTCCGCCGTCACACGCGCTCCTTCTGTTCCGTTGCCTTCAATGCCGTCAGGGGCAGACCCGCCTCCTGCCAGGCGCGGATGCCGCCGTTAAGCGCGGCGGCTTTATAGCCATGCTCTTTAAGTAATCGCGTCGCCCGGACGCTCGTCGCCTCGCTCGGTCAAGCACAGTAGGCGATCACCTCGTGGAGTTGGGGGATCTCCGTATAGCGCTGCCGCAACTCCTCTATCGGAATAAAGAGCGCGTTGGGCAGCGTGCGCGGATCCTTCTCGACCTGCTCCCTGTGCCGGACATCCAGAAACGTCATCGGCTCCCCCTTCTCAAAGCGAGCCCTCACCTTCTCCAACTTGATACGGTCGGACGGCTGCTCCAGGGAGAAGGGCTTGACCTGGGTGTCTCTCCCCAACATTGGGACATAACATTCGTAGCAGGCGGGCATAAGCTGCTCGAAGTGATCGAACATCACCGAGTTCTCAATGGCGCGGGCCTCGCGCACCAGCGGCTCGATCTTCTGCCAGACCGCAATGGCGTGCCCGCCCAGGGTCGAGAGGATCTCCTGTTCGTTCACCAGTCCCATCTTCACCAGCGTCCCGACGCGGTCGTAGAACGAGCCGACGCGATGAAACGCGATCTCGCCCGTATCCGCCCGGTGCGCTGCGATAAAAGCCTGCCAGGTCGTCTCCTGAAGCCGATGCAGCAGCCAGAGTTGCGATTCCATGAACTCCCCGCTCTGCCAGATGGAGAAGAGTTCGCCGGTCACGTTCAGGTAGCGGTCTTTCTCCAGGCTCTTGAGTTCGGCGCGAATATACATCACCGTCACGATATACGCAATCGTCGAGACGAGCGTAGCGACGGCGGTTACGATTTGCCAGAATTCCATACTACTCCCGTCGGGCGGCCAGCGTCGCGGTCAGCGTTAGGGTCTGATCGCCCCGTTTGATCACGATCTCCACCTTATCGCCGGGCTTATGGTCCTGGAGGGCGAAGGTGTAGTCCTGAACGTTCTTGACCACCCGATCCCCGAACTTCACGATGATATCGCCCGCCTTCAGCCCCGCCTTATCCGCCGGGCTGCCCTCCCGGACCCCGGTGAGTTGAACCCCCTCCACCATCGCCGCATAGTCGGGAATACTGCCGAAGTAGACCCGGAACCCGATGGAGGCGCTCGGCGTGGTCACGGCGGGCTTCTGATAGGTAGGCCGGGCGGGGTTGTCCGCGATGCGCTGGGCGCATTCGGCGACCATCCGCAGTACCTTCGCCTCGCCCGGTGCGTTGATCTTGTCGGCGGTATCGGTCGGGGTGTGGTAGTCGGGATGGCCGCCGGTGAAGAAGAACAGGACCGGAATGCCCTTGTTCTCGAACGACTCGTGGTCGCTGCCGCCGAAGGAGGGGCCGTCCTCCTTGTCCGCCAGCTTGAACCCGGCGGTCTTATTGACGCTCTCCAGCAGGTCCGGCCACTCCTTCGCCGACGAGCCGCCGATCACGATGAGTTTGTCGTCGCGGAGCCGCCCGATCATGTCCATATTGAGCATGGCGACGGTCTGCTCCAGCGGCACGATCGGATGCTTGACGTAGTAGCTGGAGCCGTACAACCCCAACTCCTCGCCGCTGAAGCACATCAGCACCAGGGAGCGCTTCGGACGCACGGCGCCGTGCCCGAAGTAGCGGGCCAGCGCCATGACGCCCTCCGCACCGGAGGCGTTGTCATCCGCGCCATGGTGAACTGCGGGCGCATCGGACCTGGCAAGCGAGTAGGGGCTGCCCATACCGAGGTGGTCCAGATGCCCGCCGATGACCACGACCTCGGATTTGAGCGTGGGGTTGCTGCCCTCGATCAGCCCCACCACGTTCGCCGTTACCTTCTCGACCTTCTTGACATCGGCGACCAGGCGAACCTTCGTAGAGGTCTCCATGGGCTTGAAACCCGGCATTCCAGCGGCTCCCTCCCAGCGCTCCAGCGCCTCCTGACGGTCCACAGGACGGAGGATCGAGCCGGCGAGATCGCGGGTGATCCGAAAGGCAGGAATGCCCGCATCGCTATCCCCGAAATACTCGAACCGGCGCGGCGCGACCGTAGCGGTCTCCTTCGGCAGGATGACCAGCACGGCGGCAGCGCCCCGGTCGCGGGCATCGGCGGCCTTGCGGCGGATATCGCCGTATTCGGCCAGCGGCCCGTGCGGGTTCTGATCCGGGCTGCCCGCCAGCAGCATCACGATCCGGCCCTTGACCTCCGTATTCGCATAATCGTCGTGCCCCGCCTGCGGCGCGTGGATGCCATAGCCGATATAGAGGACCTGGCCCTGTGCCTTGCCGCCGCCCGAAACCCCCACGGGCTGGAAATCTTTGCCCATCTGGTAGTGGTGGGTCTCGCTGTCGCCCCGGTAATCGGCTTCCAGCACGCACCCTTTTCCCACCTCATGCCCGGCCATGAAGGCGAAGGGCTGATAGTAGCCGCTGCCATCCATGCTCGCTTTGGCATCGCGTTGATGCGAAGTTCCCAGCGGCTTGAGGCCCGCATGGGCGAACTCCTGCGCGATAAACTGCGCGGCCTTTTCGTTGCCGGGTTCGCCGCTGTCCCGCCCTTTCAACTCATCGGAGGCCAGGTAGGCGATCTGCTTCTGAATAACGGCCGGATCGAACGCCTCGGTGGCGTGATGTTGCGCCCAGAGCGGCAGGGATAATGGTAAGAGCGCGACGACCATGAGCGCTCGGCTCACCTGGATTGCCGCTTGGCAGGTCCTGGAGTGTGGCTTCAAGAATCTCATACTATCCTCATCTTCCGAGCAGGAGGACGCTTATGGCTCCCCTGTCTAGGGTTTCGGCGGTTCCTTTTTATCATGCAGGCGGTCCGGAGATTTCGCGGAGGTGGATTTTCCGGAGGCCGTCTTGGTGGTCGTAGACTTCTTACCAACCGATTTTGTCGTCTTTTTCGTTGTTGCGGCCACTTTTTTCGGCGGCGTGGCATGCGGGGTCGGCTTCGGCTCCGGCTTCTTGGCAACCGGGGTCGGTGCAACGGGAATGCTCACCTCGATGTTGGTAATGCCCCAACTCTCGTCGGAGAGCTCTTGTAATCCGATGGCGGCAAAGTCCAATGGCAGTATTTTGCCATGATGCGGAAATGTGTAGCGTATCCGGTACACCGCGTCAAACGGCGTCGGCTTCCCGTTGACCGGAAAGGTATAACCGAGCGTATTATTCTCGAATGCCTCGGCGCGCGGAACGTAGTGGTCGCCAGGGTACTCGCCGGGATAGGCCTGCGTCTTCGCATTCGGTCCATACAGCATGAAGGTCGTCCGGAGCAGGGTGGGGCCTTCGTTCACGCTGAGGCTCCAGACATCGGGACCGGAAGTCAGGAGGTTTCCGTCCCAGGTGCGAATAAGGAACAGGTCGAAGATGACGGCCACTTCGCTGTGTTCGGGTAGGTCGTTCAAGGTCAATCGCGCGGCCTGGCTGCCAAAATCGCCCAGAAAGGGCCGCGCTCCCACCGGGGTTGTCGAAACACGGAGCGGAGCCTGCTCTGTACCCGGCATAACATAGGTGCTCCACTCCGGCCCCACACGCCTGTCCGCAAAGTCGTTATGATAGACCACACGGGTCCTCGCGTTCAGATCCGTCCAGGAGGCATAGCTGGTACGGATCTTCAGTCCCGCTTCCCGGCGCAGGGTATCGCGTGTCGCCCGTTCGTTCAGCAGCCCCTGATAGTGGTCCAGTATATTGGCGAATTCCGTTTTGCCGTTACGAAGCGCCTCGTCCCGCGCCGTATTCCCCGCGTTATTCTTGATAGAGATATTCGCCCCTGCGGCGATCAGATAGATCCCGACATTTCTCCGGTCATACCAGGCGGCTACGGCCATCGGGGTATTGCCGTCCCCGTTGGGAGCATCCACATCTGCGCCCAGCGTGAGAAGAAGCGCAACCAGATCCGGATAGCCATTCCGGGCGGCAAAGTGGATTGCCTGATTGCCATCCGCCGCACGGGCTCCCATATCCGCGCCCCGCTTCACAAGGAGTTCCGTCGCCTCGATGCGTCCGGAATCGGCGGCGCTAATCAGCGGCGTCCAGCCGTTCTTCTGATGATAGTTGATGGCGCTTCCATGGTCGAACAGGAGTTGAATGATATCCACCTGGTTCAGGGCAGCAGCCCAGGAGATCGCCCGCGCGCCATCGTCATCGGCATCCAGGACGGCCTGGGGGTTCTGCTGCAGAATGCGCTCGACTGCCGCCTTATCGCCCCGCTTTGTCGCCTCGACGATCTCCTGGGCGCGTGCGGATCGGCAGCAGGCTCCGAACAGCGCAATCGTCAGCAGTATGGGGGATAGCGTGCTTAATCTCATGGTGTTGTATCAGGGCTGTCCGCCCTTCTGGCGGATAAGGTCAGCAACAGCAGTCTTCTTCTCTTTGACCGCGACAGCCAGGGCCGTTATTCCCCGGCTCTCTTTGATGTTCGGATCGGCTCCGCCATCCAGAAGCAGTTTCGCCACATCGAGGTGTCCTTCCTGCGCCGCAAAATGGAGCGGAGTCCAGCCGATATTCTCCTGTGTGTTCGGGTTGGCGCCCTTCTCCAGCAGCACCTTGACGACCTCCGTTTTGCCCTCCTGGGCCGCGAGATGCAGTGGGGTAAACCCATCTTTTTCTTTGGCATCTACGTCCGCTCCGCTCTCCAATAGCAGCCGTGCCGTGGCTGCCTGGCCGCTATAAGCGGCAAAGTGCAGGAGCGTCCAATTGTCTTTTCCCTGGCGCTTTGCCAGTTGCGGATCTCGGGTCAGCAGGTAGCGCAGGCGGGAGCTATCCCCCCCGGTAACCGACTTCTGGCCGGTTGCGAAGGCAACCTCTATTGGTGGAGCGTCCGCAGTCCCGCTCATCTCCGGTGGGACGGTAGAACTCGCCGGGGCAGGGGTGACGGTCGGCCCAGGCGGGCGATGCAGCGCCAGCGGAACGGCCACCGCCCCGACGCCCAGCAGGAGGAGGACCGGAAGGATCCAGCGATTGCTTTTTGCCTGTGACGCGGGCGCCGCAGTGCGTGGTGCGACGGTGATCCGGGGTGCGGGAGGCGTATCCGGAACCGTCCGGCTCGGCGCCGATACGGTGCTCTCTGCCAGGAGCGGAGGAGGGACGCTGCGCAGCGGAGCAGGCGACGGCGCCAGCAGAGGCGCGGAAGCCAGGGTAGCGAGCGGGACGGACGCGGCCGGGAGCGGCGTCTGTACGGGCTGGGGCAGAGGCTGAAGGTGCTTGCCCTGCTGCACGCGCTCCACCGAAGGAAACGGGTCGCGCCCACCCAACAGGCTGGCACGCTGACACCAGGGACACTCCGCCAGATGCTTGCCGTAGCGGTGTTGCTCGTTGACCGCGCAGGAGATGAGGTTCTGCTCCGCCTCTTTCAGCGCAAGCGCCCAGGTCTGTGCGTCCGGTCGGGCCTGCGGATCGTCGTGCCCCTCCTGGAAGCAGCGCATAAAGAGCTGGAGGATATGGGCGGGCAGCAGGCTTAACGGCGGTGCGGCGGGAAGCGGGCGGTAAGGCGTCTCCCTGATACCGTAGGGGAAGTGCCCGGCGGTGATGCGGGCTTCATAGGGCGGCGGGTCATCCTCGCCCAGATACACCCCTGCAAATGGATGCGTCCCCTCCATCAGCAGTTGGAAGATCAGCACGGCCAGGCCGAACCGGTCGTGCGCCGGGGTCCGATCCACGTAGTGAAACAGCTTGCCCTGAAGCTCGGCAGGGGTGAACTCCGGCTTGCCGACCGGGCAGTGGAAGACGGTTTCGCGCGCCGTATCATGCACCTGGAACGAATCCGTGTCCACAACCGTGATGAGGGCGGTGTCGGTCACCAGGATATTGGACTCGTTCACGTCGCCGATAACATAGTCGCACTTATGCAGTGCGTGCATCACCGCCGCCAGATTGCGCGCCGTGCGGTAGAGATACTGGTAACTGAACAGGGGGCAGGTCTCACGGCGCGAGAGCGGATTGTAGAAATCGATGACCGGATGCGTCCCCTCGGCCCGTGGCATCAGGTAGCCAACGACCCGCTTCTTATCCTCCAGCGAATACAGGATGTCCACCGGCCAGGCGATGGAGGCATGCCCCTGCGCCGCTGTCGGGTCGGTGGGCGGATTGTCCAGCATGACGGCGAGTTTACGGCCCGCCTCCTCTTTCGGCTGGCGATAGATCTTCGCCACCAGGGCGCTGTCGGATTCGACCGCATAGATACGGGCTTCACCTCCGGAACTGATCTCGTCCTCGAGGGCGATCTCGATAGCTTGGGCAGTGGAACCTCGCAGAATTCGCACGGTAGGCTACCTTTCAGGACGCGGAGACGGCGCCGGGAGGCGGCAGGGGGATCTGCTCATCTACCCTGGAGCGGGAGACAAGCTGCATACTGGTCGAGAGCCAGACAAACATATCTTGAAAGTTCAGGCCGGATAGTTTGACGGGCGGGCGCACCGTGATCTGGCTCAGCTTCTGCATGGAAGCGTTCTGTACGCCGACGGCGAAGAAGGCGAGCCGCTTATTCTCTTCGTCCTCCCGGATGCGCCGCGCCGCATCCTGTACGACATGGTCGGCTTCGCCATGCGGCTCTCCATCCGTGATCATCAGCACCCAGGGGCGATAGTATGCCATTCCGTTGGCCCGATAGAGGGCTTTGCGCTCCTGGATCAGATCGAGCGTCTTCTGGATGGCGGTTCCCATACTGGTGAACCCCTGCACGGTCAGCGTGGGAGGCTGAAACTGATTGACGGTGACGAAGGGCTGCACGAGGTACACAAAGGTATCGAAGCTGACCACGGCGATCTCAACGCGTCGCGCCGCCACGGAATCCTTGATAAGCTCATCGCGGAAGGTGCGGACGCCTGCGTTCAACGCCTCGATAGGCGCGCCTTCCATCGAGCGGGAGGTATCCAGCAGGAGGACGCAGGGGCAGCGCGGCTCGGGATTTTCGGCGAACTCAATGCTGTTTTCCAGGGATGCCATGGCAAGGGTCACTTTCTGCTATGCCGTTCCGGTGGGTCGTTTTGTGTCAATGTAAGTCCCAATCCCGCAATTGGTCCAAAAGGGGATAGGCGGTCATATCGAGATGGACGGGTGTAACGGAGATTCGGTTTTCCAGAATGGCGTGCACATCGGAGCCGGGGTCGGGCGTATCCTCACGGATGCTGCCGGCCTGCCAGTAGTAGGGCCTGCCGGAGGGGTCCTCCCGCGCCACCACCCGGTCCACATATTCGCGCCGTCCCTGATGGGTGATGGTCACGCCGCGCAGTTCGCTCTCCGGAACGGCAGGCACATTGATATTCAGGAATGTCTGAGGCGGGAGCGGGTCGGCGAGCAGACGGCGTGTGATCTGCGCGGCGAACTTTGCCGCCGGGGCGTAGTCCAGCGTACTGGCGGCGGCGTTTTCGGTGACGAGCGAGATCGCGAACGCAGGCAGGCGGAGGATTGCGCCTTCGATGGCGGCGGCGACCGTGCCGCTGTAGGTCAGGTCCCAGCCCAGGTTCGCCCCGGAGTTGATGCCGGATACCACCAGGTCGCACCGCTCTTCCATTAATATATGATAGCCCAGCGTCACACAATCGGTCGGCGTGCCGCTGGTGGCATGCCCCTTCATGCCATTGGGGAGGGTCACGGGGGTAATACGGAGCGGCTTGTGGAGCGTGATCGCGTGGCCCGCCGCGCTACGAGGACGCTCCGGCGCGACCATCCAGACCTCGCCCAACTCCTCCAGTGCGGCTTTGACCGCGTGGATACCCGGCGCATGGATGCCATCGTCATTGGTAAGTAGTATTCGCATGATTAAAGGATAGCGCAAAAATGGGATTTTGTCATCATCGCGGATATTTCTCGCCCCCACCCCCAAAGGTCGCACCTTCGGTGCAGCCCAAATCTGCTCTTCCCCCGCAGATTTCCTCCATAAATGGGAGAGGGGATATAAGGTCAGCAACGCTTAAGGATGCCACTCCAACCCAAAGGAGAAGGTGATGTCGGGACCGATCCCGCTGAATCCGTTGAGCGTATAGTTATGGATGTCACCGTTCTCCGAATAGGCCAGAGAGAGTACGTAGTGGCGGTCGAGGACCCGCTTATAGCCGAAGGTCGCCGTCGTCTGCGCGCCATCGGCAAACCCGTTGCCGGTACGCACAGCGAGGGAGTTGCCATCCACTTGCAGGATGAAGCTGTCGCGGTTGTTGGGGCGGTATTCTATGCCGACGAGGGTCTGCACCATGCCGCTCTGCGCCCCCGGCACCCGGTTCGCCTTGCCCATCACGATGCCTCCCAGGTTGCCGTAGAGGATGATCTCGCGCCCTACATTGTAGCGGGCATCCAGCGAGAGACCGGCATCGGGACTGCCGCTGCCGAGCAGCAGCGTGGGGTTGCCTGTCGGGAGTTTCAACCCCAGGCGCGCGGCGAGCGCGGAGCGGGGTGTCGCGCGGATCAGACTGCGCTTTAAGGTGAGGGTGGTTTCGCCCAGCCCAAATCCGTTGCCCTGGTCTACCAGCACTTTGCCATTGGCGTCCACAATGCGCAGAATGCTGCGGTATTGGGGCCAGGCAGCGCGTCCGGCAGGATCGTCTTCCGCATTGCCGGGCAGGCCGAACAGCCGGTGATAGCCGAGGATGAGGCTGTCGAGAAATCCACCATCGCGCCAGAGGATCGGGACAAGGAGCGCCACTTCGGTCTGTTTGCCCAACCCACGCCGCCAGGAGAAGAGGAGGCGCTGATACTCGTTGTCCTCGACCACGGTCGCCCCGCCACTCGGGTTGGGGATGAGCAGGTTGTTGGCGAGATCGAGTTGCAGGCCGAACTGGTTGGCTTTCCGGGGCAGTACGTCCGCGCTCTCCGGGAGGAACTGGAGGAACAGCAGGTTATAGGGGCGCATATCCCGGAGCGAGATCGGCCCGCGTGCCGTCTGGTAGGCGGGGTTGGATTCAAAGGATTGGCCTTGTGCGCCTGTCGGCAATGCCCCAAGCGCGAGCAGAGCCAACAGTTCGATAAGCCCGATCCCTGTGCGCGAGCGCTCCGCGCCCCACCCTCCTGTCCGCATGTGCGTCCCTCCGCCTTCCGATAGTAATGCCCTTCTGTTTCTCCACGCTGCCGACGCAATCCTGCCTCTTTTGCCAGTTCCCCGCTGCCCGGCGTACAAGAGGGCGGGCATTCCATAGAAATGGAATGCCCGTTGTTCACCACGTTCGCGGGTTGCGGAACGTTATATATTGGCGGAAGTGGGGCGCTTACGGCGCGGCGGGCTTAGCTTCCGCTTTGTCCGCTTTGTCCGGCTTGACCCGCTGGAGCTTGCTCTTCCAGTCTACCGCCCCCATCTTTCCAGGCACATTCTTGACATCATTTTCCGCCTGGAGCAGTTGGCCGGTGGCAGCGTCGAGGAGGGCCGTGGTCTCGGAGGTCATCTTGCTGCCATCTTCGGTCTCCGCCTCCAGCGTCTGCTTGATCTTCCAGGCCGGCATGCCATCGACTTTGTCCAGGCCGACAAAGGTGGTCTTGATGGAGACCTTCTTACAGAAAAATAGTGGCAAACCGAAACTTTTCAGATCGCCCACTTTGACCTGACCTATGAGAGTATAAAGAATACGTGTAATGTGGAGAGTTCATGCCCCTAAATCCCGATACAATGCTTTCGCCCATGTGCGAACTGCCTTGGCGTCGCCCTGTGATGCTACTTTCAGTAGGTTAATGATACGTTGATCTCCGATATTTTCCGTATCATACGGGTATTTTTGAACAATCTCGGTCCATCGTTGTGAAGGAGCATCAAGTGTGAGTTTGCTAAGAATCATTTCATCTGAAGGCAGAAACTTGTACAAATATACTGTCCATCGGTCTTGGCTGAGGGAATCGAGCATTTTATCTGCGTATGGTTGTGCATCAAAACAGTATCCATATCGATTGCCAAGTTTAACCGCTAGTGTGGCTCTCATACAGATTTGAAATGCTGGGCCTGGTACAATGCTTCCTAGCGAGGCCAATGCCTTCATTGGTGCAGGCTCATTGTAAAAGTTGTTAGCTTGCTCGTGAGCCGAAAGAACTTCAGTAGCAGCATGCGCATATGAACTGGATCGCAAAGTCTCTGGTACATAATCAAATCCTTGTACTGTCATCAGAATTCGACGTAAAGTAGATGACAAAACTTTGTGATTATTTGAGCTTGCCTCCGCGTATGATTGACCTATTTGCCATCGATCAGGATCTTGGAGCCCTTGCCACGTCATCGTTATAATAGTATTGAGATTGCCCAGTGCATTCTCAACTTGAGCACCTTTTGCTGTTTTAGCTTCGGCTAATAATACACGTAGCGTTGTTCGTTTCCAAAAGTAAGGTGCAGCCACTAAGTAGATGATATCTGAATCATCTTTAGGCAATACCTGCTGCGTTAACTTTTGCCGGAGTTTCTTAAAATCAAGTGCAGTCTCTATTTTCTCCCTAGATAATATATGTACAACACACCCACGCAGAAGCGTAAGTGCTTGAACATAATCTATTTCTTCGTCTTCTTCAACGTCAGGGCTTGAATAATAGGACAAAAGTTCAGCATGATGCCGTAATTCTATCGAACCAATACGTGATACGATACCTAATTGATAGGCAAGTTGAATTGCCTCATAATCCGTGATTACTAATTCTGCAGGCGATTCATCCACGATATCTGGGCGAGCCAACATCTCACCAACAAAACTCATCCCCATAGTGCTGAGTTGCCGCTTAAGAATAGACATCGTACGCTTCCAGACATATTCTACAGCAAGATCATACAAACCTGCATCAAATGCAGTAACAACCTTCTTAATATCCGGTTGGCGCAGTTGTTTAGCTAACGGTGCAATCTGCATTGCACTGCTGGCGTTTTTTGGCACGAAAATGGCTTCATTCGGGTGCCAGGGGGTAAATTCCGTTGACTCCATCGAATTTAATCCTTTACCTCTTGATAGAGTATTGCACCATCTTGCGATACCATAAGGCATGCTGTAAGTAGACTACCTAGCCATGAACAAAGGAGTTTGAACGTTCGACGGCGCGCACCACCCACATTCGATGTCATAATCTCCATTTCCGCGTGCGCCATCGGCTTTGCAAAAGCGTTATAACCTCGTACTCGTCCACCACTGTCGAATACAGTAATCCCATCACTCATCAACATACCCGCAATCACATTAATTATAGATCTCGTTGATGTATTTGGTATACCGTCATTCGTACCCAATTCTGACTTTACTCGCTCTGTAAGATCAATTGGATCTAATAGCCATGTACCATCCTTAAGACCCTCAGGGATATCTACTTTGTTTGTTTCTATAACTACTGCGAGTGTACCATGTCCTCTTTCGATAGCCCACGCAAATATTCTGTCAAGAAGCTGGGTCAGCTCTGGCCGCACTTCAGGATCTGCATGTGAAGTAATTCGATTATACAAATTTGACAGCATCGGACGGCGGTCGGAGTCACTGATTTCTTTGTCAGAATAAGATATACTTAGTGAATATCCATTAGATGTTTCAGATTGAACAATACCATCTGCAATTTGCCTAAATATTACTGTTGATATGTTAGGAGTATCAGTACCTAATTCCCGCAATATCTGTTCAGGCAATGCCGAAAGTCCACTATGACCATTTCGTATCAACCCATAGTTAATCTCATCGGGCTTTCGTTCCACCAGAATGTACCAATCATCGGTTGCTAGTGGAGCGCATTTTTTCAAACAAACACGATAGGTCTCTGCGTGAACCGGGCCTTTACCAATGAGTAGATAGTCAGACTGGGGTAGCAAGAAGCTAACTGTTTGCTTGTCTTCTGTCAAAATCAATTTTGGAAATAATCGTTGCCCTTCCTCTTGATAACGCGACATACTGTCAATAACCGTTACCATTCCATCGCGAGTTGCCGGACAATTCGTCATCCCAGCATCGCCTAATAATACTGCAATCTGCCCTTTAATCTGTTCCCTGAATGATAAGTGATGGACAGCCAATGAGATTTTCCCAGAGCATATTATTACTAATCAGTATACTCTAAAACCAGAACGACGTAAAGCGATTTAGTACTTCTGCTAGATCATGGAGACACATTAATCGATGTGTGTCATTCTGACATGGGGAGTGAAATAAGATAGTTATCACTCTGGTCTCATCTCAAGAAGTTTGTCTAAACGGCTATTGGGAGTAGTTTCATCATCTCTTCTCACTCTTCCTTTGATCGGAGCGCTTCCAACTCGGCCCGTAAACGCGCCAATTCTGCTTCAGCGGCTTCGGCACGTTGGGCTTGCTCTTCGTGGGTGTGCAGCCATTCCCCGCGAACAGGGTCGTAAAAACGCAGGCTCTCCTCAACAATGACCAGATCCAGCCGCAATTGTTCGCTGTACATTCGGTCGTTTTGCAAGGCTATGGTCACATACTGGTCGTTTTGCAGCCGCTTTCCCTGCAAACGTGGCTTGAGATAGTCGCCGGATGGGTCGAACTGAAAATACTCCGGCACGCGCAAAACCGTTTCATATATGGTGCGTTTCGATCCCTCATCCTCTCTGCGAGTCTTTGCTGAGGTGAATTCGAAGACAACTGCCGGCAAGACATTGTTCTCTTCCCATACCTTGTAGAAGCGACGCCGTTGCTTCGGCTCTACACCGATCACCACGTAGCAGTCGGGAGAGATGCGGCGGCTGGGAACCCCCTCTTCATAATAGAGAAAGTCGTTGCCGGAAATGTAGACATCAGGCCGGTCGGCAAAATGGAGTTTTAGGGCTGGGATCGCGTAAATCATCAGGTCGCGGTGCAGGGCATCTTCCGCCATCGGTTTGCCATCTCCCGTGGGATAGTCGACTCCTTCTGGCTCTCTGTGGCTCTTGCCGGAAAAGGGAGTGAGGGTTGCCATGATCTTTCCTCCGATGCAATGTCAATAAGATACTACTCCATACCCGTGCGAAGAGGAAACCGTTCGCAGGAAGATACGGAAAAAGAGGGCGGGCATTCCATAGAAATGGAATGCCCGTTGTTCACCACGTTCGCGGGTTGCGGAACGTTATATATTGGCGGAAGTGGGGCGCTTACGGCGCGGCGGGCTTAGCTTCCGCTTTGTCCGCT
>DATGIG010000217.1:0-5356 GCA_035295825.1 Chthonomonadaceae bacterium | reverse complement strand
CGCCATGCCGCGCGATCAGGTTCTTACAGAGATACAGCCCGATCCCCGTACCAGGGATGGAGCCATGTTTGCCGCCTGTGATACGCCCAAATTTTTCAAACAGGGATTTCAACGCGCTCTCCGGAATGCCCAGTCCTTGATCCTTGACCCCGATCAGCACGGAACCCGTGGGAAAGGCTTCACTGGGCGGTTCCTGGCATCCGATGATGCGGACCTCGCCCCCATCCGGCGAGTATTTGATCGCATTATTGACAAAATTGTTGAGGATATTCTGGATCTTATCCGCGTCGGTTTCCGCAAAAATGGTTTCCGGATCGAAATCCACCACCAGCGTATGTTTGTCCGTGCGCCCTCGCTGGAGGCTCGCAACCATCTCTGCGGCCTTGCGAATATCGATGTTCTCCCAGTTCATCTCGATGCTGTCCGGGCCCATCTTCTCGATGCGCGAGAGATTCAGCAGGTCGTTGATAAGACGTCCCAGGCGATCCACGTTTTCGTCGATGATATTGTAGAACTCGCGCCGATCCTCGGCAGTATACCACTCCTCGTTTTCGTCGTCCAACAGGGTGCGCACAAAGCCCTTCATCGGGGTCAGAGGGGTACGCAGCTCGTGGGAGACGATGGAGACGAACTCCGTCTTCATGCGCTCGACATTGCGCAGGTCGGTGATATCATTGAAGATATAGACCGTGCCGATAGGCGCGTTATCGTCACCAAAAACATTGGCGGAATGGACCTGGAAGATATACTCCAGATCATCCTTATCCCGCACGCTGATCTCTTCGGGTTTGCGGGTGCTATCGCCCTCCTCGTCGGAAGTGAGCGTGCCGGCCTCAGCCTCTTCGAGCCGCTTCTTGATGATCTGGTTGCACTGCTCATGCCGGATGATATCGGAATAGACCTTCCCCACGGGATGTATATCTTCCGGTATACCGAACATCGCCCGCGCCTGGGCATTCATCTGCCCGATGCGGCCATGGGTATTTACCAGGATCAGCCCTGCTGTCAGGCTCTCCAGGGTGTGTACGAGCTTCTGTCGCTCTTCTACAACCTCCTGGAACATCTGGGCATTGGCGATGACGGCGGCGGCATTGCGCGACAGGCGCTCCAACAGGCGGACATCTTCTTCGATGAATTCGCCTCCATAGCGCTTGTTAAAGCAGTGCAGAACCCCAATGGTCACCCGATCTACAATGTGGTTCTGGTCATCCCGCTTTTCGATGAGCAGCGGGACGGTGACGCCATTACGGACATGCATCTGGTGCAGCCGATCCTGGACGGCATGCGGGTCCTCCTTGGGATTGCGGAAGATGGCAGGCTCTCCCGAGATAAAAACGCCGCCGGAAACTCCGGCGCCGACGGGGACGCGAAATGACTTGACTTCGTTATCGTTCATGCCGAAGGCAGGGGCGCGGGCAATGAGATCGCCGCTCTCTCGGTCGCGCACCATAATCACACACTTCTCCGCCTGAACGATCATCGCCGTCCGCTGCACGAGGCGACGCAATGTCTCCTCGAATTCGCTGATCGGCACCGCCATATCGTCGCCGGCCGAGCCGCCCTTCGCGCGTTCCAGTTCCAGGTTTCGCTGTTTGAGTTCCGCATTCTCTCTCTTGAGCTCCGCGGCCTCTTTTTCGAAGAGCTGGATTCTTCGCTTTAAGCCATCCGTATCTTCCATAGTCACCTGTGCTACTAACCCCGTTTCTCTCTATCTCCAATGCCGTCTGCCCTCTATCCGAAGGTTTTTTCAAGACGGCAGGCAAAAATCGCCAGTTCGATCTGCGTCGGTGCAGAGAGCGTCTGGAACGTCCCATTATAACATACCCATACGTCAGCGTCAACCGATAGCCCGGTGTACCGGCCTATTGGGACAGAGGCTGCCTCCAGTTTTCGTCGAAGAATCCGGCAAGCTCGACATCCTTTGTTCTGTCGTCGGTGTAGTGGTCCCGCTGGAAGCGGATCACCGCGTAGTCGGGCAGATGCGGATACTGTTGCGCATTGCTGCCGTCCCTATCCGCTCGGCTGAACGTAAAGCCGCAATTGAGGACAATATAGTGTGCGGGGCTCTCCGGATTGGGGAAGATAAGCAACGGCATATGATCGCCCGTGGCAAAGGTTTTTCTGGCAAGGGTGAACGTATCTCGGGTCCACCGGAGCGGTAATTTCGGCAAGAGCCGGCGCAGTACGGCATTGGAACCGGGATCGCCGAAGAGATAGAGGTTGTTTCCCCGGATCTGCGTCGCCGTGAGGGCGGCATCCGTGGTCTCCGGCAGTGTGGCCCGGCAATACCGCTCCCACCCCTCACGAAACTGTTGTAACTCCTGCCCCGTCCACCAGCCCGCCGCATCATTCCAGGGCTTCCCGGTCCCTGCCACCGCAAGGATAGGTCCGAATAGCGCGTCGTCTATCGGGCCTTGCATCCCCGGCCTCTTCCACAGCCCCAGCCTCTCCCCCAGAGACCAACGTCCTCCGGCTTTCACCAGAGAGAGTGTGCTCACACTCATGGCCCGGCTCGGTCCCCTCGACCGATCCCCATCGCCAGAACCGACTTCCAGCTGCTGCCCATCGATCCGCACGCTCCCACCCTTCCAATCCCTTAACTCAAGGCGGAGTGCCGCTATATTGCGGGTCTGAAGCGTGATACCCTCTTGACTCCGCCTGGCGTGGACCTCCGCACGCAGCCAGTGCTGCTCCAATCCTTCGACCTTGACCCACTTACACTCTGCAAACCGCAGGGTGTAGGTGACAAAATCTACGGTCTCCGCCTCGCTCTGACGATGCACGGGAATCAGTGCGGCAAGAAGCGCCTCCAGCGCCTTCGGCTCATAACGGTGTGGGGTCTGGATCCCCAGGAAATCCGTATAGGGAGCGCCCTCCTGCTTGAATGCCGCATACATGAGCTGGTGCTGCGTGTAAAAGCTGTCCAGTTCGCCCACATAGGGCAGAACAGGCAGGTTTTTGGCATTGAGTGCGTAATCCAGGGGGTCGGAGAAGTGGAGGAGCAGGTTCTGCCAGTCGGGGAGCGGTTCCGTGATGTTCTTGTAGCGCTTCGTTTCGACGAAGCCGGCGCCGGGGCTGATGGCGGCCCAGATACCGGGATGCTGCAGGCCGATGTGCCAGACGCCATGCCCTCCCATCGAGAAGCCCCGCAGGGTCACCCGATCGTCGTCCACGGGATAGCGGCGCTCGCAATCCGCCAGCGCCTCGAAGACATCCTGCTCGCCCGCATACCGCCAGCCGTTGTTGCCGCGTCCGTAGGGGAAGAGGGCGAGATCCTTCGGACCCTCCTTTCCGAAATCGCCCTTCGCCCAGCCGTGGTCATAGAGAAATGCGGGCTCATTGAAGTTATCTCCCCGCCCATGCAGGAAAATATCGAGCCGCCTCGGTTTGCGGGCTGTGAAATCGTAATCATGGGGCACAAAGAGCTGATAGGGCTGTACAGATCCGTCCACCTGGGAGCGGTAGCCCAGCAAGATCACCCCGGTCTGCTGCGTCCAGGGCGCTCTCCCCTCCTTCAAGGCTTCCGCCCGCGCTTCGCCCTCTTTCAAACAGTCCTGCGCCTGCTTCACGTTGCCACTGGAAAAGAAGAGGTTCTCTCGGAGATTGCGATCTACGGCATCGAGGTAGATCTCCACATCGGGCAATAACTCCGCCGCAGGCTTCCCCGTGTTGAGCGACTGTACGCGCAGCGCTTTCAGGCGCTCCCGAAGTCGGTCGCAGCCCTGCGTCAGTTGCTGACGCTCGTCCGCCGTCAATGTGACCGTCTTGGCCTGAAACTGCGCCTCTGCCGCCACGGCAGCCACCCAAAGCGCCAATATCCATCCTATCCACCGACTACCCCTCATCCCTCATCTCCTACCACCCGCCTTCGGCTAGAGGACACAGAGGTCCACAGAGAAAGACAGGGGAACGATCCACAGATTAACACAGATTACAAACCACAGAAGAGAAAACTGTAACCCAATCACTTCGAGGGCGCAATCGTTCCTCCCTGTTGTGGCTTTAATCTGTGGTAATCGGTGTTAATCTGTGGATAGATATCTATTTGGGATCGTAATGGGTCGGACCTTGCAGCGGAAGCGGCAGAACCCACACATTGCGGAACTGGACGGCGTTATGATGGTACTGAAGGTAGACAGGCCCCGGCTGGCCGTCATCCTTGCCTCCGATGCCGGTGGTGCCGTCGATCTCCTGATTGTTCTGTACGACTAGCCCGTTCTGAATGACGCTCACGCGTGCGTTCGCGATCTTTTTGCCCTCCGCGAAACGGGGCGCGCGGAAGGTAATATCGTAGGTCTGCCACTGCAGCGGCTGTTTGCAGGCGTTGACCAGGGGGGCGGATTTGTTATAGACCGCACCGCAGTCGCCGGTCCCCGGCTCTTTGAAGCCATAGGAATCCAGCACCTGGATCTCATATCCTCCCAGCAGCCCCACCCCGCTATTGCCGCGCTCCTGCCCATGCTTGTCGGGCATAAAGGGCACTTTGAACTCGACATGCAGTTGGAAGTCGGTAAAGAGCTGTTTGCTGATGATGCTGGCGACGCGGGTCAGCATCGCGCCGTCTTTGACCGTCCAGTCGGCGGGCTGCTTGCCACCCTCTCGCGTCCAGTTCTGCAGGTCCTCCTCCTTCCCGGAGAAGAGCACGACGATGTCGGGGTGTTTCGGAGTGGGGTGCGGCGGGGTATTATCGTCTTGAGGCTGGGCGTCCTGCGCATAAGCGAGTTGCAGGCCGAGCGGCAAGCCTGCCACAGCGGCGGTAGCCGCACCCAAGAAGCGGCGGCGCGTCTGTTCGAATGGCATGAAGAGATCCTCCCTTGGAAAGTGATCGCATTGTGGGTCGTAAGACGAGGAGGAATTCGGCATCTCGCGCCGGAACTCCTGCCTCGTGTAAGAAAGCGAAGAGAAAGGATAGCCTTCATGGAGAATCTACCCCTGCGCGTCTTTGCGCTGGAGAGCGTCGCCGTGCCGTTACGCGCGGTACAGGAGGCGCTCGATGCGTCGGGGCAGCCTGCGGAGCTTGGCGTCGCCATTGCCGGACGCGCAACGGAGGAGGAGTTGGACGCGCTCGATTGGGAGGCGGCCTTTATGCGCTGGAAGGAGCCGGAGCTGCACGACATCGCGCTATTGGAGCGAGATGAGCGGGAAAAAGACGAGGAGGCGGATACGGCCATCGCTTCGGGCCTGCGCCTAATCACCAACTCGACCGACCTGGCCGGCCAGATGATCGTCGCCGACCACCTCCGGCGGACACAGACCGTCTACTTCCTGCAACTGCTGCCCGCCCTACTCGACGCGGACGACCATCCGGCCTGGGCCACGCTCGATATCGTGCTGCGCTGCCTTGCCGCCCACTCCA
>DATGIG010000216.1:0-6889 GCA_035295825.1 Chthonomonadaceae bacterium | reverse complement strand
GTCACGACGAGGGCGATCGCGATGGCGATTTCGACCAGCAGAAATGCCAGGGCGAAAAGGGTCTTGATCCACTTCTTGACCGGGGAGCGCCGGGTGCGCGGCGCGGCGTATCGAGCCGCCCGAGAGGCGGCTATGGCGCGTTTGGTCATGCCGTCATTATAGTCAGGCAAAGCGTGGAATGTCAAGGGAAGAGGGAAGAGAAGGGAAGAGGGAACAGGGAACAGAAGGGGAAGGCGAAGAGGGAATTGGACGCAAAACGAAACAGGGTATATTAAAGGAGGCTTTTTAAAGCCCATCCCAACGAGGACGCATTTCAAACTCATGGCAGCACAGACAATGGACCAGATCGTGTCGCTGTGCAAGCGGCGCGGCTTTATTTTTCAGAGCAGCGAAATCTACGGCGGCATGCAGGGCGCCTACGACTACGGCCCTCTCGGCGTGGAGCTGAAGAACAACCTCAAGCGGCTGTGGTGGAAGCATAACGTCTACGAGCGCGACGACATGGAAGGCATAGACGCCGCCATCCTGATGAACCGCTTCGTCTGGCGCTACTCCCAGCACGAAGAGACCTTCGCGGACATGCTCGTGGACTGCAAGACCTGCAAGGGCCGCTTCCGCGCCGATAAGCTCGGGGAGTCGGAGTGTTTGCGCCATCCCACAAAGTATCCCGGCGAGTGTGAAGGGGAGCTGACGGAGCCGCGCCCCTTCAACATGATGTTCAAGACGCAGGTCGGCCCGGTCCCCGATCCGGAATCGTTCGCCTACCTGCGACCGGAAACGGCGCAGGGCATGTTCGTCAACTTCAAGAACGTGCTGGACTCCACCAACCGCAAAATCCCGTTCGGGATCGCCCAGATCGGCAAATCTTTCCGCAACGAGATCACCCCGCGCAACTTCATCTTCCGCCTGCGGGAGCTGGAGCAGATGGAGATCGAGTTCTTCGTCCGGCCGGAAGACGCGCAGGCGACCCACGAAGCCTGGGTCAAAGACCACCTGGACTGGTGGGCGGAGGAGGTAGGGCTGCGGCGCGAGCACCTGGACCTCCTTGAGGTTCTACCCGAGGATCGCGCGCACTATTCGGTGCGCACCGTGGACATAATGTACAAATATCCGATCGGGTGGGAAGAGCTGGAGGGCATCGCCAACCGGACCGACTTCGATCTCGCCATGCATTCGCGGGATCAGGACAAGCTCGACCTGACGCCCAACACCCGCGCGCAGGCGCAAGCCCTGCCCAACGCGCACTCCACCGAGCGGCTGACCTATTTCGATCAGCCCAACAACAAGCACATCATTCCCTACGTCGTCGAGCCGGCCGCCGGGGTGGACCGCGGCTGCCTGGCCGTGCTGTGCGAGGCGTATGACGAGGAGACACTGGAGAGCGGGGAGACGCGGATCGTGCTGCGGCTCAAGCCGACGCTGGCGCCTATTAAGGTGGCGGTGCTGCCCCTGAAAAAGAACGCCGACGAGATCGTGGCGCTGGCGAAGAGCATCAAGAAGACACTGCAGGCCACCGGCGAGATGCGCACCGTCTACGACGACTCGGCGGGCATCGGCAAGCTCTATCGCCGCCAGGACGAGGTCGGCACGCCCTTCTGCGTGACGGTGGACTTCCAGTCGTTGGAAGACCAGACTGTGACGGTGCGCGACCGCGACACCATGCAGCAGGTGCGCATCGCCGTTCCCGACCTCCACGCCTTCATACGCGAGCGGATTTAACCCACCCCCTGGCTCACCCCCGGCCTTTTCAACTCTTTATCGCTCCCGAAAGAATTCCCCGGATGAAATGCCGCTGGAACAGGAGGAATGCTACGACCAGGGGCAGAGTAGCGATCAGGCCGCCGGCCATCAGCATGCCGTAGGGGGTGCGGATCTCGCCCTGCAGCAGATAGATGACCATCGGCAGGGTCAGCATGTCTTTGGTCCGCAGCACGATGAAGGCCCACATCAGGTTGTTCCAGGAGGCGATGAGCAGCATGATTCCCAGGGCGGAGAGCGCCGGGCGGGCGATGGGCGCGGCGATGCGCCAGTAGATGCCGAACTCGGAGCAGCCGTCAATGCGGGCCGCCTGGATCAGGTCTTCCGGCACCGAGGAGCGCATGTACTGGCGCATCCAGAAGATGCCGAATGCCTGGGCCGCGCCCGGAAGGATCATCGCCCAGTAGCTGTTGATGAGGTGCAGGTTCACCAGCACCAGGAACGCAGGAATCAGCGTGACGGTGCCCGGTATCAGCATGGTGCCAAGCACAAACGCGAACAGGGCCTCGTTGCCGGGCGCCTGGCGGAAATGGGCGAAGGCATAGCCGGCCAGGGAGCATAGAAACAGCGCCAGCGCAACATGGCCGCCGGAGGTGATGACCGAGTTGAGGAATGCGCGGGGAATGGGCGTTTCCGCCGCGACCTCGGTGAAGTTGGCCAGGCGCGCGGGATGGGGGATCCAGATGGGCGGCATGGCGAAGATTTGCGCCTGCGATTTGAAGGCGGAGATCGCCAGCCAGTAGAACGGGAAGAGAAAGACCAGCGACAGCAGCATCAGGACCGCATAGAGAATGGCGCGGGGGAGGACCGTGTGTATCGGGGCGCTTCGCAGCATCGCTATTCGCCCTCCTGCCGGTTCATCCGGTAGACGAGCAGCGACGCCAGGAAGAGCAGCAGCGCCACCGAATAAGCCACGCACGACGCATACCCGAACTTGAAGCTGACGAAGGATAGGTTGAACAGGTAGACGCCGAAGTTGAGAGAGGAAGTTCCCGGCCCGCCCTGGGTCAGGACGAAGATCTCGTCGAACATGTAGACGGTGCCCAGCAGGGAGAGCAGCAGGCAGAAGCGGAAGGTCGGCTGCATGAGCGGCAGGGTCAGATAGCGCGTGCGCTGGAAGGCCGTGGCGCCATCCACAAGCGCCGCCTCATAAAAATCTTCCGGTATCCCCTGCAGCCCCGCCAGCATCAGCACCATATTATAGCCGGTCCAGCGCCAGAGGACCATGATGGCGACGGATGGCTTCGACCACAGCTCGCTGTTGAGCCAGGGGATCGGACCCAGGTGCAGGAACGGCAGCAGCCGGCCGACCTGCGCGAGGGCGTAGTTGAAGACGCCCTTTTCGGAACTGAAGAGTAAGCCGAACACGATGCTGAGGACCACCATCGGGGTCACGCACGGCAGGAAGAAGGCGGCGCGGAAATAGGCGCGCATCCGCAGCCAGGACTGATTCAGGGCCAGCGCAAACAGGAACGCAAGGGCCAGCATGGGCGGGATGTAGAGCAGGCCGATGACCAGCGTGTTCCACAAGGATTGGCGCAGGATGTCGTCGTCGAGCATCGTGGAGAAGTTCGCCAGGCCGACCCAGACCTGCGGGGTCAGCCCATCCCACTTCACGAAGCTGAGATAGAGCGAGAACACCAGCGGGTAGAGGCCGAAGATGCCGAAGAGAATGAAGAAGGGCGAGATGAACAGGTAGAAGTGCCGGTGCCGCCACAGACTGGCCCAGCCGCTTCTGCCTTGCGTCATTCTCCCTGCTTCATTCTTCATGCCCGTAGGGTACTCCTAGCCGCCGGTGCAGCTTCTGCGCCAGCTCGTCCAGGACATGGCCGTCCGTCATGCCGTCGTCCACCCATTTGCTGAAGGTCTGATTGAGATAGCCCAGCGCCTCCATCCAGTCCGCCGTGCGGTTGAGGATGTTCATTTTCGCCGCGTCGCCGGCGAAGAGCCGCCCGATCCGCTGGCCGCCGAAGAAGGGGTCCGGTTCGTCGCAGACAGAGGAGCGCAGCGCCGGCAGATAGGCCGGGAACAGGTTCTCGCTCTTGTACATCGCCAGTTGACCTTCCGGCGTGCAGAGCGCATAGCGCAGGAACGCCCAAGCGGCAGCCTTTTTGCGGCACTGCTGCGGAATGACCAGCACCGAACCGCCCAGATTGCTGGTGCGCAGACCGCCTTTGACCAGGGCCGGCAGCCGGAAGACGCCCCAGCTCTGGCGCTTGCCGCCGTAGTCGGGCGCGGCGTCCTTGATGGTGCCGGCGAACCAGGCCGCCTCGGGGTAGGTGGCAATGGTGTCGTTGTTCAGGCCGGCCATGAACTCCTGGCCCCACAGCTTGACGTTCGAGCAGATACCCGCCTGCAGCATCCGCTGGATCA
Organism: Chthonomonadaceae bacterium; assembly: GCA_035295825.1. Lineage (GTDB taxonomy): Bacteria > Armatimonadota > Chthonomonadetes > Chthonomonadales > Chthonomonadaceae > DATGIG01. The sequence goes on along the minus strand of DATGIG010000216.1, from coordinate 2,758 downwards.
CATCCAGCACCTGCCGCGACTGCGGCGAATTGACGACGATGCGGCCGTTGTCGTCGAAGATTTGCCCGCCGTTCTGCTGGATGAGCAGTTGGTACATGGTCGCCAGCGCGCCGGTGTCCATCGGCAGCATTTTGGTCTGGCCGTGCGATTTTTGCAGGATCTGCCGGCCGGCGGCGATGAAGTCGTCCCAGGTCTCGATCTTCTGCGGATCAATGCCGTACTGCCGGAAGATGTTGCGTTTGTAGTAGACGGCGCAAGGCCCCATGTCCCAGGGAATGGCATAGACGTGGCCTTTGTAGACGCAGTTGTGCCAGAGCGATGCGGGAAAGTCCTTCTGGTAAGAGGCGGCGACGGCGGTCAGATCGGCCAGCTTGCCGGTGCAGACGTAATGGGACGCCTCCTCGCACTGCAACTGGGAGATGTCCGGCGCGCCGACGTTGGAGGCCAGCGAGAGCAGCAGGCGCGCCTCCATGTTGGCGCCCGTCATGTCCACATTCGGGGCGATGGCGGGATAATGTTGCCGGAAGGCGGGCGTCAACTGCTGCAGGGATTTGGCCGCGATGTTCCAGCTCCAGACCTCGACCGTGCCTCGCAGCCGATCAGGCTGTGAGGCCGCCACCGCCGTCAGCGGCGGCGCATCGGTGGCCGGCCGGGAGGCCGAGCAGCCTGCCAGCATGATCCCGATGAGGAGCATTCCTCCTCGCAGGAAGTTTCGTGTTTGAAATGAACGCATTGGCATAAGCCCCTCACCCCCTCTCACTGTGAATCCGCTTCGCGGTCCGAAGGTTCGAAGAGGGGGAACACTATTGCCCTAGCTCCCCCTCGCCCCTTGTGGGAGAGGGGGCTGGGGGGTGAGGGGTAAACGCCTGCAGCGCGGGCAGCGCATTGCCTTTGTCGTCGAACAGGGCGGTGGACCCACCGTTCCAGCCATAATGGCCGGGAATCGGGATGGCTTCGGGAAACCACCAGAGCACCCCGAGTCCGCGCCCATTCGGCGTGGCCTGGACCGTCTCCACCAATTCGGTCAGGAACTGCTTCTGCCCTTCGATAGAGATCGGCCAGGCCATGTTCTTCCACCGGGACCAGTCGCCGCGGAACGGATAGGCGGTCTCGACGATCACTATGTCCTTACCGAACTCTTTGGCGGTCTGGCGCAGGTTATCGCGCACCTGGTCCAGCGTGCCATGCCACCATGGGTAGTAGCTCTGCCCGATAATATCGAAAGGGACCCGGCGCTTGCGCAGGTTCTCGAAGAACCATTTTGTCGTCTGCCAATCGGCGCCCCGGTCAATGTGGATCATGATGCGCACGGGATCGTCTTTGGTGAGAGGCTGTTTCACCCCACGGATCGCCGCCTTGAGCAGTCGGACGAAGTGGTCCCACTGCGCGTCGGTCGCCTTTTCCCCATTCCCCCCCAGTCTCCCGTCCGGCCAGAGCATGCCGGGGGTGATCTCGTTGCCGGTCTGGACGATGTCGGGCAGGGCGTTCTGCGCCTTGAACGCGGCCATGCACTGGGCGGTATAGTCGGTCACCTTCTTTTCCAGGGCCGGAAAGTCCAGGTCCGTCCAGGCGGCGGGCTTATACTGCTTACCGGGGTCCGCCCAGGTGTCCGAATAGTGGAAATCGAGGAGGAAGCGGGCGCCGGCCGCCTTGATGCGCTTTGCCAGGGCTACGGTGTAGTCCAGGTCGTTGATCGTGCCATCCTGGTGGTTCGGGTTGACGAAAAGCCGCAGGCGGAAACAGTTGCAGCCGTAGCTCTGCATGAGGGCGATGGCATCCATAGGTTGGTCGTCCTTGCGGAACACGCCGCCCTGCTGCTCGATCTTTGCGAGCATGGAGATATCGCCCCCGGTCAGAAACAGTTTCGGCGCGGGTGGCGGCTGGATCTCCTGGCGCGCCGGGACCGGCAGGGCGCCTAGCAGCCAGGGCAGCAAGCAACCCAGGATGAAAATCATGTGACCTCCGCCGGCCTACCGGCTTCAACGGGATACACACAAAAGCAAAACCCGGTTCGCCAGCCTGGATAGCTTTTCCTGCCAGGGATCTCTAAGGCTTCCTTTTGAGTCAGGGCGTTCTGCCGGTCTATTCAGCAGGACTATTTTTGTCTACCTGCGGGTCATCATGCAGGGCGAACTCGATGGCCTCCTCTAAAGTCATAGCGCGGCCCTCTTCCCAGGCAGCAGAGCAGGCTGGCTCACCGAGAGACATTCTCGCCATTGCCGCCTCACGGTCAACTTTTTCTTTCTCCTTCGGTGGCAAAGGTGAACCAATAGTTTCGCGCAGGACTTCTGCTGCGGCCCATAGCCTGGTGGCTCGTTCCATCTGTCCCTGTCCTGCAGCAAGAGCAGCCATGCCTTCCAGTGTGTAGGCAATGCCCCACCTGTCTCCTAACTCTTTTTGTATCACCAGGCTTTCTTCATTAAGGGTGCGGGCCGCTGCATAGTCACCCTGCTCCCTTGCTATATTTCCCAGGTTGTTTAGCGAGTAGGCAATGTCTTGTTTGTGTCCTAATTCTTTTCGTATCACCAGGCTTTCTTCATTAAGGGTGCATGCGGCTATATAGTCACCCTGGTCAAAGGCCACAAGCCCCAGATTGTTGAGGGAGGCGGCAATACCTTGCTTGTCTCCTAATTCTCTTTCTATCGCAAGGCTTAGCGCATAGAAGGTACGCGCCGTGGCATAATCGCTCTGATAATAAGCCACAATACCCAGGTTGTTTAGCGAGGAGGCAGTGCCTTGTTTGTCTCCTAACTCTTTT
>DATGIG010000215.1:0-6380 GCA_035295825.1 Chthonomonadaceae bacterium | reverse complement strand
ATCTGGGCCAGGGCTTCACCCTCCGGGTGATGGAGCTGAGCATAGAGGTCCGCCGCTTCCTGGTACACGTTCGCCGCCTCCGCGTGCTCCTCGATTTCGGTGAGGCAGTCGCCATAGAAGTGGCAGGCATCGGCACGAGCGAGGAGTTGGTCCGGGGCGGAGGGAGCCTCCGAGGCGAACAGGAGCACCGCCTGTCGTAACGGCGCGAGTGCGTCCAGCAAAGCTCCGCGTTCGTAGTGTACCCTGGCAGCGGCGACGAGGGCCATAGCTTGTTGGTAAGGAGGCAGGTCGGACATGGTTACCGTGCCTCCTTTGCCGCAGACCCAGTTGCAATCCTCTCGGATAGGAACGGAGGAGCGACGCCTCGTCTCTTCAGGCAGACGGCGAAAAAGGCATCCATTCCATGGCGATGGGGCCAGGTTCGCAGGTAAGGGCTGGCCGATGTGTGGAGACCCTCTGTGCCAGGGATACAGAGTGCTTCGACCTGGAAGACGGCTCCGGGCGCCGAGGTGAGAAAGGAGGCGGCAACCTCCTCATTCTGACGGCGCTCGAAAGCGCAGGTGGCATAGAGGAGCGTACCCTCTGTTCGTACCAGGGAAGCGGCCTGGGTCAGTAGCATCTGCTGGTGTGCGGTCATGGCATCGAGGTCGAAAGTACGCCACTTGGCGTCCGGGCTGCGCCGCAGAACGCCGCTGCCGGTGCAGGGGGCGTCCACCAGTACGCAATCGGCTGCCTGAGCCAGGCGGTTCAGGGTCCGTTTCGCCCTGCCTTCGGGCTGCCAGCAGCCTGAAGTATCAGTCGGCACGACGCAAGTCTCGATACAGGTCGCTCCCGCGCGCGCCGCCCGCTTCTCCAACTCTTCCAGACGCTCCGCTGAGCTATCCACCGCCACGATCCGCCCCTGGTTCTGCATGAGAGCCGCCAGGGCGAGGGTCTTCCCACCCGCGCCTGCGCCCACATCCACCACGATCTGGCCCGGTTGGACGTTGGTGCTGAGGGCAACAAGCTGACTGGCTTCTTCCTGCACTTCATACCAGCCTTCACGAAACCCTGGTAGATCGTAGATATTGACGCGATGGGCCAGTACCACGCCCCATGGAGAGTAGCGGGTAGGCGTCGCACCCTCCAGGGTGTCGAGTACCCGCGCGCGCGTTGTGCGGAGGGTATTGACCCGCAACGTAGTAGGCGCCTGGGTATTGAAGGCTGCGGCAGCGGTGAGGGCCTCCGGGCCGAGCAGTGCCTCCAGTTCGTCGGCAAGGGCATCGGGAAACGAGAGCGTGATGCGTAGATAGTCACGAGGGGTATCGGGAGTGGGGAGGGGAGAGCCGGGAAGGGCAGGCTCCGCCCAGAGCCGGATACGATTTTCGGGAGTGTCTGCCAGATGGGAGGCTTCCAAAAGCAAGGTCTGACGCCGCAGAAAACGGACGCAGCCATAGATGGCTTCGGATATCCATCGGCGCTCCCTGGAGTTCAGGTCGCGCCGCGAACGAAAGAACCCGGCGACGACCCGATCCAGCGGACTGCGCTCTCGCTCGGTCTCCCAACGCGTATAGAGCAGAACAGCAGCATTCAGGGCACGACCGCTGATGCCCTGAATGCCGGGTAGGATATGAGTTGCATCCGTATTCATGAGAGGAGATGACCGGAGTGCTGTTCGCCCTGCATGTCGAAGCGACGCTGCAGCCTGCGGTCCAGAGCAGGATCAGTGTGGCATGGCGGACGATAGTGCGATCAAGCGGACGATGATCAGTAAAACCGATAAACCCATACCGATGATTCCCAGTACCATACCGGCGGTTGCCTTGCCGCCCCCTTGCATTCCGGGGTTCGCCGCGATAATCTGCTTGGCCGTATTGGCTTTGACGATGGCAACGATGCCAAGAATAATCCCACAGCAGAAGAGGCTGATAATCCCATAGATGAGCGATTCGTTGGCTTCCTTCGGCTCACTAAGCATTCCGATGGGCGCGTAGGGGCGTCCCGGCGTGGGATTGTAGGCGTTGACGGGTGGGCCGCCATAGGAAGCAGCCCCCTGCTGTTGGTAAGGCTGCTGCTGCGCAGACTGGTAAGAGCCGAGCCCTCCGGCTTGGGCCGGGGGCTGCTGGGGCGTCGGCTGTTGCCCGTAAGCCTGTTGTCCAGGATAGGGGGCGTTCTGGGTGGGCTGAGTCGGCCAGGGGCGGTTAGTGGGAAGCGGAGAGCCGGTTCCCGCCGGAGGATTTTGCGCCCCAGGATAGGGCTGAGCAGGTTGGGTGGGCTGGCCGTAGCCGGGAGTTTGCGCGGCATAGGGTGCTGCGCCGGGCTGCTGGCCCGCTGCGGGAGCGCCGGTGAGGCGTTGCAGGGCCTCCTGCGCCTTGGTGTAGTCCGGCTGGAGCAGCAGCGCCTGCTGCAGGACGGCGATGGCCTGCTCCTTGTATCCTGCCTTCTCCATGGCAACGCCCAGATTGTAGCGGGCTTTCGCATTCGCAGGCTCAATCGTGACCGCCTGAGTCAGGGTATTTACCGCATCCATATGACGTTCCGCCTGTCCATAGGCAGCGCCCAGATACAGGTGAGCCTGGAAGTCTTTGGGATCCTGGCGGGTCGCCGCCTCCAGTTGGGTAATTGCGTTTGCAATATCACCCTGTTCAAAGGCAGCTACGCCCGCATCGCGTTCAACGGACATTGTCTGGATTCTCCTTTTGTATGAAGGGATGCCGCCGGGCGCGGGTGCTACCGACAGCGGTCAGGTACTCAACGCAGTTTGACGACACGGTCTTCCGTTCGAAGATCGCGTTGTCGAAGCAGGTCATGGATCGTAGCTACCAGGAAGCGGTTGCTGTCGATGGTGAAGTCGATCCGCAGTCGCGCCTGGGTCCCGGAACCGGGCGGCGCCAGGCGCAGGGCATCGCCTTCGTTCAGAGTGATAACGCACTCTCCCTCTTCAGATCCGCTGGGTATCCAGTATTCGTTGCCGTTGATCCTCTTATTCCAGGGTAGCGACATACGACCGCCATAGCCGACCTCACAGATGGGCAGGCGGAAAAGCGTCTGGCCCTCCGTTACGGCATAGTAGCGGGTCTCGAAGGGATTGGGAGTGGGATAGCCGGTCCCTCGCCTTACCAGGCGCTCATACTCCGGGCGCTGCTGATTGTCGTTGTAGACGCGAATGGCGTAGTCGTGGTGCACGATCTGGTCCACGCTGAACCCCGCGCCAAAGACCGCCGCGCCCTTCACTACCGCCTCGAACGGCTCCCAGTAGTGGACGCGCTGCGGCCCGAACAGTCTCTCGTACAGCTCCCGCACTCCCGGCAAGAGGGTCGAGCCTCCCACCAGCAGCACGGCATCCAACTGCGCCTCATTGACTTCGTGGCGGCAGTCGTCGAGCGTGGCCTCCGTCAGCGTCTCCAGGGTCTTGTAGAGGCCCTGCGTATCGAGCATCTGGAGGAACTCCTCCCGTGTGATCTCGATCCGCCCGCCGCCCTGGAGTAGGAAATACGAACTGTCGGCAACGGAGGCTTTGTTGCTCAGGTCCTTCTTGATGGCTTCGGCTTGCGAGAGCAGCAGAGGACGGAGCGCATCCTGATGCGCTCGCAGGCGTGCACAGCCCAGATCCGCGATCCAGCCATCGATCGTCTCGCCCCCATAGATCAGGCCGCGCGCCGCAAGCAGGGTGGCCCGATGCTGCCCCGGTCCGCCATGCCGACCGCCGGATTCGGGGGGGTGGGTGCGGACGATGGCGAGATCCAGCGTGCCGCCTCCGAAGTCCACAACCAGTATGTGCTTTTCGTCCGTCAAGTCCACGCCGTAACCGAGCGCCGCAGCGACGGGTTCGTCCAGAGTGCGGAAGTGGGATACTCCCAGCCTGCTGGTGATCTGCTTCAGTTCGGCGCGATACGGCTCGTAACTCTCCACCGGGACCGTCATGGTCAGATCCGTAACCTGACCCTCTTTACGCCACCAGCGCAACAGACTGACAATCCGCTGCATCCGGCTCTGGTTCGGGGCGGTGTGCTGCCGCTCGTAGTCCGCTGTCGCGGACAGCAACTCCTTCATAAAGACCGAGGCGCACTCCCGCGCGGAGATGGATTCCGACCCCAATTGCGCCACTGCCTGTTGGCTGGCGCGCGCCAGGGTCTTCTTGAAGGATTTCGCCAGCGGTCCCAGAGCTGCCAGGTCGCTTGCGTGCAAGATTTCACGCGCGGCCAGGGCAGGCCGCCCGATGATCGCGCGGTTCTTATCCTGAAAAAAGATGGCGGAGGGAACAAGCGGCGTACGCCACGCGGGTTCGTAATCTACCAACTCATCCAGCGCAACGGTAACGGCATGTGTTCCCACCCACTTGGCTATGAGCGTATTGGTTGTTCCGAGATCAATGGCCCAATGCGTCTCCATAGGCGAACCGACGTACCTCATGTCTCTCTATTGGTGTCTCATTATACAGAATTTTGTGCAATAGCACAAGAGGAAGGAACGAACCGGTGGGAAGTTCACCCTTTTCTCATCCTTCTCTAATGGAGAAATCCAGGCGGGGCTGCGCCCCGTCGGTCTCCTCTTCCACAACTCCTGTAAACTGCTTACTGAGACGTAAGCGTTGGGATTGATAGTTCGATCCGGCCTGCGCTCCATAGAGGAAGTCCGGAGGCTCGGTATTGCGCATCAGGTTCAGGCGAAAGAGCGGCTGCCCATCTTCAATGAGAAATGGCACATCTCGGCTGCGAACTTCCAGCACCACGGCGGCCGCGTTGGCGTCCGCTGCGCCCTCCGGCGCGTAACCGAACCCCGAATCGAAGAACCCCGCATAGTGGGTGCGCACTTCCCCGCTGCTGGCATCGAAGGGAACCATCTCCGCACAGTAGGCAGGCGGAAGGCGGACCAACTCCCGCGATGCAAAGATATAGAACTCCTCCGGCTCCAGAATGATGGGCTTGCTGTCTCCGTAGATCCGGTCCCAGTAGTGGCTGACCCGTGCACCCCCAATAGCCCGCAGATCGATCGGCGGCGTGTTCCTGCGCGCCAGAAATCCGACCGTCGTATTCCTCTTCGGTAGACTGATAGAGAGCGTCAGCCCGGTGGAGATCGGAATGTCGCCGGGGCGCAGGGTCCGCAAGTCCGCACCCAGGATGATCGCATCGGTTTCCAGCAGCGCGATGGTCTCCGCATCGGTCAAATGCGGCGCGCCCGTCTGGAACCGGATCTGCGCCAGCGAATCACCCTGGCGCACTCGAATGGCGAAAGAGCGGGGCGCGACCTCCAGATAGAGCCTGCCGCGATACCCGGCAGGAACTTCATCGAATGAGGTCCCTTGTTCCGTTACCAGGCGGGTGAAGACATCGAGCCGTCCCGTCGTACTCTTAGGATTGGCGCGGGCGTAGACATCCTCCGGCAGGTCCAGACGTTCGCAGAGCGGGAAGATATAGTTCTGGTTGCGCTCCAGAACCAGCCCTTCGTCCGGTACGGGAGCATTGTACCACTTGAACCGGTTCAGCTTGTGCTGCAGGCCCTCCTCGCCCGGCAGAAAACTACACTGGACGCGGAAGCCGATCTCTCCGATCCGCAGATCCAGGCTATTGGGCTGGATCTGCGCAGGAACGATATCGGGCTCGGACGCGATGACGCCTGCCGCAATCGCGGCGCGTATCCATTGGGACGGAAAGACTCCATTCTGTTGCGGTAGGGATGACATCACGGCTACACGTGCTGCGGGTCGGTGACCCGTTGCTCACGTACCTGCGCCTTCTCCTGCGAGCTTGCCTTCAGCTTCTCGATGAGCGCGTCGTATTCGGCCCGAGCTACGGGTACGGAGACGGTACGACCGGTTTTGCCGGCGAGGATGATGCCGTTGATCATCTCCACTGCATTCAGGCCCTCCTCGCCGGGGGACATCAGCGGCTCATTGTAAAGAATGGCCCGTGCGAGGTTCTGAGTGATAGCGCCGTGCGCCTTCATCGCCCCCTCGGCAGGCAGTTCGACCGGAACCTCCTTCGCTTTCGGCCCCGCCCACATCTCGGTGCTATTCTGGGTGAACTCACGGAGGGCGCGATCCAGCGTATAGACTTTCAGTTTGCCATTGTCCAGTATCAGCTTACCCCGGTCACCGCAGATCTCCAGCATGTTCTGGTTCGGCGCTTCCGTGGTGCTGGCATACAGATAGCCGTGCGCGCCGTTCTCATACTCCAGAGTGGCGAACGCCTCATCTTCCACCTCGATGTCGTGCAGGCGGGTGCGCGTCTGGCCGGTGATCTTCAGGGGCAGCCCGCCCAGCCAGGTGAACAGGTCGAGATAGTGCGGCGCTTGATTGATCAGGACGCCGCCGCCCTCCCCGGTCCATGTGGCGCGCCAGCCGCCGGAATCGTAGTAGGCCTGGCTTCGATACCAGCCCATGACCAGGCTGGTCCGGTAGA
>DATGIG010000214.1:0-3943 GCA_035295825.1 Chthonomonadaceae bacterium | reverse complement strand
CGTTGTTGGCAACAATGTACCAACTCGGCTTCGACCTCCAGGCAGTGCCGGAGGCATTCCGGCTGAACAGGTCGGCAGCCGGCGCATAATGGGTCGCCCAGACAACCTTCTGCTCTTGCTCCGAAAGGTCTCCCGCGAAGCACACGACGCCTTCCGGACGCATCCAGACGCGCCCATCCGCGACTTCTACGTAGTGGAACACGTCGGAGAGAGGGAACTTCTCCTGCTGGCTCTGCGAAGTTTCGTCGGAATCGGGGGCAAGCGCGGCGATGTAGACGAGCCCGGCAACGCGGTCATCGGTTCCGGCGGCCGTGATGACACTACCACCGTAGGAGTGGCCGACGAGGATGGCTGGACTGCTGACCCGCCCCAGCGTCCGCTTTACCGCGGCGACATCGCCTTCGGGCGTGTCCAGGCCGTATTGGGCGGCCATCACCTCATACCCCTCCGCCTGAAGCGCAGGGATTACCTTGTTGAAGCATGAGCCATCTGCCCAGATTCCGTGGCAGAAGACGATGCTCGGTTTGGTCTGCGTAGAACCATTCGTTCTGGTAACCTCCTTGTGGTTTTCTTGCCCTTGTGGGCTTCTTGGCAGCGCGATGACCTCCTCCGAGAAACTGCCCTTCTACATATTTCAACTGTCACGCGAGAGTTTAGGAGGCTGAGTTGTAACGAACCTGGGACGGTTCGTTCCTCTGCCTACTCTGAATATCATGTCGGGAAGCGGTTGCCGAACATGGGCAGTCCGCTCTTCGATTCGGCTTGGGTCGCCTCGTCCTGAAGCACATCCCAGTGCTCGGCCAGAAGACCCTCTTCGATCCTGACCACATCGGCCGCTATCCAGGCAGCAGGCCGGCCATTTCCCGAGAACCGGCCGTGAACGATGACGTAGTCGCCTTCGGCCAGGATCAGCCCGTATTCGTAACGCAACGTGTTGGGAGCGCTGCGAACGAGATTGAACAGGCCGTCGCGCCCCGGCTCGATATGCGCGCTGTGCTGGATGTAGTTGTCCGACCAGTAGCAGGCCGCCGCTTCGTAGTCACGTTTGTTGAACAGGGTGTCGAATGCTTTGAGCACCAGCGCTTTATTCTCTTCAGGTGTCGTTTTGGTCATATCGTCTCCATATTGTAGAGTTATGTCTAGTCAAGCCTGTGCTTGCTTGATCGAAGTGATGGCCTATTATCCCAACTTACCGTAAGCCGTAGCGCTCCGATTCAGCAGGAAAAACGCTCCGCGTTCCTGAATCAATTGTCCAATGTCCCGTTTATTTGCAAACCCGATCCAGGCAGAGAAGAGAGCGCCATGACCGTCATCGCTTCTGAAGCCGCCTCTATGCCGCTTACTCTCAGGCTGCTTGGACCCATGCAGGTGCGGATCCATGGTCGTCCCCTGCCGCATCTTCGATCGCGCAAAGCTCTGTGGCTGTTGGCGCTGCTGACTCTGCGCCAGGACCGCCCGGTCCTGCGGGAATGGCTAGCCGGAACCCTCTGGCCCGACACCGACCAGAGCCGGGCGTTCACCAGCCTGCGTGCAACCTTAAGCGAACTGCGCGGCGCCATCGGAGATCAGAGTGAGCGCCTACAGTCCCCCAGCCGTCATGCTCTCTTCCTGGATCTCACCGGAGCGGACGTGGACTTGCATGTTTTCGATGCTGCAATGCGCAGTCAGAATCCGGAGGCAATGAAGCAGGCCGTCGCGCTCTATCGCGGGCCGTTGCTGGAGGGCTGTCACGAGGAGTGGGTGGTTCAGGAACGCGAACAGCGTGAGCAGGAGTGCCTGCAAGCGCTTCAGACACTGGGCGACGCCGCTCTAGCGGCTGGCGACTATGGCGCAGCCATCGGCTATTACCAGCGGGCGGTCAGAATTGACCCCTGGCACGAGGCGGCGCGTCGTGGATGGATGGAAGCGCTGGCGAAAGGTGGAGACCGCAACGCCGCCATGCAGGTCTATCGCGAACTGAGAGAGCTGCTGCACAGTGTTCCCAGCGCCATACCGGACGAAGAGACGAGCGCACTTTATGCCCGTTTGCGCGCCGAAGCACGCCAGAGCGCTCGCGTTCAGGCTACAGTCACGACCCAGGAATCGGTCGTCAACGCTGCAGCCGCTTCCGGAATAGTGAACGGCTATCTTCCCTATCCTCTTACCGACCTGATTGGACGCGAGCAAGAGCGTATAGAGGTGGCTGCCAAACTGCGCGGCTGCCGCCTGGTGACACTGACGGGACCCGGCGGCATCGGGAAGACCCGGCTCGCTATCGAGGTCGCCGCAGATGAAGTTCAGGATGGCGTGGCTTATCCGGATGGTGTGTGGCTGGTGGCACTGGAATCGCTTTCGGAGGGGCAACAAATCGTGCCACACCTCGCCGCCGTGTTAGGGATACGGGAGGAGCCGGGGCGTTCGCTGCTGGAACGGCTGATCGAGTACCTGCGTACAAAGCGTCTGGTGCTGGTGCTGGATAACTGCGAACACCTCCTGGAGGCCAGCGCTCAAGCGGTGAGCCATCTTTTGCGGGAGTGTGCGCGGGTGCGAGTCCTCGCTACAAGCCGAGAGGCGTTAGGAATTATAGGTGAGGCGGTCTTTCCGGTACCTTCTCTAGCAACGCCCAACCCGAAGTATTTGACCGCAGGAAGCGCTACATTGCTACAGGGGTTAGTAGGCTATGAGAGCATCCAACTCTTTGTGGAGCGAGCGCAGGAACGGCAGAAAGGCTTTGTTCTCACGCAGCGAAATGCCCTGGCGGTCGCGCAGGTGTGTTTTCAACTGGACGGCATTCCTCTCGCCATCGAGTTGGCGGCATCGCGTGTCCATGCCATGACCGTCGAGCAGATTGCAGTGCGTCTGAACGATCACCTGAGCCTGCTCACCATCGGAAATCGAACCGCGCCGCCGCGTCAGAAGACGTTACGGGCGACACTGGACTGGTCTTACGCACTGCTTAACGTCGCCGAACAAACTCTGTTGGCACGCCTCTCCGTCTTTTCAGGAGGGGCTACCCTTCCGGCGGTGGAAACGATCTGTTCGGGAGCGGGGATCGAGCAGAAGCAGGTGTTGGACCTGCTGACGTCTCTGATAGAAAAATCGCTGGTGCTCTTGGAGACGATGCAAGCCGAAGGACGCTATCATCTGCTGGAAACGGTGCAGCAGTATGCAGCCGAGCGGTTAGTCAGCGCCAGGAGCGAAGAAGCGGTGCACGAGAAGCATCTGGCCTGGTGCCTCGCATTTGCAGAAGAGGCGGAGACGCATCTGCGTGGGCCAGAAGAGGAGATCTATCTGCGCCGCCTTGACAGAGAGTACAGCAACCTGAGGATGGCACTGGCACGCAACGCTGGGGGAATTGGGAAGGCAGAGGAGGGGATGCGTCTGGCGGGAGCGTTATGGTGGTTCTGGGGGACGCAAGGCCGCCTCCGTGAGGGCGTCGGGTATCTGGAAGCGGCGCTGGCGCGGGAAGGAGCGCAGGGCGAAACGCTGGTTCGGGCAAAGGCACTGAACGTGGCAGGCGATCTGGCGAACCGCCAGGGGGACTTCGCATCCGCCAGAGCGCTCAACGAGCAGAGTTTGGCGATTTATCGGGAACTGCGAGACCGGCGGGGTATCGCCCACTCACTCAATGGCCTGGGGCTGGTGGCCGGGATGCAGGGTGACTATAGGAGGGCTCAGGCCTATCACGAGGAGAGCCTGTCCCTCCGGCGGGAGATTGGAGACAGGTATGGCATCGCCATCTCACTCAACAACCTGGGGACTGTGTCAAGGGAACAGGGCGACTATGATGCAGCCCGAATGCTGTACGAGCAGGGCTTGGCGATCCGACGGGAATTAGGAGACACGGCAGACATCGCCGACTCACTTAACGACCTGGGGCTGGTGGCCCAAAGCCAGGGCGACTATGGGACAGCCAAGGCGCTGTACGAGCAGAGCTTGGCGATGAATCGGGAGTTGGGAGACA
>DATGIG010000213.1:0-2639 GCA_035295825.1 Chthonomonadaceae bacterium | reverse complement strand
AACCGCCAGCGATGTAAGCTCCAGCGATGGTGAGGGCGCTGGTCAGGGCGCGTTTGGGTTCGGGCCGTTCCAAGCCCAACTCGAAGCGCATCATGAATTCGACCCAGGCGTCCGGTCGCTCCTCTAAATCGGTTATGACTGGGGCGCTCTCTTCGGCGGTGAGACCATAGGAGGCGAAGATGTCTGCGATCTCCCTGGCCTCCACCTCCGGCGCCGTTCGTATCTCGTTCTGTTCCCGCCGCCGCTCACTGGTATAGTGCTCGGCGTCGCTGCGAGCAGCCAGGTAGCCGCCCAGACCCATGGCGATGGAGCCAGCGGCGACCTCTGCCAGACCCGCGGTGACGATGATGCCGGATGCGGCCACGGCGCCGGTCAGTCCGGCAGCCAGGGCAAAGGGGACAGTCAGGCCGTCCGACATTCCGATAACGATGTCGCGCAGGGTTTCTGAGCCGGTGAAATGCTTTTCTATGTGTAGTGTCTGCGGCATGGTCAGCGTACCACCAGGACCGAACAGGAGGCGTGATGGGCAATCTGGTTCGATACGCTTCCTAGCAGCATGGCCTTGAACCCACCTAACCCCCGGCTGCCCACCACGATCAGGTCGAAACCATCCGTGGCCGCGACCTTGATAATCACCTCGGCAGGATCGCCTGTCTCCTGGCAGAAGGTGTACTGGATATCTGCCTTGTTCAGCGCATGGGCGGTGCGACCTTCGACACCATGCCACACGACCTGGGCATACATTTCCGTTTCCGGATCCTCGACAGAGACGTCCGGGTAGTCCGCCAGCGGATTGAATACGTTGAGGGCGATCAGCTTCGATCCGAATGAATTGGCCAGCGCGGCTGCCATCTGTGCTGCTCTGGAGGCTTCCTCTGAACCATCCACAGCAAGCAAGATTCGTTGGAAGTGGATCTCTTTGCCCGGTGGATGTTCTCCCCGCACAATCAGGACCGGGCAAGGAGCGTGATGCAGCACCCCCTCGGAAACACTGCCCAGTAGCAGCGCTCGCCAGGTATTCAGACCCCGGCTGCCAAGAACGATCAGATCCGCGCATTCCGTTACAGCTGCCTCGGTAATCATCTGCACGGGATGACCAAACATGTGGAGGAAACGGTAACGCACCTGGGCTTGCTCCAGGATCGGCGTGCTCCGTTGCTGGACATCCTTATAAGACTGCTTGGACCACCGAACAAGCACCCTCCCATCGATGCCTACGTCCCAACTCCCCATATACGGCAAGAGAAAGTGATCGAACACGTTAACCAGGCAGACATCCGCGCGAAAGCGTCCGGCGATAAGGACCCCCGCCTGTGTCGCTTCCAGGGCTGGTTCTGAGCCATCGGAACATATGAGGATATGCTCTAACATAACGGGCCTCCATAAACAGGCTCCCCGTCTGTCGGCGTGTGAAAAGACATGTCGGAAGATCGGGCTGCACGTGAAAACACCCCAAAGGCGGGTTACCGCCTTTGGGACAAAAACCGCTTACTCGATGCGCCGGAAATGCGCTCTTGGCGTCCCGCACACCGGACAGAAGGCGGGAGGGCGATTGGCGTAGGTCGAGCCACAGGTGGGATTAACATAGTAGATAGTTCCCTTAGGCGTTGATCCCAGGTTCCTCAGGGCCGCTCTAAAGAGAGCCGCGTGCTGCTTTTCGGCGCTCAATGCATACTCGAAAGAACGCACGGCATCCGCCTGGTCTTCCGCTTTGGCCTCCCGAATGAACTTCGGGTACATTATGCGGACCTCGTGGGTCTCTCCCTGGATCGCATCCTCGAGGTTGTCTCGGGTCGAAAATGCCTCCTCGGTATACGCGCCGGCGTCGGGACGCAAGATACCCAGATGGGCGAGCGCATGCCGATGATTGCGCGCATGGACTTGCTCGGATTCGGCTACGGCTCGAAAGAGACGGGCTACGTCTGTATAGCCTTCCAGTTCGGCCTTGATGGCATAGGCGGCATACTTGGCGTGGGCCGTTGTTTCGCCTTTGTAGGCGCTCGCCAGGCATGCGGTGGTCACCGGAGCTTTTTGGGCTTCTGGTGGGGGAGAGGCTGCCGCTTGATGGGGCATTGCCATCAGGATCGGAACAGCCAAAAGAAGTCTCGCTAATGTTGCTAAACCTACCATCTTTCTCTCCTTCTTGGGAAAGGTTTTCCCATGTGGTTTGCTGTGCGGCTCCGAACCAGTCGTCCGGCATCTGTGCCAGGCGGGCCACACCGCCGATAGACAGCAAGGTGATGTCGTTGGTGCGGATGCCGAAGCGACGTGCGGATTCTATCCCCTGTAGTATGCGGGCATTCGCAAAGGAAAGCATCCGCAAAATGGCGGATTGTACCGCCTCTTGCCTATCGTTCTAATTGGGCGGGATAAAAAACCGATCGCCTAAAATCGGCCATTTGGGGGATGGCTTTGGCGATAAATATGGCTACACTCATTCAGGAGGGTTTGCCGGTAAATATGCCGAGCGCTCCATCGTTCTGCTAGCCAGCCTGCTTTGCCTGGAGAACATAAGCAGGCGCATGCCGAAAGACATTCAAACCTCGCAATGATAACTGACGTTCTGGCGCACAAGAAAGGAAGGGTATTCAGGGCTGTCCCCCTTCTCAGCTATGCCCTTGCATTGCTGAGCGTTGGGA